>NZ_JBSKBP010000411.1:0-200 GCF_053714275.1 Mesorhizobium sp. Arg314 | reverse complement strand
CGTGTAGTCCTTCACCGGCCGGAACGTGTAGCAGTCCGGGCAGGCCCGGCGAAAGAGAAAATAGGTCTCCGCCTCATGGCTCACGACCGCGCTCTGCAGAGCTGCCATGATCTTTTTGCCATCGTCGATGGACAGTCCGATGTCGCCGTCGAACAGGCGCTCCCAGCTCTTGTCGATGCGGACCTCCTTCCGGCAGCTGT
>NZ_JBSKBP010000410.1:0-201 GCF_053714275.1 Mesorhizobium sp. Arg314 | reverse complement strand
GAAAGCGAAGCTGCCTATGTGCTCGATGGTCTATTCGATCAGGACACGATCCTCGATATCCAGGAGCATTTCACCGACACAGGCGGCGCAAGCGATCACGTGTTCGGGTTGTTCGCTCTGATCGGCAAGCGGTTCGCGCCTCGGCTACGAAATCTGAAGGATCGGAAGTTCCACACATTCGAGAAAGGCGACGCCTATCTT
>NZ_JBSKBP010000409.1:0-201 GCF_053714275.1 Mesorhizobium sp. Arg314 | reverse complement strand
ACCTCGGTGTCGGTCTGCGAGGCGAAGATGTAGCCGTCGCGGGTGAGTTCGTCGCGCAGCTCGGCGAAATTCTCGATGATGCCGTTGTGGACGATGGCGACGCCGTTGGAAAAATGCGGATGCGCGTTGGTCTCGTTGGGCACGCCATGCGTCGCCCAGCGCGTGTGGCCGATGCCGATCGTGCCGTCGAGCGGCTCGTCC
>NZ_JBSKBP010000408.1:0-203 GCF_053714275.1 Mesorhizobium sp. Arg314 | reverse complement strand
GAGATCGACACCTTCTTGGCGCGGCCGAGCATGTTGAGGCCGACATTCTCGAGCTTGATGCCGAGGTCTTCCGAGATGACCTGGCCACCGGTCAGGATGGCGATGTCTTCCAGCATGGCCTTGCGGCGGTCACCGAAGCCCGGAGCCTTGACGGCGGCGATCTTCAGGCCACCGCGCAGCTTGTTGACGACCAGCGTGGCCAG
>NZ_JBSKBP010000407.1:0-203 GCF_053714275.1 Mesorhizobium sp. Arg314 | reverse complement strand
GAGCTGCGCGAAGCGCATCCGGGCGTCACGGTTCTTGCCCATCCCGAATGTGCACCGCAGGTCGTCGCCGAGGCCGACTTCGCCGGCTCGACGGCGGCGATGTCCGACTATGTCGCGCGGCATAAGCCGGCGCGCGTGGTGCTGATGACGGAATGCTCGATGAGCGACAATGTCGCGGTCGAGCATCCCGACGTCGATTTCGT
>NZ_JBSKBP010000406.1:0-204 GCF_053714275.1 Mesorhizobium sp. Arg314 | reverse complement strand
CCGGTCGCACCGGTGATGTCGGAGACGACGTGATGAAGTTGCAGATTCATCTCCATCAGGGCCTTTTGCATATGCTGAATGTGGGCAGCGGCGTATTCTACGAGCCGCTCCCGTTGACGCAGATAGGCGCGCAGGGTGGCAACTGCGGCATCAGGGCGAAAGCTCCCGCGTAACAGACCGTAGGAATGGAGCTGACGTAACCAT
>NZ_JBSKBP010000405.1:0-206 GCF_053714275.1 Mesorhizobium sp. Arg314 | reverse complement strand
GTCGAGATGTTCCGCAAGCTGCTCGACCAGGGCCAGGCCGGCGACAACATCGGCGCGCTGCTGCGCGGCGTCGACCGTGAAGGCGTCGAGCGCGGCCAGGTTCTGGCCAAGCCGGGCACGGTGAAGCCGCACAAGAAGTTCGTGGCCGAGGCCTACATCCTGACCAAGGACGAGGGCGGCCGTCATACGCCGTTCTTCACCAACTA
>NZ_JBSKBP010000404.1:0-206 GCF_053714275.1 Mesorhizobium sp. Arg314 | reverse complement strand
TAGTTGGTGAAGAACGGCGTATGACGGCCGCCCTCGTCCTTGGTCAGGATGTAGGCCTCGGCCACGAACTTCTTGTGTGGCTTCACCGTGCCCGGCTTGGCCAGAACCTGGCCGCGCTCGACGCCTTCGCGGTCGACGCCGCGCAGCAGCGCGCCGATGTTGTCGCCGGCCTGGCCCTGGTCGAGCAGCTTGCGGAACATCTCGAC
>NZ_JBSKBP010000403.1:0-206 GCF_053714275.1 Mesorhizobium sp. Arg314 | reverse complement strand
ATGATCACCAGCACACGGGCCAGATCCCGCCGCTTCAGCGTCACCAGGAACAGGAACCGCAACGCCGAGACCGCGCCATTGATCGTCGCAGGGCCGACGCCGTTCTCATGCTGATACAACTGGAAGCGACGGATGTCCTCGGGCGTCGCGGTATCGGGAGAGCGTCGGAGGAAGGCTGCGAAGCGCCGGACGTGACGAACGTAGTC
>NZ_JBSKBP010000402.1:0-206 GCF_053714275.1 Mesorhizobium sp. Arg314 | reverse complement strand
TTCCAGGCCGCGCCGGAAGGCGGCTCGGCCTCGGTCGAAACGGCCAACGCCGCCGCCGACCCGGGCCTCTCCTCCTTCGTCGAGAACAAGCTTTCCGAGAACGACCGTCCGGAGCTGACCTCGGCCAAGATCATCATCTCCGGTGGTCGTGCGCTTGGCTCCTCGGAGAAGTTCCAGGAAGTCATCCTGCCGGTCGCCGACAAGCT
>NZ_JBSKBP010000401.1:0-207 GCF_053714275.1 Mesorhizobium sp. Arg314 | reverse complement strand
ATGAATAAGGTTAACTGGTGCGCGTAGGCAAGAGAGAACGATGAGCTGCCAAAAAATCGTCGAATGCAGTAAGAAAAGTTTTTGCCTCATTCTCACCGAAAGGAAGCGAGAGTGCAACAAGTCCGCGTGGCGCCACATAGAAGCCGCGCAGCAGCATCTCCACGTGCCAGAGTTCCAGCCAGCGTACGTCTCTTTCCTTAAGTTGCG
>NZ_JBSKBP010000400.1:0-207 GCF_053714275.1 Mesorhizobium sp. Arg314 | reverse complement strand
CACCGATCCGAAGGACATGGATAGCACGATCGGATTGACGGTGGACGACCACTTTTCGGCGTCTGACCTGGACGTGGGCGGCGGGACGTATCCGCAAGCCCGTGAACATTTGTCAGTGCAAGTGCTTGGGGAGCAGGAGCAGGTTTCGCGGCCGGCCACGCCGATGGAAGCCGATAGCGCTCCTGGATTTGCTGCCGCCGACTGGGG
>NZ_JBSKBP010000399.1:0-210 GCF_053714275.1 Mesorhizobium sp. Arg314 | reverse complement strand
ATCCTCGCCCAGCTTGGACAGCCGGGATCCGCCGCAGCAGGCGCAGGCAGTCGGAGGATCGATGACGACGCGCTCGTGTTCGATGTCATCCGGCCATGGCTTGCGCACCGGTCGCTTGCGTGAAGGGGCGAACCTTCTGCGTCTTCGCCGCCGCGGCCTGCGCGGCAAGCTCATCCTCGGTCGCCGAGGTGACGAGTTCTTCGAGCTCCA
>NZ_JBSKBP010000398.1:0-210 GCF_053714275.1 Mesorhizobium sp. Arg314 | reverse complement strand
TTGCAGGATTTGCGGTATTTGGCTGGCGTTTTCTTGCAATTCGGTTTTGCGATTCCCTCCTGCTTGCGGGCGTGATTCACTCGTCTGGGGGCGGTGAGTCGAGGGGACGGCGGTGTCCAGACCACGCGAGAAGCGCGAGACGGGAGAACAGGATCTGTTCCGCTCCAGGCTCGATCAGATCATCAACATGAAGCACGAGCTGGTGCGGCT
>NZ_JBSKBP010000397.1:0-212 GCF_053714275.1 Mesorhizobium sp. Arg314 | reverse complement strand
TCTGTTGCAACCTTTTGATTACCTGCGCTGTGGCACGGAGCCTTCGATCATTTCCGAGGGTGCAATGTTCAAAGGCCCTCAGTTCGACCAATCTGTGATCCTGCTTTGCGTGCGCTGGTACCTTGCCTACAATCGGAGCCTGCGTGATCTTGAGGAGATGATGGCCGAGCGCGGCATTACGGTCGATCACACGACCATCCACCGCTGGACCG
>NZ_JBSKBP010000396.1:0-213 GCF_053714275.1 Mesorhizobium sp. Arg314 | reverse complement strand
CACATAAAAGGAACCAATGCCTTACATGAAGCTATGCAGCGGCGCGACGAGACCAAAGGTAGAGGCCCTCCGGACGTGAACCCAAAAGTCGTCCCGCAAGACACCCCGGCCGGGCGCCAGAGCGAACCCAACGCCTGGAATAATCTCGATAGGGTTATGGAGGCAATCGCAGGACAGGGAGGGTCCGTGCGGGCAAACGGCACGTCGCCACGG
>NZ_JBSKBP010000395.1:0-213 GCF_053714275.1 Mesorhizobium sp. Arg314 | reverse complement strand
GCCAGCTCAGCCGAAGCGTCCAGCACCCCGAAAAGGTGCTCACGATCGTCTGAGATCGCTGCTCACGATCACCTGAATCCGTGCTCACGATCGTCTGAAATACGCAGTCGGCAGTCATCGGGATCGTCCACCAGGCTGATGAAGCCCAGACGCTCGGCTTCGGCCACATATTTCTTGCACGTATTGAGATGGTCTGCGGGTATCATCTTCCAC
>NZ_JBSKBP010000394.1:0-213 GCF_053714275.1 Mesorhizobium sp. Arg314 | reverse complement strand
TCCATGAGCGAGGCGAAATCCGTGACCGATCGTTCGAAAGCCAGGCCTTCCGCGCATCCGGCCTCAATCTCGTCGTCAGCGCGATTGTGCACTGGAATACGGTCTATCTCGACCGTGCTGTCGTGCATCTGAGGCAAGCGGGCAAAAATATTCCCGACACACTGCTGAAGCACATCTCGCCGCTCAGTTGGGAACACATCAACCTTACAGGCA
>NZ_JBSKBP010000393.1:0-214 GCF_053714275.1 Mesorhizobium sp. Arg314 | reverse complement strand
GTGGAAGATGATACCCGCAGACCATCTCAATACGTGCAAGAAATATGTGGCCGAAGCCGAGCGTCTGGGCTTCATCAACCTGGTGGACGATCCCGATGACGGCCGACTGCGTATTTCAGACGATCGTGAGCACAGATTTCAGGTGATCGTGAGCAGCGATCTCAGACGATCGTGAGCACCTTTTCGGGGTGCTGGACGCTTCGGCTGAGCTGGC
>NZ_JBSKBP010000392.1:0-214 GCF_053714275.1 Mesorhizobium sp. Arg314 | reverse complement strand
GCGGCGGAGCGAAAAGCGTGGGCGAACATCCCGCCGAAGAAGAACCGGACCGGCAGTTTTCCTTTCAGCGCATGGGTCTACAGGCAGCGCAATCTCGTCGAGCGATACTTCAACAAACTTAAGCACTTCAGAGGTATCGCAACTCGATATGACCGCGATCCGCTCAATTTCCTCGCTGCCATCAAGCTCGCTTCAGTGCGCATCTGGCTCAGAA
>NZ_JBSKBP010000391.1:0-215 GCF_053714275.1 Mesorhizobium sp. Arg314 | reverse complement strand
TCGCGCCCGGCCTTCCTCCTTCCGGTGCGCGTGCTCGGCAAGCTGTTCCGCCGCCTGTTCCTCGCCCGGCTGATCGCGCTGCACGACGCCGGCCGGCTCGCCTTCTTCGGATCGATGACGCAGCTGACCGAGCGATGCGCCTTCCTGCGCCAGCTTGCTGCCGCCCGGAAGAAGCGCTGGGTGGTCTACGCCAAGGCGCCGTTCGCGGGGCCGGA
>NZ_JBSKBP010000390.1:0-215 GCF_053714275.1 Mesorhizobium sp. Arg314 | reverse complement strand
TGCAACTGCTCGCCCAGGAGATTGTAATCCGCCGTGATATGCTCGTCACCGAGGTAATCGATGGCGCCAAGCGCCAGCGGATGCGGCGGCGCGGCATCCGATCGCCGGCGTCGAGTCGCCCTGCCACCTTCCTCAGGCTCGGTGGCCTTGCGTTTGCCAGGCTCTCCGTCGCGCCTCATGGTCTCGGGCTGGACCGCCGGTTGCTCTGCCGTCAG
>NZ_JBSKBP010000389.1:0-215 GCF_053714275.1 Mesorhizobium sp. Arg314 | reverse complement strand
GACGCTCCAGCGCCTTTCTGAAGAAGCGCTTGGTCGCCGGCAGGCCGCGCTGCTCGCTAAACCAAAACTCGACTGTGTCGCGATAGAGGTACATCCACTGGCCACGCACCTTGATGTAGGTCTCGTCGACATGCCATTTGCCGGTCACGCTACGCTTGCGCCGGTTGAAGCGCTCCAGCAACAAGGGCGAAAAAAGAACGGTCCAGCGGTGGATG
>NZ_JBSKBP010000388.1:0-216 GCF_053714275.1 Mesorhizobium sp. Arg314 | reverse complement strand
AGGGGGCGCTGACGATGGCTGCATGGGACGTTCCCGCGGCGGCCTCACGACCAAGATCCATGCGCTCGTCGATGCCGAAGGCCGGCCGATCGACCTTGTCCTGACGGCCGGACAGGCACATGACGGCAAGCCCGCCGCCGCCATGCTCGACGCCCTCCAACCCGATGCAATCCTGCTTGCCGACCGCGCCTACGACAGCGATGCTATCCGGACGCT
>NZ_JBSKBP010000387.1:0-217 GCF_053714275.1 Mesorhizobium sp. Arg314 | reverse complement strand
GCATCAAAGCCTCCAAAAGAAGCCTTGAATCAGAACTTACATCAGCACGATACCCAGTTTATGAGTTTGCGACCTAGTCACCTGAATCTGAAGTTCGGTTCATTGTCTTCTGGCAGAAACGCTTGACCGATGCGAGGATCTGGTCGGCGGATTTGACCCACTTGTATGGGGTGGGGTTTTCGTTGTGGGTTTCGATGAATGCGTCGATGTCGGCCTC
>NZ_JBSKBP010000386.1:0-218 GCF_053714275.1 Mesorhizobium sp. Arg314 | reverse complement strand
CGTATCATGAGCGGGGCTATTCAGCTACTGCCGGGCGGCCAGCGCCCGCAGACGCGCATGTCTTAGAACAAGTGGCCAGTGACAGCAGGTTGGCCTCAAGCACCCGTGTTCGCCATGGTCATAGTCCTCGCAAATTAAGGGCTCCAGAACCCGCCTCGCCAGCGACCGCCAGGCTGTCAGACACCTATCGCGGTGTTCCGTTGGTCGATCTGACCACC
>NZ_JBSKBP010000385.1:0-218 GCF_053714275.1 Mesorhizobium sp. Arg314 | reverse complement strand
TCGTTTTGAGCAGCCAGGTGAAAGGCCTCGCGCCGCTCGACGCAGGTGCCGCAACGACCGCAATGGTGAGCCCCGCCCTGGTAACACGACCAGGTTTCCGCAAAAGGCACGCCTAGTCGTGCGCCTTCGCCGACAATGTCGGCTTTGCTCAGCTGCAAGAACGGCGCGTAAAGGGAAATCCTCGCCAGTCCCTCCAGCGCGTGGCGCTGCATGGCCTC
>NZ_JBSKBP010000384.1:0-219 GCF_053714275.1 Mesorhizobium sp. Arg314 | reverse complement strand
CATCAAGGATTCCAGCTTGTGATCGCAGTCAAGCATCTTGGCCTGGTAGGTGTCGTAGAGCTCCAGCGACTGGGTCAGCGCGAAGACATGTTCGTCTCGATCGTTGCCCACCAGCGCGGCGCGGATCGTCTCGATGGAGGAATGGCAGCGCACATCACGGTAGGTCGCCAACACGTCGGGATTGCGCTCGCCCGCGACAATAGCCCGGATAATCCGCAT
>NZ_JBSKBP010000383.1:0-221 GCF_053714275.1 Mesorhizobium sp. Arg314 | reverse complement strand
CCGAAAGACCGGCCGCCGCCAGCGCCTCGCTTGAACAGCGGCTCATCATCTCGACTGCTTTGACGAAGACTTCGCGGCCGTCTGCGATGGTCATGCGCGTTTCGACGCTGTCGATTTCGTCGGAGAAGGGCCGGTTGCTGCCGCCCGCCGGGATCTGGATGAGGCCGTAGGCGGATCCGTCTGAAGCAATCGAGGCGCCGAGGATGCCGTGGCCGGCATCG
>NZ_JBSKBP010000382.1:0-224 GCF_053714275.1 Mesorhizobium sp. Arg314 | reverse complement strand
GCTCCGGTCGCGCCAGTTGCACCCGTGGCGCCGGTGGCTCCAGTTGCACCGGTATCGCCAGTCGCACCAGTCGCGCCGGTGGCTCCGGTCGCACCTGTGGCACCCGTGTCGCCAGTCGCACCTGTGGCGCCTGTATCGCCAGTCGCACCTGTGGCACCAGTCGCGCCAGTAGCACCTGTGGCGCCGGTATCGCCAGTTGCGCCTGTGGCACCGGTTGCTCCGGT
>NZ_JBSKBP010000381.1:0-225 GCF_053714275.1 Mesorhizobium sp. Arg314 | reverse complement strand
CAAAACCTTTTTTCGTGTTGCTGCCGAAACATTGGCCGAGCCATTCAAAACTCGCGAAGCGGTTCCAACGCCAACCTCCGCCAATTTGGCGACGTCTGACAACCGAACCGTGCTGCTCATTTACTGCACCTAAAACAAGCGTCGGAAACGCTGGTGATCCCTATATCAATATCGAATTACCGGAAGCGGTTCCAACATTTTCTTGACTAGGAGAAATGAGAGGCT
>NZ_JBSKBP010000380.1:0-225 GCF_053714275.1 Mesorhizobium sp. Arg314 | reverse complement strand
CAAAACCTTTTTTCGTGTTGCTGCCGAAACATTGGCCGAGCCATTCAAAACTCGCGAAGCGGTTCCAACGCCAACCTTTGCCAATTTGGCGACGTCTGACAACCGAACCGTGCTGCTCATTTACTGCACCTAAAACAAGCGTCGGAACCGCTGGTGATCCCTATATCAATATCGAATTACCGGAAGCGGTTCCAACATTTTCTTGACTAGGAGAAATGAGAGGCT
>NZ_JBSKBP010000379.1:0-227 GCF_053714275.1 Mesorhizobium sp. Arg314 | reverse complement strand
ATCAACTACATGCTCTCGCGCTGGGAGGACTTTGCCCGCTTCATCGATGACGGCAGAATCTGCCTGACCAACAATGCCGCGGAAAGGGCATTGAGAGGTGTGGCCCTGGGAAGGCGGGCTTGGACATTCGCCGGGAGCCAGCGCGGCGCTGACCGGGCTGCCGTCATGCTGACATCCATCACCACTTGCCGCCTGAACGAGGTCGACCCAAAAGCCTGGCTCGCCGA
>NZ_JBSKBP010000378.1:0-227 GCF_053714275.1 Mesorhizobium sp. Arg314 | reverse complement strand
TTCCGCCGCCTGTTCCTCGCCCGGCTGATCGCACTGCACGACGCCGGCCGGCTCGCCTTCTTCGGATCGATGACGCAGCTGACCGAGCGACGGGCCTTCCTGCGCCAGCTTGCTGCCGCCCGGAAGAAGCGCTGGGTGGTCTACGCCAAAGCGCCGTTCGCGGGGCCGGAGGCGGTGCTCGCCTATCTGTCGCGCTACACCCACCGCGTTGCGATCTCAAACCGCCG
>NZ_JBSKBP010000377.1:0-233 GCF_053714275.1 Mesorhizobium sp. Arg314 | reverse complement strand
GTGCTCCGCCGACAAGACCTGCGCCGGCCGCCGCCAGCAGCAGTTTCTCACCCGGCCGAAGAGGGTTGGCGCTGTGAGCGACCGACAGCGACAGTGGGATTGTTGCGGCCGACGAGTTGCCATAGTCGGCGATGGTCTTGACGATGCGCTCGTTCGGGATGCCGAGCGACTTGCCGACTCCATTGAAGATGCGGGCATTTGCCTGGTGCGGGACGAAGCGGGTCATGTCCGAC
>NZ_JBSKBP010000376.1:0-236 GCF_053714275.1 Mesorhizobium sp. Arg314 | reverse complement strand
CTGGACTTGGGAGCGTACGTCCCTGGCTTTGTGCACGGTGACCAGCGAGCGGAGGAGAACCTCATGCGCGGGATGCACTGGAATGGCGTGCTGCCGAGCCCGGCTCGGCCTCAGACAAGCATCACAATCGATGGTGTGCCCTACGCGGCCCTGTTGGGACAATCAGGAAGGCAGAACGACATTCTTCTTTACCGACAATGGTAAGGAAACAATGACTGAGCGGAGCGCGCCGGCGC
>NZ_JBSKBP010000375.1:0-237 GCF_053714275.1 Mesorhizobium sp. Arg314 | reverse complement strand
GCCCGTGCTGCGGCGGGCGTATGATCGTCATCGAGGTGTTCGAACGGTGCAGGCAGCCGCGCGGACCGCCGGGCGCACGGACGACGAACCGGGAGACCGCCCCATGACCCGGCATGGCCCGCTTCCTCGCACGACCGCGCCACGCCGGCGCGGCTCAATCGGAAGGTATGCGCGCATCGCTATGGCGCCGGTCGTCAGGCACGTGAAGCCCGCCGGCATCACCGCAAGAAGCTCACC
>NZ_JBSKBP010000374.1:0-239 GCF_053714275.1 Mesorhizobium sp. Arg314 | reverse complement strand
GGTGCAGAGATCTGGGATGTGGAGGGACGGCGCTATATCGACTTCCTGAGCGGAATGGGTGCTCTCGCGGTCGGACACTCGCATCCGAAGGTCGTCGCCGCCATACAGGCCCAGCTGACCAAGTTCAGCCACACCTTCTTTGGCACCGCTCCGTATGAGAGTTACCTTGCCGTAGCTGAGCGGTTGAACCAGCGTTGCAAGGTGGGCGGGCGGGCCAAGACCCTGCTCGTCACGACCGG
>NZ_JBSKBP010000373.1:0-241 GCF_053714275.1 Mesorhizobium sp. Arg314 | reverse complement strand
ATTGTTGGTGTAACAGAACATCTATAAATTGTCCTCCCAGCCTGTGCAGTAAAGAATTCCTCCAGCTCCGCCAGATGACCAGTAAATATTGCCACTCTCCAAAATCATATCCATAATCTGCGCGTTGGAAGCAGCCGTGCCGAGGATATTGTAGGGCGCGGGCCTAAGGGTGTTCGCGCACGCATACCCCGAATACGTATTATTCGGGGCGATATACAAATTTTGCCCGGCGGTCCCATTG
>NZ_JBSKBP010000372.1:0-241 GCF_053714275.1 Mesorhizobium sp. Arg314 | reverse complement strand
CAATGGGACCGCCGGGCAAAATTTGTATATCGCCCCGAATAATACGTATTCGGGGTATGCGTGCGCGAACACCCTTACGCCCGCGCCCTACAATATCCTCGGCACGGCTGCTTCCAACGCGCAGATTATGGATATGATTTTGGAGAGTGGCAATATTTACTGGGCATCTGGCGGAGCTGGAGGAATTCTTTACTGCACAGGCTGGGAGGACAATTTATAGATGTTCTGTTACACCAACAAT
>NZ_JBSKBP010000371.1:0-243 GCF_053714275.1 Mesorhizobium sp. Arg314 | reverse complement strand
GAAACAGCGGCACATGGACGCTCGGCCCGAGACCTCAAAGATTCTTCGGATGTTCCTCGATACGATATCCGCCCTCCAGGCGGCGAATGACAATGGCGATGATGCGATCGAGACACTCGACCGCGAAGTTGGCTGGCCTCGATTGCTTCGCATGAAGCCCGAGCTTGCCGCTATGGTAGAAGACAACGAGGCTTCACCCCTGGCTTTAGCAGCCGAGCAGTACGCGACCGTCCGCAAATATGC
>NZ_JBSKBP010000370.1:0-244 GCF_053714275.1 Mesorhizobium sp. Arg314 | reverse complement strand
TTCAACGCGAGTGACGGACCCAACCCATGGATCTCGGTCAGATCGACGCCAAGCACGCCGTATAGAGCGGTCCTCACCTCGAACGATGGTGTATTGACCTGCTTGGTCTTCACCCGCGGCCTGGAGAGCTTGCCCACCGGCTTGGCCTCTTTGTCAGTCAGCGCCGTCATCAAGGATTCCAGCTTGTGATCGCAGTCAAGCATCTTGGCCTGGTAGGTGTCGTAGAGCTCCAGCGACTGGGTCA
>NZ_JBSKBP010000369.1:0-244 GCF_053714275.1 Mesorhizobium sp. Arg314 | reverse complement strand
TGACCCAGTCGCTGGAGCTCTACGACACCTACCAGGCCAAGATGCTTGACTGCGATCACAAGCTGGAATCCTTGATGGCGGCGCTGACTGACAAAGAGGCCAAGCCGGTGGGCAAGCTCTCCAGGCCGCGGGTGAAGACCAAGCAGGTCAATACACCATCGTTCGATGTGAGGACCGCTCTATACGGCGTGCTTGGCGTCGATCTGACCGAGATCCATGGGTTGGGTCCGTCACTCGCGTTGAA
>NZ_JBSKBP010000368.1:0-246 GCF_053714275.1 Mesorhizobium sp. Arg314 | reverse complement strand
AGCGGATTCAACACGGCGTCTCCATCGGTGGAGGTCGACGTCGTCGGGCCGACCGGCGAATCGCTGGTCGACCGCATCGGATCGGCCGAGCATGAACCAGTGTCCGTCTTCGCGGTGCATCGCCAGATCGCCGTGCACCCAGATGCCTGGAATCGTTCGCCAGTAAGAATCGAGGTAGCGCTCGTTGTCCTGCCAGAACGATTGCGTCATGCCGACGAACGGTGCATGCACCGACAACTCGCCGAT
>NZ_JBSKBP010000367.1:0-247 GCF_053714275.1 Mesorhizobium sp. Arg314 | reverse complement strand
CGCGAAGTAGGCTGCGGCCTTCCTAAGAAACAGCACCGCCGGCGTCGCAGGGAACGGCTTGCAAGACGAAGCCCAGCGATTTGGCGCGCCGCTTCAGATTGGCGAGGACGCGGCTGCGATATTGTTCCTCATAGTGGTCGGCACCCGGATCCCTGTAGGTCATGCCGTGCCTGAGGGTGTTGTAGAATAGGACCGCAATCTTGCGGGCGGTCGCCGTCACGGCTTTCGCCTTGCCCGCACGAGAGGA
>NZ_JBSKBP010000366.1:0-251 GCF_053714275.1 Mesorhizobium sp. Arg314 | reverse complement strand
GCCGCTACGCCCCCAGTATCATCGAAACCCGTGCCCAGCGTGCTGCCCGTGAACAACGCGAAGCCGAAGAACCCGGAGCGGGACCTCGCGACGATTACGACAACGACGCTCGTATGACCGCTGATCTTGGTCCTGAAGGGCAAGGCGACCCATTAAATGGGCAGGGGCCAAATGCGGAGCAAGGCGAACAGGGTGAGGCCAGTGTCGAGGCGCAGCGCCGACCACGGCAGCGCCGCCGCTACGCCCCCAGT
>NZ_JBSKBP010000365.1:0-253 GCF_053714275.1 Mesorhizobium sp. Arg314 | reverse complement strand
GGGTTGGCGGTGATTGGTGCAGGTGCGCGATCAAATTGCTGCCAGCTCCCCATTACCGGCTTTGCCCATAAGGCAGGTAATGGGTGACGCCCATTACCTGCCGCAACCGGCACTGTCCAAAGTGCCAGGGCGCGGCCGCGCGGACATGGCTTGCCGAGCGCGAAGCCGACCTGCTCCCGGTCGGCTACTTCCACGTCGTGTTCACGCTGCCCGCCGAGGTCGCCGACATCGCCTTCCAGAACAAGGCGCTGGT
>NZ_JBSKBP010000364.1:0-253 GCF_053714275.1 Mesorhizobium sp. Arg314 | reverse complement strand
TGATCACGCCGATCATCCGCCATGCCGATGAAAAGACGCTGTCCACCATCTCCAACGAGATGAAGGACCTGGCGAGCCGTGCCAGGAGCCGCAAGCTGAAGCCGGAAGAGTATCAGGGCGGCACGACGGCGGTGTCCAACCTGGGCATGTTCGGCATCAAGGACTTTGCCGCCGTCATCAACCCGCCGCATGCGACGATCCTGGCGGTCGGCGCCGGCGAGCAGCGCGCGGTGGTCAAGAACGGCGAGATCAA
>NZ_JBSKBP010000363.1:0-254 GCF_053714275.1 Mesorhizobium sp. Arg314 | reverse complement strand
ACCGAATCCATGCGGGAAAAGACTTTTTGCGCCGAGGCGATGGTCGCGTCGTCGAGCCGGCTGATCAGCCTGTCGGCGGCCGCCCAGGCCGCCTCTGTGGTTTCGCGGGCGATGACGTGCAGGCGGATGCCAAAGGACAGCTTGCGGCCGGCCTTCTCCGCGAGTTCGCGCACGCCATCGAGCTTGCGCTCGACATCGGCCGGCGGTTCGCCCCAGGTCAGATATTTGTCGATCTCCTGTGCCGCCACGGTCGA
>NZ_JBSKBP010000362.1:0-255 GCF_053714275.1 Mesorhizobium sp. Arg314 | reverse complement strand
GAGCCGGGCTCGCTACCGTAGTGGAGATTGATGTCACCTCGTTTGGCGGCTCGATCACTTGCTCGGAAGAACTGGCCGGCGCCTCTCCGAGTAGAGGCGTTTCAGCGCACCGACCGCCGCAAGAAGTGGATCGTGTCGGCGGGCCGAGCGGAACGTGAACGCCTGCAGGAACGCACCCGCATATTTGCGGACGGTCGCGTACTGCTCGGCTGCTAAAGCCAGGGGTGAAGCCTCGTTGTCTTCTACCATAGCGGC
>NZ_JBSKBP010000361.1:0-255 GCF_053714275.1 Mesorhizobium sp. Arg314 | reverse complement strand
GACCGCCTCCAGCGCCATCGGGGAGATCGGTTTGCCATTCCTCTTGCCCTCGCGGGCATTTTTCTCGACGTCGGCCAGTTCGAAGAATCCCCTGCGTGCATGCGCAAAACAGAATGCGGGCGTGATCGGCCGCTCTTTCCGCTTCGGATCGAAGAGCGGATTGAAGCCGCTATAACAATCGACCTGAAGGACGCCGCCCCCGAAGCGGGCCAGATGTTTTTGTGGGTGCTCACCTCGTCGGTCGCTCGAGGCGTA
>NZ_JBSKBP010000360.1:0-256 GCF_053714275.1 Mesorhizobium sp. Arg314 | reverse complement strand
GCTGCGACCAGGAGGCTGCCAAGCCACGGCTGATGTTGCAGCGGGCCGATGTCTTCCCAGGCGTCCCAGAGCATCGCCGCAGCAAGAACGGGCGCAAGGGTCGCGGTGTGCGATCAGGCAGGCTACGCCAATCGTCGAGACGGGCAGTCTCATCCCAATCCGGATCGTAGACCAACAGATCTCGTTCCAGCGACGGTTTCAGCCGAGGCGGCTGCTCGACCGCTACGCCCTTGAGAACCGCGATCGAGCGCGCCAG
>NZ_JBSKBP010000359.1:0-256 GCF_053714275.1 Mesorhizobium sp. Arg314 | reverse complement strand
AGGCCTTTCAGGCCTTGAAGTTCCACGGCATGAGCTGGTCGATCTGAGAGATCGGCCAGCCTCGAGCGATGCGCTCGAGGGTCAGCTTGAGCCAAGCGTAAGGATCGACGCGGTTCATTTTGGCCGTCTGCAGCATAGTGGCTATGGTGGCCCAGGCGCGTCCCCCGCCATCGCTGCCTGCAAAGAGACTGTTTTTTCTTGTTATTGTTTGCGGGCGGATCGCCCGCTCGACAATGTTGGAGTCGATCTCGATACG
>NZ_JBSKBP010000358.1:0-257 GCF_053714275.1 Mesorhizobium sp. Arg314 | reverse complement strand
AACTACATGCTCTCGCGCTGGGAGGACTTTGCCCGCTTCATCGATGACGGCAGAATCTGCCTGACCAACAATGCCGCTGAAAGGGCATTGAGAGGTGTGGCCCTGGGGAGGCGGGCTTGGACATTCGCCGGGAGCCAGCGCGGCGCTGACCGGGCTGCCGTCATGCTGACATCCATCACTACTTGCCGCCTGAACGAGGTCGACCCAAAAGCCTGGCTCGCCGACGTCCTCGCACGCATCTCTGATCTGCCAAGTTC
>NZ_JBSKBP010000357.1:0-258 GCF_053714275.1 Mesorhizobium sp. Arg314 | reverse complement strand
CATGAAGGCCACCGGCCAGCGGTCTCAAGGGCGGCTGAAGTTGGCCAATGACGCCCGTCTGGGAGCGTGCCCCCGGACGGACGCCGGGCCGGGCGTCTCCTTTCAATCGGTCGAGGAACTCGGCTTGGCCGCAGGACTCGGCGTGCCGCGGGAGAGGAGGGACACGGCGGCCAGGATCACCAGCGCCAGCAGGCCGCCGGACAGGAAGGCGTGGTCGGAGAACCGGGCGCTCAGGAGGCTCGCCACCGGGTACGAAAA
>NZ_JBSKBP010000356.1:0-258 GCF_053714275.1 Mesorhizobium sp. Arg314 | reverse complement strand
GCGCAGCATTTGTTCGCGCGCCAGCGCCAGTCGATCGTGTTCCTTGAGGCTGAGCGCGGCGGCTTCGGCAACCGCGTCGAGGAACGCCAGCAGCCGTGTCGTCCTGGCGCCATGGCGCCGGCGTTCGCGGCCAATGACACGCAGGCCCACATTAAGCGCCAGCATATGGGCCGTGGTTTTCCGACGCTGCCGCAGGCCGGCTGCGACCAGGAGGCTGCCAAGCCACGGCTGATGTTGCAGCGGGCCGATGTCTTCCCA
>NZ_JBSKBP010000355.1:0-259 GCF_053714275.1 Mesorhizobium sp. Arg314 | reverse complement strand
CCAGATGCTCCGATGATCAGGTTCATGCCATGAGAATGCAGGGCATCGGTCATGCCCTGGATCACTTCAACATGCTGCGTGTAACCAAGGGCCGGAATGATTGCGGCGATCAATCCTGTTCGATTTGCTGCCAAACTACGCGCTACCAGGTTGGGCGCATAACCAAGTTCAGCGATTACGGCCAAAACCTTTTTTCGTGTTGCTGCCGAAACATTGGCCGAGCCATTCAAAACTCGCGAAGCGGTTCCAACGCCAACCT
>NZ_JBSKBP010000354.1:0-259 GCF_053714275.1 Mesorhizobium sp. Arg314 | reverse complement strand
GCATGAATTCGAAGCCGGTTGATCTTCCCTCGGATCTTGCCAGCGCCTACGTGGCGCTGCTTGCCGAGCGTGAAGCGCTGCTGGCCGAGCGCGATGTGGCTGTCGCGGATGCTGCCAACTGGGAGGCTGAAGCCGCCAACGCGCAGGCCATGCTGTCCGACAACGAGGCGCTGATCGCGCATCTCGAGCTGCGCATCGAGAAGCTGAAACGCGAACTGTACGGGCAGCGCTCCGAGCGCACGGCACGGCTGATCGAGCA
>NZ_JBSKBP010000353.1:0-259 GCF_053714275.1 Mesorhizobium sp. Arg314 | reverse complement strand
GGGTATCGCGGCATTCTGCAAGTCGACGGCTATGCGGCATACAACCGGCTGGCCCAGTCGGCCGGCGCCAATGACGGCGTGATCCTGGCAGCCTGCTTTGCCCACGTCCGACGCAAGTTCTACGAACTCCATGTCAATGGCAGTTCGGAACTGGCGACCGAGACCGTCAGCACCATGGCAAGGCTCTGGCAGATCGAGGATGAAGTTCGCGGGCAGGCTCCCGAGATGCGGGTCAGGGCTCGCCAGGAAAACTCCGCGA
>NZ_JBSKBP010000352.1:0-260 GCF_053714275.1 Mesorhizobium sp. Arg314 | reverse complement strand
GCCTACATCCCGACGCCAGTGCGTCCGCTGGACAAGCCGTTCCTGATGCCGATCGAGGACGTGTTCTCGATCTCGGGCCGCGGCACGGTGGTGACCGGCCGCGTCGAGCGCGGCATCGTCAAGGTCGGCGAGGAACTGGAAATCGTCGGCATCCGTCCGACCACCAAGACGACCTGCACGGGCGTCGAGATGTTCCGCAAGCTGCTCGACCAGGGCCAGGCCGGCGACAACATCGGCGCGCTGCTGCGCGGCGTCGACCG
>NZ_JBSKBP010000351.1:0-263 GCF_053714275.1 Mesorhizobium sp. Arg314 | reverse complement strand
ACAGTGAAGGCCTACGATCTCTATGGCATCCACTTCAATTTCGGCAAGGCCACCATTCAGCGCGACACCGCCCCCTTGCTCAAGGACATGGCCGTCACTCTCAAGAACAACCCATCGTGGACACTCCGCATCGTCGGGCACACGGATTCGATCGGTGACCCCAAGGTCAACTTGAAGCTCTCCCAGCAGCGAGCCGCATCCATCAAGGCTGAACTTGTCAAGTTCGGCATCGCCGCGGCGCGGCTTGACACTGATGGCCAGGG
>NZ_JBSKBP010000350.1:0-265 GCF_053714275.1 Mesorhizobium sp. Arg314 | reverse complement strand
CTTTCTTCCAAGACCTACTCGGTCGACCCTTACGGTTGTCAGTGAAGGATTGATTGCAGCAGCGATCGTGAGATCGTCAAAGCCTGCGATTGCGAGTTGGTCAGGAACAGCGATGCCTCTACGTTGGCACTCCAGCAATCCTCCTACGGCCATGATATCGGTAGCGAATGAGATGGCTTCCACCTTGACCTCGGAGGCCGAAGCCAGCCTCACCGCCTCTGCTCCACCCTCAAAGCTATTTTCGCAGCGGATGACGTTTCCTCCA
>NZ_JBSKBP010000349.1:0-266 GCF_053714275.1 Mesorhizobium sp. Arg314 | reverse complement strand
ACGGCGGGCGGAAGTCGTCCGGATCCGCCGGAGGATCATTCGTGACGGCAGGCGCGACCGCCAGCAGTTGGCGGGCGAGCGCGAGGCAGTCCTTGCGAGAGCCGCCTGCAAGCAAGCCATAGTGGCGGATGCGATGGAAGCCGCGCGGGAGGACATGGAGCAGGAAGCGACGGATGAACTCGTCTGTAGCGAGCGTCATGACGCGCTGGCGGTCGGCGCCATCGCGACGATAGTCCTTGTAGCGGAAGGTGACTCCAGCCTCGTCG
>NZ_JBSKBP010000348.1:0-267 GCF_053714275.1 Mesorhizobium sp. Arg314 | reverse complement strand
ACCGGTTTTTCGCTGCCTTGGCCCGCGCCGGAGGCTTTATTGATAAAATTCGTCGCCCATCATCTGTGGGATCCGGTCAAACGCGAGACCGATGCCGCGCACGGCATGCCCGGCGACGTCACCGCCACGCTCAAGGCCGCTGATGTGCTGCGCGCCGACGGGCCGCACGCGCCGAGCACCGTGCGCCGCCGGCTGTCGAGCTGGTCGACCTTGACCCGATGGCGCGGGCTGCGGGGAAATTTTGCCGCCCCGGGCCTGCAGAGCGCC
>NZ_JBSKBP010000347.1:0-270 GCF_053714275.1 Mesorhizobium sp. Arg314 | reverse complement strand
ACGCGCTTGCACGAGAGCTTGCAGCAAGACTGGACGCGACCACCCTGGTGACACCCGCCATGGCCCGGCAGAACAACAGTGTTGATTGCGGCGTCTTCGTGGTGGACGGCACCCGCGAGCTGGTTCGTCGATTGGCGAACGAAGAGCGGCCAGACCAGCAGCTGCCGCTGCACCTCAACTACCTCGCCGCCGATCGGCAGGCGCTGCAAAACCGACTGAGGGAGGAGCGCCTTCCGCACGAGCCTGCCGCAATCCGCGCGGAAGCTTTTT
>NZ_JBSKBP010000346.1:0-271 GCF_053714275.1 Mesorhizobium sp. Arg314 | reverse complement strand
CTACCGAATCCCAGTTGCGCGAGAAGTTGCGGAAGATCGAGGCCCTTTTCGTGGGTGCTGGAACGGCCGGCGAGCGGCTCGCGGCGGAAGCGGCGCTGGAACGTGTGCGGGAGCGTTTGACGGAACTTGGGCGGCAAGATCCCTCAATTGAGATGCAATTCTCGATGCCGGATCAATGGTCGCGCCATCTGTTTCTCGCCTTGTGCCGGCGTTATGGCATGAAGCCCTATCGCTATTATCGGCAACGGCGCAACACGGTCATGGTTCGCGC
>NZ_JBSKBP010000345.1:0-271 GCF_053714275.1 Mesorhizobium sp. Arg314 | reverse complement strand
CTACCGAATCCCAGTTGCGCGAGAAGTTGCGGAAGATCGAGGCCCTTTTCGTGGGTGCTGGAACGGCCGGCGAGCGGTTCGCGGCGGAAGCGGCGCTGGAACGTGTGCGGGAGCGTTTGACGGAACTTGGGCGGCAAGATCCCTCAATTGAGATGCAATTCTCGATGCCGGATCAATGGTCGCGCCATCTGTTCCTCGCCTTGTGCCGGCGTTATGGCATGAAGCCCTATCGCTATTATCGGCAACGGCGCAACACGGTCATGGTTCGCGC
>NZ_JBSKBP010000344.1:0-271 GCF_053714275.1 Mesorhizobium sp. Arg314 | reverse complement strand
GCGCCGATAATGACCGGCGCGCCGCGAATGTCATGGACATCACACGTCATATGAAGAGCATGCGCTCGACGGCCCGGCGAGCGCGCTCGGCGACACGCGGATCAATGGTGACGATGTGACGGTTCTCCTCCAGCGCGGCACGGATATTGGCGAGCGTAATGCGCTTCATGTGCGGGCAGAGATTGCAGGGACGAACGAAATCGACGTCGGGATGCTCGACCGCGACATTGTCGCTCATCGAGCATTCCGTCATCAGCACCACGCGCGCCGG
>NZ_JBSKBP010000343.1:0-271 GCF_053714275.1 Mesorhizobium sp. Arg314 | reverse complement strand
CCGGCCCGAATAGCCAACCGGAGTTTGCGGTCAACAAAGAGGTCCGCGTGGGCGCAAAACGTGACCGTCCCGAGCCCTTTCCCGAGGACAAGGAACTTGTTTCCACCTTCAAGAAAGTGGCCCGCGAAGCGAAGACGGGCGAGTGGACAGTCAAGAAATTGGGAAATGATCTGCACCATCTTAGCCACTGGCTGCGCCAGGAAAATCGGCAGCCCATTTTCGGCCGGTTTAACCCCGATTCACCCAGGCATGCTTCTTTTGTAGCTGATGT
>NZ_JBSKBP010000342.1:0-275 GCF_053714275.1 Mesorhizobium sp. Arg314 | reverse complement strand
GGCCCCGATGTGGTGAGGACCGTGACCAACGAGATCGTCACGGCGGAGGAACTCGGCGGCGCCAGCACGCACACGCAAAAATCCTCAGTGGCCGACGGCGCCTTGGAGAACGATGTCGAGGCGCTGGAGGCGATCCGGCGGCTCTTCGACTTCCTGCCGCTCAACAATCGCGACAAGCCGCCGTTCAGGCCGTTCCATGACGACCCCGCGCGCCTCGACATGCGGCTCGACACGCTGGTGCCCGACAGCGCCAACAAGCCCTACAATATGATGGA
>NZ_JBSKBP010000341.1:0-275 GCF_053714275.1 Mesorhizobium sp. Arg314 | reverse complement strand
GGCCCCGATGTGGTGAGGACCGTGACCAACGAGATCGTCACGGCGGAGGAACTCGGCGGCGCCAGCACGCACACGCAGAAGTCGTCAGTGGCCGACGCCGCCTTCGAGAACGATGTCGAGGCGCTGGAGGCGATCCGGCGGCTCTTCGACTTCCTGCCGCTCAATAATCGCGACAAGCTGCCGGTCAGGCCGTTCCACGACGACCCCGCGCGCCTCGACATGCGGCTCGACACGCTGGTGCCCGACAGCGCCAACAAGCCCTACAATATGATGGA
>NZ_JBSKBP010000340.1:0-276 GCF_053714275.1 Mesorhizobium sp. Arg314 | reverse complement strand
CAGCTCCCCATTACCGGCTTTGCCCATAAGGCAGCTGTTGTAGGCGATGCGCCACTGGCCGCAGTCCTCGCAGGCTTCGACATGCCCGCCAAGGGCTGCGGTGCGGCAGTTCTCGATCGCCGACATCACCTTGAGCTGATGTAAGCTCAGGTGCCCGGTATGGGCAGCCCGGTAGGCGGGCCCAGCAACACGGAAGATGTCGGCAACCTCCAGGTCCGCGCGCACCCGGTTCAGCCGGGAGGCGACTTATCCTCCATCAGCGCCATCAGCCGGTCG
>NZ_JBSKBP010000339.1:0-277 GCF_053714275.1 Mesorhizobium sp. Arg314 | reverse complement strand
GACGGCACCGGCCGTGAAACGCCGAGATGCGTGCTTCGGTGCCCTCCAGCGCTCTCCCCGGACGAACCAGGTTGCAATTGGTTCAGCTGCTGCTCAAAGTTCGCTTGCAGACTCGCGCCGTCCGCCTGTTGCGATACGTGAATGCCGGTATTCTGTCGCGCGAAGCGTGGCGCAGGCGGGTTCAACTGCCGAGGATTGAACTGAGAACCATCCATACCGCTCTCCATCGAAAATATTGATTGCTCGCAAGTCTGCGCAGACAGGCTCAGATCAAAGT
>NZ_JBSKBP010000338.1:0-278 GCF_053714275.1 Mesorhizobium sp. Arg314 | reverse complement strand
TACAAGTCGGGTGCTGCCGTCATCGCCATCATGGACCCCTACGGCAACGATGCCGCGGTGGCCGCCATGGCAAAGGCCGGCATCACCGCCTTCTCCATGGAATTCATGCCGCGTATCACCCGTGCGCAGGTGATGGACGTCTTGTCCTCGCAGGCCAATCTTGCCGGCTACCAGGCGGTGATCGACGCGGCGGCCGAATATGACCGCGCATTGCCGATGATGATGACGGCGGCGGGCACGGTGCCGGCGGCCAAGACCTTCATCATGGGCGTCGGCGT
>NZ_JBSKBP010000337.1:0-280 GCF_053714275.1 Mesorhizobium sp. Arg314 | reverse complement strand
CCAAGCGCATTAGAGACGATTTGGCGCACAGATGAAGGGTCGGGTCGCAGTGGAACGATGGCGGGGAGCCTGGGCCACTGCCAGCCCGCGCAGGTGCTGGCGACGCTTGCCGCAACCCAAGCTGCTGTCGCAACGGCTTCGGCCAGCGAATTGCTGGCGAGCCGGTTGGCGCCATGCAGCCCGGTGCATGCAACCTCGCCGCAGGCCCACAGGCCCGAGACGGAACTGCGCCCCTCAGCATCCACGGCCACACCGCCCATGTGATAGTGGGCCGCCGGAC
>NZ_JBSKBP010000336.1:0-280 GCF_053714275.1 Mesorhizobium sp. Arg314 | reverse complement strand
TCTTTGGCAGCCATGTTTAGCTCCTGGCAGGGGCTCGGGAAGAGCCCGAAAATTCAGTTGACGGTGAGGCCGATGATCAGCCGATGATGCCCATGATGTCGGATTCCTTCATGATCAGAAGGTCTTCGCCATTGAGCTTGACTTCAGTGCCCGACCACTTGCCGAACAGGATGCGGTCGCCGGCCTTGACGTCCAGCGGGACGAGCTTGCCGTTTTCGTCGCGAGCGCCGGAGCCGACGGCGATGATCTCGCCTTCCTGCGGCTTCTCCTTCGCCGTATC
>NZ_JBSKBP010000335.1:0-281 GCF_053714275.1 Mesorhizobium sp. Arg314 | reverse complement strand
GTGCCGAAGGAGCGGATGAAGCTCTTGACCTTGAGCGTGTCGGCGCGATGGCAGGCGATGCCGGCGCGCAGGCACTCCTCGAGCAGCAAGCCTTCGTGACCGCCGGTCGGCTCGCACACGACAAGGTCTATGTGTTTGTAGCTCTTGAGGAAGGCGCGGATCACCTTGCGCTGATTGGCGATGGTGCGGGTGGTGGTGCCGTCACAGACGGTGACGGTGTCCTTGGCGATGTCGAAGCCGAGGCACATTTGCGGTTGTTGGTGCAGGAAGGCCATGCTGGT
>NZ_JBSKBP010000334.1:0-281 GCF_053714275.1 Mesorhizobium sp. Arg314 | reverse complement strand
ACCAGCATGGCCTTCCTGCACCAACAACCGCAAATGTGCCTCGGCTTCGACATCGCCAAGGACACCGTCACCGTCTGCGACGGCACCACCACCCGCACCATCGCCAATCAGCGCAAGGTGATCCGCGCCTTCCTCAAGAGCTACAAACACATAGACCTTGTCGTGTGCGAGCCGACCGGCGGTCACGAAGGCTTGCTGCTTGAAGAGTGCCTGCGCGCCGGCATCGCCTGCCATCGCGCCGACACGCTCAAGGTCAAGAGCTTCATCCGCTCCTTCGGCAC
>NZ_JBSKBP010000333.1:0-282 GCF_053714275.1 Mesorhizobium sp. Arg314 | reverse complement strand
AGCGCTTCGGGAAACTGCCGTGCGCCAGCGCCATCAAAGACAGCACGCCGCCCTCACCGCGGTTATCAGCGTGCAGCACGAACATGATGTATTTTACTGTAACCGTAATCGTGAGAGACCAGATGATCAGCGACAGCACGCCGAGAATAACTGTGCGGTCGGCAACGTTGCCGCCAGACGAGGCATGCAGCGCTTCGCGGAGCGCATAGATGGGGCTCGTCCCGATATCGCCATAGACCACACCGAGCGCGCCAAGCATCAACAACGTAGTACTTTGTTTCT
>NZ_JBSKBP010000332.1:0-284 GCF_053714275.1 Mesorhizobium sp. Arg314 | reverse complement strand
TCGGCCTCGGCGACGACCTGCGGTGCACATTCGGGATGGGCAAGAACCGTGACGCCCGGATGCGCTTCGCGCAGCTCACGAATGTCGGCCGCCGTGAAGCGCTCATGCACTTCGCAGCGTCCCTTCCAGGCGATGATCTCGACCTTCGTCTGCGCCGCGACGTTCCTCGCCAGATATTCGTCAGGCAGCATGATGACGCGCGGCGCCCCGAGCGATTCCACCGCCGCCAGCGCGTTGCCTGAGGTGCAGCAGATATCCGACTCTGCCTTCACGGCGGCGGAGCT
>NZ_JBSKBP010000331.1:0-285 GCF_053714275.1 Mesorhizobium sp. Arg314 | reverse complement strand
GCAAAGAGACTGTTTTTTCTTGTTATTGTTTGCGGGCGGATCGCCCGCTCGACAATGTTGGAGTCGATCTCGATACGACCGTCGGCAAGAAAGCGCTCGAGCGCCACGCGTCTGGCAAGGGCATAGCGGATCGCCTCGGCAAGCTTCGATTTGCCGGATATCCGCGGGAGCTGCCTTTCCCACATATCGAAGAGATCGGCGACGACGGTCGCGGAGTTTTCCTGGCGAGCCCTGACCCGCATCTCGGGAGCCTGCCCGCGAACTTCATCCTCGATCTGCCAGAGC
>NZ_JBSKBP010000330.1:0-285 GCF_053714275.1 Mesorhizobium sp. Arg314 | reverse complement strand
GTGAGTCTGAGCGGAGGAAAAATCGGGCACAAAAAAACCGGCGCGGAGGCCGGCTTTTCCAGGGAATAGGCTACAGGAGTTGGCGCTCCTGATCTCGCCCGAAGATTATGCGAGACGGTAGCCCGTCTTTCCCGACATTGCAAGAGAAATTGCGCTTCCGCGCCACGGCTTTGTACGGCCTGGCGAGAGGAAAGAAATGGATCTCTATTCAACGCTGAGCCTATGGCTCACGAACGTTCGGTCATTGGCCGAACTGGACGATTTTTGCCGCCAGATATGGAAGCT
>NZ_JBSKBP010000329.1:0-285 GCF_053714275.1 Mesorhizobium sp. Arg314 | reverse complement strand
GCAAAGAGACTGTTTTTTCTTGTTATTGTTTGCGGGCGGATCGCCCGCTCGACAATGTTGGAGTCGATCTCGATACGGCCGTCGGCAAGAAAGCGCTCGAGCGCCACGCGTCTGGCAAGGGCATAGCGGATCGCCTCGGCAAGCTTCGATTTGCCGGATATCCGCGGGAGCTCCCTTTCCCACATATCGAAGAGATCGGCGACGACGATCGCGGAGTTTTCCTGGCGAGCCCTGACCCGCATCTCGGGAGCCTGCCCGCGAACTTCATCCTCGATCTGCCAGAGC
>NZ_JBSKBP010000328.1:0-286 GCF_053714275.1 Mesorhizobium sp. Arg314 | reverse complement strand
GGATTGTTTGAGAAGGATCGGGTAGTTTGGCGGCCGGGACTGCGGCCCATCACAGCCGGCAGTCCCGGCGGCAGGCGACCGTCCCTGGGATCGGGTAGCACCCGACGTCATCATGGTCCCTGCCGTCTTTGTCCGCCATCGCTTGGAGAGTTGATTGGCCGCTGGCTCGCGCCACGCCCGCAAACAATCCGAAGCCTTTTAAGGATACCACCAGCATGGCCTTCCTGCACCAACAACCGCAAATGTGCCTCGGCTTCGACATCGCCAAGGACACCGTCACCGTCTG
>NZ_JBSKBP010000327.1:0-289 GCF_053714275.1 Mesorhizobium sp. Arg314 | reverse complement strand
AGCCCGTCGGCATACTTGGCGACGGCGATATGGGCCAGAAGCGCCTCGCTCGGAATGCCGCCCTCGATCAGGTGCGCTGGTGCGGGTGCCTGGAAGACGCCGTCAAAGCCTTTGTAGGCGTATTTCGGGCGGTGGGTGACGATCACCCGGAACTGCGCCGGGATGACGTCCAGCCGCTCCGAGACGTCCTCGCCGATGAGAACCTTGTCCAGGCCCTCGCAGCCTTGCGGCGTTTCCGGCTCGATGACGACGTCGATCCGCTCGAGATGCTCTGCAAAGCCCTTGCGAG
>NZ_JBSKBP010000326.1:0-290 GCF_053714275.1 Mesorhizobium sp. Arg314 | reverse complement strand
CTCGCCTTGTGCCGGCGTTATGGCATGAAGCCCTATCGCTATTATCGGCAACGGCGCAACACGGTCATGGTTCGCGCACCCAAACGATTTCTCGATCAAGTTTTGTGGCCGGAGTTCTCCGAACTTGACCAGGCCCTGCAGGCCTATCTTCATCAGGTGACGCTGCGCGTGATCCGCGATGAGGTCTTTGCCGACGCGAGTGAGGCGCAGGAGATTCCGGAGGCGCTACCACCGAACTGATCGATGCGGTCAGGCCTGAGCGCTGACAGGCAACGATCTGTCGATCTTCT
>NZ_JBSKBP010000325.1:0-291 GCF_053714275.1 Mesorhizobium sp. Arg314 | reverse complement strand
ATGATGGACAAAGCTTGGGTTTCGCCGAAAGGACCGGGGCTGCCTTGGCTGGCGGGCGAATATGAGGCGTTGCGCGACCAGGTACGCCGGTTCGTCGAACAGGAGATCAAGCCCCGTGCGGATCGCTGGGAGAAGGACGGGTTCATTCCCCGCCCGATCCTGCGCCGCATGGGCGAACTCGGCTTCTTCGGCATCCGCTACCCGGCCGAGTATGGCGGCGCCGAGATGGACGCGGTCGCATCGACGGTCTTCGCCGAGGAGCTCGGGCGCTCGACCTATGGCGGCGTCGCC
>NZ_JBSKBP010000324.1:0-293 GCF_053714275.1 Mesorhizobium sp. Arg314 | reverse complement strand
GGCCCACAGGCCCGAGACGGAACTGCGCCCCTCAGCATCCACGGCCACACCGCCCATGTGATAGTGGGCCGCCGGACGCACCGGGATCGGCTTCACGGCTGGATCGATGCCGGCCTGCTTGCAAGTCGCATCGATCGCTGGGAAGCGCTTTGCGAATTTCGGGCCGAGTGATTGCCGGGCATCGAGAAAGACACGATGCCCGGCGGCGAGCTGATCGGAGATCGCCCGCGCCACCACATCGCGCGATGCGAGTTCGGCGCCGGGCGTGTCGGCAAGGAAGCGGTGGCCGTGCT
>NZ_JBSKBP010000323.1:0-293 GCF_053714275.1 Mesorhizobium sp. Arg314 | reverse complement strand
GGCCCACAGGCCCGAGACGGAACTGCGCCCCTCAGCATCCACGGCCACACCGCCCATGTGATAGTGGGCCGCCGGACACACCGGGATCGGCTTCACGGCTGGATCGATGCCGGCCTGCTTGCAAGTCGCATCGATCGCTGGGAAGCGCTTTGCGAATTTCGGGCCGAGTGATTGCCGGGCATCGAGAAAGACACGATGCCCGGCGGCGAGCTGACGGGAGATCGCCCGCGCCACCACATCGCGCGATGCGAGTTCGGCGCCGGGCGTGTCGGCAAGGAAGCGGTGGCCGTGCT
>NZ_JBSKBP010000322.1:0-294 GCF_053714275.1 Mesorhizobium sp. Arg314 | reverse complement strand
CGACGGGACCCGCTGGGTCTCGTCGCGCCCGGCCTTCCTCCTTCCGGTGCGCGTGCTCGGCAAGCTGTTCCGCCGCCTGTTCCTCGCCCGGCTGATCGCACTGCACGACGCCGGCCGGCTCAGCTTCTTCGGGTCGATGACGCAGCTGACCGAGCGACGGGCCTTCCTGCGCCAGCTTGCTGCCGCCCGGAAGAAGCGCTGGGTGGTCTACGCCAAGGCGCCGTTCGCGGGGCCGGAGGCGGTGCTCGCCTATCTGTCGCGCTACACCCACCGCGTTGCGATCTCAAACCGCCG
>NZ_JBSKBP010000321.1:0-295 GCF_053714275.1 Mesorhizobium sp. Arg314 | reverse complement strand
CCTCAATTGCAGGCGCGTATTTCATCTGGACGCTGGGATCAGATCATTCGGGAGGGCGATGCCACTCCTGCGTGGCTCGCCACAGATTTCGGCGCAAATCGCCGGCGTGCGACGATCGTGGCACAGATCATCAAGCTCGGTCAGAAGCTCACCGACGATGCCGTAACGATGTTCATCAAGCTGATTGGTCGGTTGTTCTCGCAAGCCAACAATCGCATGAAACAGCGGCACATGGACGCTCGGCCCGAGACCTCAAAGATTCTTCGGATGTTCCTCGATACGATATCCGCCCTCC
>NZ_JBSKBP010000320.1:0-295 GCF_053714275.1 Mesorhizobium sp. Arg314 | reverse complement strand
GGAGGGCGGATATCGTATCGAGGAACATCCGAAGAATCTTTGAGGTCTCGGGCCGAGCGTCCATGTGCCGCTGTTTCTTGCGATTGTTGGCTTGCGAGAACAACCGACCAATCAGCTTGATGAACATCGTTACGGCATCGTCGGTGAGCTTCTGACCGAGCTTGATGATCTGCGCCACGATCGTCGCACGCCGGCGATTTGCGCCGAAATCTGCGGCAAGCCACGCAGGAGTGGCATCGCCCTCCCGAATGATCTGATCCCAGCGTCCAGATGAAATACGCGCCTGCAATTGAGG
>NZ_JBSKBP010000319.1:0-297 GCF_053714275.1 Mesorhizobium sp. Arg314 | reverse complement strand
ATCCTCGCCCAGCTTGGACAGCCGGGATCCGCCGCAGCAGGCGCAGGCAGTCGGAGGATCGATGACGACGCGCTCGTATTCGATGTCATCCGGCCATGGCTTGCGCACCGGTCGCTTGCGCGTGAAGGGGCGAACCTTCAGCGTCTTCGCCGCCGCGGCCTGCGCGGCAAGCTCATCCTCGGTCGCCGAGGTGACGAGTTCTTCGAGCTCCAATTCCAGTTGCTCGATCAGCCGTGCCGTGCGCTCGGAGCGCTGCCCGTACAGTTCGCGTTTCAGCTTCTCGATGCGCAGCTCGAG
>NZ_JBSKBP010000318.1:0-298 GCF_053714275.1 Mesorhizobium sp. Arg314 | reverse complement strand
ATGGAATCGTAGTGATAGGCCACCGCTCTTTTCGGGTCGCGGCGATCAACGAGCAGCAGCGACCAATGGTCGATGCGGTGAGGATCCGGCGCCGCATCCATAGGATCGGCACTGTTCACTGGCAGGAACACGAAGTCGGCTGGGGCGCCGTTTTGATGATAGATGGACAGCAACCTACCTTGCACGTCCACGTCGTGACGGCGCAGGTGATGGGAGACTATCGTATCATGAGCGGGGCTATTCAGCTACTGCCGGGCGGCCAGCGCCCGCAGACGCGCATGTCTTAGAACAAGTGGCC
>NZ_JBSKBP010000317.1:0-299 GCF_053714275.1 Mesorhizobium sp. Arg314 | reverse complement strand
TTGAAGCTCATTGGCGAGTGCGGCACTGATCTGCGGTCATGGCCGACCGCGAAGCACTTCACCTCATGGCTGTGCCTTGCGCCGGGGAACAAAATCTCGGGCGGCAAGGTGCTCTCCTCGCGCACACGGAGATCGTCAAGTCGGGCAGCCGCATTGTTGCGGTTGGCGGCCACGACCATTGGGCGGAGCGATACGGCGCTCGGCGCCTTTTATCGTCGGCTGTCCTCTCGTGCGGGCAAGGCGAAAGCCGTGACGGCGACCGCCCGCAAGATTGCGGTCCTATTCTACAACACCCTCAG
>NZ_JBSKBP010000316.1:0-299 GCF_053714275.1 Mesorhizobium sp. Arg314 | reverse complement strand
CTGAGGGTGTTGTAGAATAGGACCGCAATCTTGCGGGCGGTCGCCGTCACGGCTTTCGCCTTGCCCGCACGAGAGGAAAGCCGACGATAAAAGGCGCCGAGCGCCGTATCGCTCCGCCCAATGGTCGTGGCCGCCAACCGCAACAATGCGGCTGCTCGACTTGACGATCTCCGTGTGCGCGAGGAGAGCACCTTGCCGCCCGAGATTTTGTTCCCCGGCGCCAGGCACAGCCATGAGGTGAAGTGCTTCGCGGTCGGCCATGACCGCAGATCAGTGCCGCACTCGCCAATGAGCTTCAA
>NZ_JBSKBP010000315.1:0-300 GCF_053714275.1 Mesorhizobium sp. Arg314 | reverse complement strand
GCGGCGTCGATCACCACCCGCGCCGTTGTGCCCTCGACAATTCTGAAGAAGCTCTCAGCGTCTCCGAAGGAAAGCCAGCTCGCGAGGGCTCTGCGCGAACTGGGCCGCATCGAGCGATCGTTGTTCATGATCGAATGGTACTCGAGCCCGGCACTGCGACGGCGCTGTCAGGCTGGCCTCAGCAAGGGCGAGGCTGCGCACAAACTCAAGCGCGCCGTGTTCTTCCATGAGCGAGGCGAAATCCGTGACCGATCGTTCGAAAGCCAGGCCTTCCGCGCATCCGGCCTCAATCTCGTCGTC
>NZ_JBSKBP010000314.1:0-307 GCF_053714275.1 Mesorhizobium sp. Arg314 | reverse complement strand
CCCCGCCATCAACCGCGTCGGCAACGGCGGCATGCCTGGTCGGTCCGAATAGACCGCGCCGAACCGCTCTTCCAGCACCGGCCAGTCGATCGCCTGCGCCAGCCGCACCAGCTCGTGCTTCATGTTGATGATCTGATCGAGCCTGGAGCGGAACAGATCCTGTTCTCCCGTCTCGCGTTCTCGCGTGGTCTGGACACCGCCGTCCCCTCGACTCACCGCCCCCAGACGAGTGAATCTGGAGGTTTCTGTGAGGTCGCGAGCACCGAGAGTACGGCCGGAATGATGCGGCGACCTCATAGAAACCTGA
>NZ_JBSKBP010000313.1:0-313 GCF_053714275.1 Mesorhizobium sp. Arg314 | reverse complement strand
TCCTCAATCGCTCCCCAGTCGGCGGCAGCAAATCCAGGAGCGCTATCGGCTTCCATCGGCGTGGCCGGCCGCGAAACCTGCTCCTGCTCTCCAAACGCCTGCACTGACAAATCCTCACGGGCTTGCGGATACGCCCCGCCGTCCACGTCCAGGTCAGACGCCGAAAAGTGGTCGTCCACCGTCAATCCGATCGTGCTATCCATGTCCTTCGGATCGGTGAGCGGCGGCGTGAGGCCCGTCAATCCCGGAGCCGACGGCTCGCCCTGCAATGGCGCGTCGGCCGATGCCCTCCCCTCGGCGGGAACCCCAGGAG
>NZ_JBSKBP010000312.1:0-314 GCF_053714275.1 Mesorhizobium sp. Arg314 | reverse complement strand
CCGACGGCGCCGGCCGCGCCATGCGCAAGCACGCTCTGCCCAGCCTGAAGACGGCCATGCTGGAACAGGCCCTGCCACGCGGTCAGGCCCGAGATTGGCAGGCTCGCGCCCACGGTGAAGTCGACATCGCCCGGCAATGGCGCGAGATTGCGTGCTTCCATGGCGACATACTCGGCGAGGGTGCCGTCGCGATGCCAGTCCGACAGGCCGAATACCCGCTGACCGACTGAAAGCCCGGTTGTCCCATAGCCAAGGGCAGTGATCACACCGGCCAGCTCGTGGCCGAGGATCGACGGCGTCCGGTCACGGAAGGC
>NZ_JBSKBP010000311.1:0-316 GCF_053714275.1 Mesorhizobium sp. Arg314 | reverse complement strand
TCGGCAGGCGCTGCAAAACCGACTGAGGGAGGAGCGCCTTCCGCACGAGCCTGCCGCAATCCGCGCGGAAGCTTTTTTACCAGCTGGGTCGCAGGTGAAACACGCCGTCTTGCAAGAGCAGCAAGCCCGACAAATCGCGCCAGCGCCGTTTGAACGGCACTTGGGCAAGACGCGCGAGGCCCAGGACGGGCTGACGAGTACACGTGACAGGAGCAACCTCGTGAGCAGCGGGGGCATGATCATCAACAACGAACATTACACAGCGCTGTTGATGCCGGCGAAGAGGCAGAGGACTGATAATCCGCAAAGCCTCGCC
>NZ_JBSKBP010000310.1:0-319 GCF_053714275.1 Mesorhizobium sp. Arg314 | reverse complement strand
CCGCTGGTGTTCACGCTGGGCGTGGACGCCACCGGCAAGGTGTCGCTCGATCTCGACCGGGCGGTGCATGAAGACAATCTGGCCAACACGCCCAACGACGGCACCAGCCTGGCGGCCAACCTGATCCAGCTGACGGCGACGGTGACCGACGGCGACGGCGACAAGGCCTCGCAGGCGATCAACATCGGCAACCTGCTGACCGTCAACGACGACGGTCCCTCGATCGTTGCCAACCCGCAGTTCACGGCGCCGACGCTGACGGTGGACGAGAGCTTCCTGACGGCGGCGACCAATGGCGTCAACGGCTCCGGCGTTGGCG
>NZ_JBSKBP010000309.1:0-321 GCF_053714275.1 Mesorhizobium sp. Arg314 | reverse complement strand
CATGGGCCACGTTTTTTAACGGGGACTGTGCCTCCAATAAGCTGACGGCCGCTACCCTCCGGGGTGCGAGAGTAGCACGGGCTGTTTCTACCGCCCGCAGGCGGGCACCCGGCCCGTGACAGTTTTTTAGGATGTCGCGCTCCGCCTTCAGCTTCGCCACTTCCTTGCGCAGCCGGTCGATCTCGAGCTGCTCCGGCTTCATCTGCCCATGGCCGGGAAACGCATGCTGCGGATCGGTCGACAGCTCGCGCACCCATTTGCGCAGCACATTCTCGTGGAGATCGAGGTCGCGGGCAGCCTGGGCCACCGCAACGCCCCGAT
>NZ_JBSKBP010000308.1:0-322 GCF_053714275.1 Mesorhizobium sp. Arg314 | reverse complement strand
ATGAGATCCGACTTTATGTGACGGACACCGGACGAATGCCTGGATCCGACCCGCAACATTATTTGTGTCTTGACGTCCGGGTCGGACGGCAAATTGTCTGGAGGAGAGATTTCACGCCGTTAGGTATGACAGATAAAGACAGCCGGCCTATTGGACAAAAATCCTACCAAAAGCTGGAGTGCGCCCCTGGGACCGGACAGGATCAAGCCGCAGTTTTGACCATCTGCCGGGCGTGTTGGTCCTCGGGATCTGTTGCAACCTTTTGATTACCTGCGCTGTGGCACGGAGCCTTCGATCATTTCCGAGGGTGCAATGTTCAAAG
>NZ_JBSKBP010000307.1:0-323 GCF_053714275.1 Mesorhizobium sp. Arg314 | reverse complement strand
TCGGCCGACGCGCCATTGCAGGGCGAGCCGTCGGTTCCGGGATTGACGCGCCTCACGCCGCCGCTCCCCGACCCGATCGACATGGATAGCACGATCGGATTGACGGTGGACGACCACTTTTCGGCGTCTGACCTGGACGTGGACGGGGGGACGTATCCGCAAGCCCGTGAGCATCTGTCAGTGCAGGCGTTTGGGGAGCAGGAGCATGTTTCGCGGCCGGCCACGCCGATGGAAGCGGTTGCCGGACTGACGGCAGAGCAACCGGCGGTCCAGCCCGAGACCATGAGGCGCGACGGAGAGCCTGGCAAACGCAAGGCCACCGA
>NZ_JBSKBP010000306.1:0-325 GCF_053714275.1 Mesorhizobium sp. Arg314 | reverse complement strand
TCGGACGCGTCGTTGATCTGCTTGTTGAGATCGACTTTCGAATGAGCCTCTAAATCTGCCAGGATCTGGGTTTCAAACAGGGATTGAGCTGCCTTCCAGAAGGCGTTGTCCAGGACGGTCGCGAAATGCAATTCATTGATCGAGATCGCTGTTCCAGTTTTCTCGACCCGGGGCAGCCCTGAGAGGTAAACCCAGCCGGTCGTATTGAGGAACTTGCCCGGCAGCTTTGCCTGTACCTTCAAGCCAATCACGACGGAGCCAGCGCTAGGATAGAGATCAACGTCGTCGACCTTGACATCGATGGCGCCTGCGGGCGTCTGCTGCC
>NZ_JBSKBP010000305.1:0-325 GCF_053714275.1 Mesorhizobium sp. Arg314 | reverse complement strand
GGCAGCAGACGCCCGCAGGCGCCATCGATGTCAAGGTCGACGACGTTGATCTCTATCCTAGCGCTGGCTCCGTCGTGGTTGGCTTGAAGGTACAGGCAAAGCTGCCGGGCAAGTTCCTGAATACGACCGGCTGGGTTTACCTCTCAGGGCTGCCCCGCGTCGAGAAAACTGGAACAGCGATCTCGATCAGTGAATTGCATTTCGCGACCGTGCTGGACAACGCCTTCTGGAAGGCTGCACAATCTCTATTTGAAACCCAGATCCTGGCAGATTTAGAGGCTCATTCGAAAGTCGATCTCAACAAGCAGATCAACGACGCGTCCGA
>NZ_JBSKBP010000304.1:0-327 GCF_053714275.1 Mesorhizobium sp. Arg314 | reverse complement strand
CCGGCTACACCTTCAAGGCCCGCGTCGGCGCCTCCTACTTCGATGCCGGGTCGAAGCTGCGGTTCAAGATTCAGTATGATCGCAGAGCACAAATTGTGATCGGCACGAACCCCGCTGCGGTCATGCCAGTAATGGCTTCCGGCTCGGCCGGTACGGCAAACTCGAACTCAGTTACTTGGGTATCAGTGGCTACCGGCGCCTTCGTCCCCTCGACTGCAAGTAGGATCGCAGTACTAGGACAGAGCAATGGCAATGGGACCGCCGGGCAAAATTTGTATATCGCCCCGAATAATACGTATTCGGGGTATGCGTGCGCGAACACCCTTA
>NZ_JBSKBP010000303.1:0-328 GCF_053714275.1 Mesorhizobium sp. Arg314 | reverse complement strand
AGTCGTAATGATAGGCGACCGGCGCGTCCCGAAGGCGCCGGTCAACAAGCAGCAGTGACCAATGGGTGCCGCCGCCGCCCGCTGTGGCATTGTTCACTGGCAGGAAAAGGAAGTCGGCTGTATCGCGCCCCTGTTCATCAAGTGCGGCCAAAGTCTGGTCCGTTTCGTTCTGGCTGGTGGTCCAGCGCAGCAGATGGGTTTCCGCGGGCTGCACGAACCGGGTCCGGGCGGCCATGTCCGGATTGTCCCTTTGCAACTGCTCGCCCAGGAGATTGTAATCCGCCGTGATATGCTCGTCACCGAGGTAATCGATGGCGCCAAGCGCCAG
>NZ_JBSKBP010000302.1:0-328 GCF_053714275.1 Mesorhizobium sp. Arg314 | reverse complement strand
CTGGCGCTTGGCGCCATCGATTACCTCGGTGACGAGCATATCACGGCGGATTACAATCTCCTGGGCGAGCAGTTGCAGAGGGACAATCCGGACATGGCCGCCCGGACCCGGTTCGTGCAGCCCGCGGAAACCCATCTGCTGCGCTGGACCACCAGCCAGAACGAAACGCACCAGACTTTGGCCGCACTTGATGAACAGGGGCGCGATACAGCCGACTTCCTTTTCCTGCCAGTGAACAATGCCACAGCGGACGGCGGCGGCACCCATTGGTCACTGCTGCTTGTTGACCGGCGCCTTCGGGACGCGCCGGTCGCCTATCATTACGACT
>NZ_JBSKBP010000301.1:0-329 GCF_053714275.1 Mesorhizobium sp. Arg314 | reverse complement strand
CACAGTCGAGTTTTGGTTTAGCGAGCAGCGCGGCCTGCCGGCGACCAAGCGCTTCTTCAGAAAGGCGCTGGAGCGTCATCGCCGACCGGATCGCTTCGTCATCGACGGTAGCCAGACAAATCACGAGGCGATCCTTTCCTGCGACACCACAAATCGCGTGCAGGATCGCGCCCAGCGCCGGCTGAAGCCGATCGGCATCCGCCGGAGCCAGTATTTGAACAATCGGATCGAACAGGACCATCGGCACATCAAGGGGTCGGAACAAGATCTGCTTTCCCAGGCACGCTAAGACCGAACGAAGCATGAACATCAAGCTGCGCGAAGTCGGC
>NZ_JBSKBP010000300.1:0-332 GCF_053714275.1 Mesorhizobium sp. Arg314 | reverse complement strand
TAGCCGGAGCCGAGCGAGCGCTTGACGAACAGGCAGGTGCGCGCCTTGTCGACGTCGAGGATCGGCATGCCGTAGATCGGCGAGGACTTGTCGTCGCGCGCGGACGGGTTGGTGACGTCGTTGGCGCCGATGACATAGGCGACGTCGGCCTGCGCGAATTCGGAGTTGATGTCCTCCAGCTCGAACACCTCGTCATAGGGCACGTTGGCCTCGGCCAAGAGCACGTTCATGTGGCCGGGCATGCGGCCGGCGACAGGGTGAATGGCGTATTTCACCTCGACGCCATTGGCCTTGAGCTTGTCGGCCATTTCGCGCAGCGCGTGCTGCGCCTG
>NZ_JBSKBP010000299.1:0-332 GCF_053714275.1 Mesorhizobium sp. Arg314 | reverse complement strand
TAGCCGGAGCCGAGCGAGCGCTTGACGAACAGGCAGGTGCGCGCCTTGTCGACGTCGAGGATCGGCATGCCGTAGATGGGGCTCGACTTGTCGTCGCGCGCGGACGGGTTGGTGACGTCGTTGGCGCCGATGACATAGGCGACGTCGGCCTGCGCGAATTCGGAATTGATGTCCTCCAGCTCGAACACCTCGTCATAGGGCACGTTGGCCTCGGCCAAGAGCACGTTCATGTGGCCGGGCATGCGGCCGGCGACCGGGTGAATGGCGTATTTCACCTCGACGCCATTGGCCTTGAGCTTGTCGGCCATTTCGCGCAGCGCGTGCTGCGCCTG
>NZ_JBSKBP010000298.1:0-335 GCF_053714275.1 Mesorhizobium sp. Arg314 | reverse complement strand
CCTCCATGGCGATTGTCGGGTGCAGCCCGAGGCGGTCTTGGAGTGCCCGCCGATCGCCGACGAGGTTGTCGAGGTGCCGTGGCCTTTGGGTTGGCAGCCCTTCTTGCGCCAATTGTCCAACCAAGGCCCGCGTGGCCTCGAGCACAAAGACGCCGCAATCGTACCCGTTCTGCTGCTGGGCCATGCGGACTGTCTCCAGGCGGGCGCGCAGTCGTCTTGCGAGCTCTTGTGCATCGGCGCTGTTGGCCCCACCGGCGGAGTCGTAATGATAGGCGACCGGCGCGTCCCGAAGGCGCCGGTCAACAAGCAGCAGTGACCAATGGGTGCCGCCGCCG
>NZ_JBSKBP010000297.1:0-337 GCF_053714275.1 Mesorhizobium sp. Arg314 | reverse complement strand
CCCATTAAATGGGCAGGGGCCAAATACGGAGCAAGGCGAACAGGGTGAGGCCAGTGTCGAGGCGCAGCGCCGACCACGGCAGCGCCGCCGCTACGCCCCCAGTATCATCGAAACCCGTGCCCAGCGTGCTGCCCGTGAACAACGCGAAGCCGAAGAACCCGGAAGGCGGCGGCGCCATCGCGAGCCTGAACCTGAAGACTTCTATCCCAGTCAACAACCCAGCCTTCACAGCGAGCGGGTTGCCGGACAGATGCAAAACGCCGGAGCGGGACCTCGCGACGATTACGACAACGACGCTCGTATGACCGCTGATCTTGGTCCTGAAGGGCGAGGCGAC
>NZ_JBSKBP010000296.1:0-340 GCF_053714275.1 Mesorhizobium sp. Arg314 | reverse complement strand
ACGTGCGCCTGATGCGGCGGCGCTATCCGGGAGTGCCGGTGATCACCTACGTCAACAGCTCCGCCGCCGTGAAGGCAGAGTCGGATATCTGCTGCACCTCAGGCAACGCGCTGGCGGCGGTGGAATCGCTCGGCGCGCCGCGCGTCATCATGCTGCCTGACGAATATCTGGCGAGGAACGTCGCGGCGCAGACGAAGATCGAGATCATCGCCTGGAAAGGACGCTGCGAAGTGCATGAGCGCTTCACGGCGGCCGACATTCGCGAGCTGCGCGAAGCGCATCCGGGCGTCACGGTTCTTGCCCATCCCGAATGTGCACCGCAGGTCGTCGCCGAGGCCGA
>NZ_JBSKBP010000295.1:0-342 GCF_053714275.1 Mesorhizobium sp. Arg314 | reverse complement strand
CGCGGGCTGCATCCCTGCTCGTGAGTGACGCCAGCTCTCGCTATTCCAGGGTTAATCCGATGTCGACCGGATCCGGTACTGTCGCTTAGAATATCTCAAGATAGCCCTTTTGACGATTGGGCTGATCTGAACCGCTGGCCTCAATCAGTTCGGCAGCCTTCTCTCTAGCTTCGGCGACTGCCAGCGATGCTGCTGACCTTCGACACGTCCGGCGTCTGGATCGTTCAGGGTCGATCTTTTTGGTGCCTTGATAACCCTGCTGACATTGTTACGGCTCACATTCGTAAACACCGTCATCCCGTCGGCATCCATAACGGCTTAGTGTCGTTGCGAAGTCCATTG
>NZ_JBSKBP010000294.1:0-345 GCF_053714275.1 Mesorhizobium sp. Arg314 | reverse complement strand
CCTCACCCGCCTCCTGTCGTTTGACTACGGCCAGCGCCATAAGAAGGAGCTGGACTTCGCGCGCAGCTGCGCCATGCGCCTCGGCGTGCCACACGACGTCGTCGATATCGCCGCGGTCGGGGGCCTCCTGACCGGATCGGCGCTGACCAGCGGCGGCCCGGTCCCCGAGGGGCACTATGCGGAAGACAGCATGCGCGTCACCGTCGTACCCAATCGCAACGCAATCATGCTGGCAGTGGCCTTTGGCGTCGCCGCGGCGGAACAGGCCGATGCCGTGGCGGCAGCGGTCCATGGTGGGGATCATTTCATCTACCCGGACTGCCGCCCGGCTTTTGTCGAAGCCTT
>NZ_JBSKBP010000293.1:0-348 GCF_053714275.1 Mesorhizobium sp. Arg314 | reverse complement strand
TGGCAGGGCCTGTTCCAGCATGGCCGTCTTCAGGCTGGGCAGAGCGTGCTTGCGCATGGCGCGGCCGGCGCCGTCGGCTCGGTCGTGACGCAGCTTGCACGAGAGGCGGGAGCCTATGTCATCGGCACCGGCCGCGCCGCCGATCGCCAGAAGGCTCTCGACTTCGGTGCAGATGAATTCGTCGACCTCGGGAACGACAGCCTGGAAGACGTCGGCGGCGTCGATCTGGTGTTCGACGTCATCGGCGGCGATATCCAGAAGCGGTCCGCAGCGCTGATCCGGGCCGGAGGAACGCTTGTGACAGCCGTCGGACCGACGGATATTCGACCTGCAGATGGCCTGGCGGTC
>NZ_JBSKBP010000292.1:0-348 GCF_053714275.1 Mesorhizobium sp. Arg314 | reverse complement strand
GACCGCCAGGCCATCTGCAGGTCGAATATCCGTCGGTCCGACGGCTGTCACAAGCGTTCCTCCGGCCCGGATCAGCGATGCGGACCGCTTCTGAACATCGCCACCGATGACATCGAACACCAGATCGATGCTGCCGATGTCTTCCAGGCTGTCGTTCCCAAGGTCGACGAAATCATTTGCGCCGAAGTCGAGCGCCTTCTGTCGGTCGGCGGCGCGTCCGGTGCCGATGACATAGGCTCCCGCCTCTCGTGCAAGCTGCGTCACGACCGAACCGACGGCGCCGGCCGCGCCATGCGCAAGCACGCTCTGCCCAGCCTGAAGACGGCCATGCTGGAACAGGCCCTGCCA
>NZ_JBSKBP010000291.1:0-348 GCF_053714275.1 Mesorhizobium sp. Arg314 | reverse complement strand
CTGCCCCCCGCGCCGACGCACCGGTGCAGAATCAGCATCATCATGCAAATCGGACGGTGTGGGCGCATTCAGGTCGATAACAGACTGAAGGCCGCCGAAGGTGCCTGAGCGAGCCGCGGCAGAGTGCGCCGGCGCAAAGTGCGCGTCGTCGCGCAAATCGGACGGTGTGGGCGCATTCAGGTCGACAAGAGGCTCAAGGCCGCCGAAGGTGCCTGAGCGGACCGCGGCAGAGTGGGCTGGCGCAAAGTGAGCATCGTCGCGCAAATCGGAAGGTGTGGGCGCATTCAGGTCGACAAAAGAGTGAAGGCCGCCGAAGGTGCCTGAGCGAGCCCCGGCAGAGTGCGCCGG
>NZ_JBSKBP010000290.1:0-351 GCF_053714275.1 Mesorhizobium sp. Arg314 | reverse complement strand
CGCAACGCCATGCTCTCGCCGCAACTGCTCGAACTGCTGCGCCTGTGGTGGCGCGAAGGCAGGCGTCGCGGTGTGATGCTTCCGCATGGCTGGCTGTTCCCGGGGCGCAGTTGCACCGATCCGATCTCGTCGCGGCAACTCCATCGCGCGGTTCAGGAAGCCGCCGAAGTCGCCGGCATCCGCAAGCGTGTCAGCCCGCATACGCTGCGGCACAGCTTCGCCACCCACCTGCTCGAGCAGGACGTCGACATCCGCGTCATCCAGGTGCTGCTTGGGCACAGCAAGCTCGAAACGACAGCGCTCTACACCAAGGTCTCGACCCGGACGATCCATGCGGTCGCAGGGCCGCTC
>NZ_JBSKBP010000289.1:0-353 GCF_053714275.1 Mesorhizobium sp. Arg314 | reverse complement strand
CATAAAGTCGGATCTCATCGGGGCTAAAGAGGTTCCTTTCGAATTCTGGGTTTGCAGCAGCGGACGGCTCATATCGGACCCCAGTTGCCTCATGATGATGATCGGTATTGATCCAGATCGAGATGAAGGATCCTGCATTCATAGAAAGCTGAACGATTCGCGGGGCGACGATGCCGGGCATCAGCACCTCTGTCGTCAAAAGAGCTGTTCTGCTTGACCCCAGCCATAGCACTCAACGTCTCGCGGAGCGCTCTCTGCTTCTGAAGGAAGCGATTAGGTCCGCTCGGGCTTGATCGGAGGCTTGGCTGATGGACGTTGTGGTTGCTTCGCTCAGCTGCCGCCCCACGGCGAGG
>NZ_JBSKBP010000288.1:0-356 GCF_053714275.1 Mesorhizobium sp. Arg314 | reverse complement strand
CGGAATGTAAATTACGTGGGAGACCATGTAGTCATCGGTCGAGCGAGGGGTCAGTTGAACAAGCCTGTAACATCCTTCACGGGGGAGCCTGCTCTCCCTGTTGAGAGCTGTCGCGCCCAGCTTGCCCTGATCCTCGGCAGCGCGGATTTCGATGCCACCGGCCGGGAGCACCGTTTCCTTAGCTACGTGGTCGAAGAAGCGTTATCCGGGCGTGGCGATCGCATTAAGGCTTATACCGTCGCAGTCGAAGTGTTCGGCCGCGGCCAATCATTCGACCCTCAGACGGACCCGATCGTCCGCATTGAGGCCGGCCATCTTCGTCGGGCGCTGGAACGCTACTACCTGACCTCAGGACA
>NZ_JBSKBP010000287.1:0-360 GCF_053714275.1 Mesorhizobium sp. Arg314 | reverse complement strand
CGGCATCGCTCACATCTGTCTTGCGCCCAGGCACGTTCTTGGCGTAGCGCGCATTGACCAGAATAACCTCGAACCCGCGCTGTTCGAGAATCTCGTAGGCCGGGATCCAATAGACCCCAGTGGATTCCATCGCCACACTGGTCACCCCACAGGCTTTGAACCAGTCCGCCAGATCGTGCAGATCCTGCGTGAATGTGCCGAACGCACGTACTGGTGTGTCAGTGCAGGTCGGGTTGACTGCGGCCATGTGCATCTTTGATCCAATGTCGATGGCGGCAGCACCAACGTTGATCGGCTTCAATTCCGGGCGGTCACCGGTCGTCCTTTTGGGCATGGCAAATCCTCCATACGATTGTCGGC
>NZ_JBSKBP010000286.1:0-366 GCF_053714275.1 Mesorhizobium sp. Arg314 | reverse complement strand
TCGGTGGCCTTGCGTTTGCCAGGCTCTCCGTCGCGCCTCATGGTCTCGGGCTGGACCGCCGGTTGCTCTGCCGTCAGGCCGGCAACCGCTTCCATCGGCACGGCCGGCCGCGAAACATGCTCCTGCTCCCCAAGCACCTGCACTGACAGATGCTCACGGGCTTGCGGATACGTCCCGCCGCCTCGGTCTACGGCCGACGCCGGAAAGTGGTCGTCCACCGTCAATCCGATCGTGCTATCCATGTCCATCGGGTCGGGGAGCGGCGGCGTGAGGCGCGTCAATCCCGGAACCGACGGCTCGCCCTGCAATGGCGCGTCGGCCGATGCCCTCCCCTCGGCGGGAACCCCAGGAGCGCTATCGCCTGGC
>NZ_JBSKBP010000285.1:0-368 GCF_053714275.1 Mesorhizobium sp. Arg314 | reverse complement strand
TCGTAGATGGTCACGCTTTCACGGCGCACCACCGCCCAGTCGCCGTCCTCGAGATAGGTGATCGAGTTGGTGAAGGGCGCCAGCGCAATCGCGTCGGAGCCGAGATACATCTCGCCCTCGCCATGGCCGACGGCCAAAGGCGGACCGTTGCGGGCGCCGACGATCAGGTCCTCGTCGCCCTTGAACATGATCGCCAGCGCAAACGCTCCCGAAAGGCGCTTCAGCGCCGCATGCGCTGCTTCCACGGGCTTCAGGCCCTTGGCCAACTCGCGCGCCACAAGGTGCGCGACAACCTCGGTGTCGGTCTGCGAGGCGAAGATGTAGCCGTCGCGGGTGAGTTCGTCGCGCAGCTCGGCGAAATTCTCGAT
>NZ_JBSKBP010000284.1:0-368 GCF_053714275.1 Mesorhizobium sp. Arg314 | reverse complement strand
TCGTAGATGGTCACGCTTTCACGGCGCACCACCGCCCAGTCGCCGTCCTCGAGATAGGTGATCGAGTTGGTGAAGGGTGCCAGCGCGATCGCGTCGGAGCCGAGATACATCTCGCCCTCGCCATGGCCGACGGCCAAGGGCGGACCGTTGCGGGCGCCGACGATCAGGTCCTCGTCGCCCTTGAACATGATCGCCAGCGCAAACGCTCCCGAAAGGCGCTTCAGCGCCGCATGCGCTGCTTCCACGGGCTTCAGGCCCTTGGCCAGCTCGCGCGCCACAAGGTGCGCGACGACCTCGGTGTCGGTCTGCGAGGCGAAGATGTAGCCGTCGCGGGTGAGTTCGTCGCGCAGCTCGGCGAAATTCTCGAT
>NZ_JBSKBP010000283.1:0-368 GCF_053714275.1 Mesorhizobium sp. Arg314 | reverse complement strand
ACCGGGGCGGTGATCGGTCAGTGCTACAAGCGTCACCGGGCCACCGAATTCCTCGATTTCCTGAAGCGGATCGACGCCGAAATGCCCGATGGGCCGGACGTGCATCTGGTGATGGACAACTATGCGACCCACAAGACGCCGAGGATCAAGGCCTGGCTTGCGCGCCGCCCACACTGGCATGTTCACTTCACGCCAACGTCGGCATCCTGGATCAATCAGGTCGAGCGGTGGTTCGCCGAGCTGACGCGAAAGCAGTTGCAGCGCGGCGTACACCGTTCCACCGCAGAACTGGAGGCCGACATCGACGCATTCATCGAAACCCACAACGAAAACCCCACCCCATACAAGTGGGTCAAATCCGCCGACCA
>NZ_JBSKBP010000282.1:0-372 GCF_053714275.1 Mesorhizobium sp. Arg314 | reverse complement strand
ATGGATACCCTGTCGACCGATGCACCGATCACGCCGCTTCGCCAGCGCATGCAGCAAGACATGCTCATGCGGGGCTTGGGCCCCCATACGGACATGGCTCGCCGAGCGGGAAGCCGACCTGCTGCCGGTCGGCTACTTCCACGTCGTGTTCACGCTACCCGCCGAGGTCGCCGACATCGCCTTCCAGAACAAGGCGCTGGTCTATGACCTGCTGTTCCGCGCGGCGTCGGAGACGATGCTGACCATTGCGGCAGATCGGAAGCATCTCGGCGCGCGCATCGGCATCACGGCCGTGCTCCACACATGGGGATCGGCGATGACGCACCATCCTCATGTCCACATGATCGTGCCGGGCGGTGGCATCGCGCGCGA
>NZ_JBSKBP010000281.1:0-374 GCF_053714275.1 Mesorhizobium sp. Arg314 | reverse complement strand
TTTGCCCGCTCTGGCGTCGAACTCGATCGCACGGTGATGGCGCCATGGATGGGCAAGGTCGGCTTCGAACTGCAGCCTCTGGCCGACTATGTGCTGGAACGCATCAAACAGGCCGAACGGATCTTTGCCGACGAGACCAGCCTTCCGACGCTCGCGCCAGGGACCGGCAAGACCAAAACGGCCTGGCTATGGGCCTACGCCCGCGACGATAATCCGTTTGGCGGGGCCAGTCCGCCGATGGTCGCCTACCGCTTCGAAGACAGTCGCGGTGGCGAGTGTGTCGCGCGTCATCTCAATGGGTATCGCGGCATTCTGCAAGTCGACGGCTATGCGGCATACAACCGGCTGGCCCAGTCGGCCGGCGCCAATGACGG
>NZ_JBSKBP010000280.1:0-374 GCF_053714275.1 Mesorhizobium sp. Arg314 | reverse complement strand
CCGTCATTGGCGCCGGCCGACTGGGCCAGCCGGTTGTATGCCGCATAGCCGTCGACTTGCAGAATGCCGCGATACCCCTGCAGATGACGCTCAACACACTCGCCACCGCGACTGTCTTCGAAGCGGTAGGCGACCATCGGCGGACTGGCCCCGCCAAACGGATTATCGTCGCGGGCGTAGGCCCATAGCCAGGCCGTTTTGGTCTTGCCAGTCCCTGGCGCGAGCGTCGGAAGGCTGGTCTCGTCGGCAAAGATCCGTTCGGCCTGTTTGATGCGTTCCAGCACATAGTCGGCCAGGGGCTGCAGTTCGAAGCCGACCTTGCCCATCCATGGCGCCATCACCGTGCGATCGAGTTCGACGCCAGAGCGGGCAAA
>NZ_JBSKBP010000279.1:0-377 GCF_053714275.1 Mesorhizobium sp. Arg314 | reverse complement strand
CTCGAGCTGCGCATCGAGAAGCTGAAACGCGAACTGTACGGGCAGCGCTCCGAGCGCACGGCACGGCTGATCGAGCAGCTGGAATTGGAGCTCGAAGAACTCGTCACCTCGGCGACCGAGGATGAGCTTGCCGCGCAGGCCGCGGCGGCGAAGACGCAGAAGATCCGCCCCTTCACGCGCAAGCGACCGGTGCGCAAGCCATGGCCGGATGACATCGAATACGAGCGCATCGTCATCGATCCTCCGAATGCCTGCGCCTGCTGCGGCGGATCCCGGCTGTCCAAGCTGGGCGAGGATGTGAACAAGACGCTGGAGGAGGTTCCGCGCCGCTTCAAGGTGATCGAAACGGTGCGGGAGAAATTTACGTGCCGGGATTG
>NZ_JBSKBP010000278.1:0-385 GCF_053714275.1 Mesorhizobium sp. Arg314 | reverse complement strand
ATCGGGGCGTTGCGGTGGCCCAGGCTGCCCGCGACCTCGATCTCCACGAGAATGTGCTGCGCAAATGGGTGCGCGAGTTGTCGACCGATCCGCAGCATGCGTTTCCCGGCCATGGGCAGATGAAGCCTGAGCAGCAGGAGATCGACCGGCTGCGCAAGGAAGTGGCGAAGCTGAAGGCGGAGCGCGACATCCTCTCTCCCGGTTTGTCGCGCTTCTCTATTCGGCGTTTTGAAGTCAAGCGCTTTCAAGCTTTCCACTTCGCCGGGGCCTTGATGTCTTTCGCGGGTCTTGCTTCTCTCCGGGATCGGCACTGGGCCTTCCCACCATGGGGGTCAGAAGAATGAGGTGGAACAAATCTATAGCTCGTCCTGATCGCGATAGGGAT
>NZ_JBSKBP010000277.1:0-390 GCF_053714275.1 Mesorhizobium sp. Arg314 | reverse complement strand
TGACCAGGCTGATAGGAGCTACCGAAATGGCGCAGACACCTTTGGAAATGCGGCAGAAGATGGCGCGGGTGAACCAGGCGTTGGACCAGATGCGGGACACGCTACCCAATGCTGAGCAAGCACGTTTCGAGCAATACCGCGATGGCGTGAACGATAAGATGCACGATCGTCTCGCCCGCCTCCAGCACGAGCAGCAAAAGGTTGCAGGCGGAGCTGGCGAGGCCGCGCCTGAAAGAGAGGCGCGCGGCCGCGATTTGCCGGCCCGCGAAGATACGCGTCAGCCCGATACGCCGGTGCGGCAGACCGAGAAGTCGCGTGAACGCGTTCAGCAGCAGAAAGACTCAGCCAAGCAAAAGGACCGACAGGCCGACGACCAGGACCGCAAGACGC
>NZ_JBSKBP010000276.1:0-391 GCF_053714275.1 Mesorhizobium sp. Arg314 | reverse complement strand
CCTCACTCGCTGCGGGAATTTCCGCCGGAGTGCGTTCCGAATGCGCCCCCTCGTCGGCGGCTATTCATGAAGGAAGTTCATCCCGCCATTTGATAGCCTCCATCTCGACGCGGACCGCGTCCTGAACGTCGATGACCTGACGGACGTCGAATTGGAACGCCGGGAAGGTCGAACACATTTTGTGGACTATCAGCGGGTCATCTGCCTCGAGCAGCATGCTACCACCCCATTCGCCCACCCGCGCCACGAAGGCATGCACCTTGACCTCGCTGGGTATTTCCCAGTGCTGGAAGATTTTCAGGATGCGCTTTTGGACGTTCTCGTATTCAATCGCCGATCCCTGTGGCCGCTCGTTCCAATTTACGAGGTATTTCATAATCTCCTCCTCCCT
>NZ_JBSKBP010000275.1:0-391 GCF_053714275.1 Mesorhizobium sp. Arg314 | reverse complement strand
CTTTTTTGCCGTGGCGGCGTGCTGGTGAACGCGGACACAGGAGCTGTCGATCATGATGATCTCGCCGTCAAAGGCCTTGGAAACCGCCGCCAGAAGCCGATCCCAGACCCCGGCTTTGCGCCATCGTACGAACCGGTTGTAGCAGGTGGTGTAGGGGCCATAGCGTTCCGGCACATCGGCCCAGGGTGAGCCGGTGCGGAAGCGCCACAGGATGCCGTTGAGCACCTTGCGGTCGTCAACGCGTGCCACACCGCGGACCTTGTTGGGGAGACGAGGCGCGATGATGCCCCATTCAAAATCGCTCAATTCATACCGACGCATCAAAGCCTCCAAAAGAAGCCTTGAATCAGAACTTACATCAGCACGATACCCAGTTTATGAGTTTGCGACC
>NZ_JBSKBP010000274.1:0-394 GCF_053714275.1 Mesorhizobium sp. Arg314 | reverse complement strand
TTTGACCTCATGCATGAGGGCAAGTCGATCCGCAGCGTGGTGGTTTACTGAAGCAAAACCACTGGTAGAGGAACCCACCGGGCCGCAGGCCGGAGCGCCCGCGACCTCTGTGGTCAAACAGGGAGGAAGTAGGAATGGCGGAAAAACTGCATCACTCGATCGACAACGGCCTGCCGAAGGAGAGCGCAAGCTTTTCCGGCGGCACGCTGGTCTGCCTCTGCACCAGCAATCCGGTGAAGGTGAAGGTCAAGGGCCAGATCGCGCACAACCACGCCTGCGGCTGCACCAAGTGCTGGAAGCCGGAAGGCGCCATCTTCTCGGTGGTGGCCGTTGCCGGCACGGGCGACGTCACGGTCACGGAGAACGGCGACAAGCTGAAAGTGGTCGATCCGGC
>NZ_JBSKBP010000273.1:0-398 GCF_053714275.1 Mesorhizobium sp. Arg314 | reverse complement strand
TAGGTCTTGAAGTGCAAAGCCTTGTGGTCGGCGCCGCGCGCCAGCGCCTCCTCGTGAAAGTAATGCGGCTGCTGGCCTCGCTGGTCGATGAAATACTTAGCCAGCTTCATATATCTGTCGTTGCCGGTGACGCGGGCCAGCCTGACCAGCGCCAGCTCGATCTCCTCATGGCCGCAATAGCCCTTGCGCTTGCCGGGCTCGGGACCGAAGGTGTCGGCGATGTGGTCGGCATAGCGGCTCATGATGTCGAGCAGCTTGCGCTTGCCGGTCGCCTGGTAATAGGCGACCGCGCCCTCGATCAAGTGCCCGGCGCAATAGAGCTCGTGGCAGTCGCGCAGATTGGTCCAGCGCAGACCGGGCTGGATGCGCTGATACCAGCTGGAGAGATAGCCGTCCTC
>NZ_JBSKBP010000272.1:0-398 GCF_053714275.1 Mesorhizobium sp. Arg314 | reverse complement strand
GAGGACGGCTATCTCTCCAGCTGGTATCAGCGCATCCAGCCCGGTCTGCGCTGGACCAATCTGCGCGACTGCCACGAACTCTATTGCGCCGGCCATCTGATCGAGGGCGCGGTCGCTTACTTCCAGGCCACCGGCAAGCGCAAGCTGCTCGACATCATGAGCCGCTACGCCGACCACATCGCCGACACGTTTGGTCCAGAGCCCGGCAAGCGCAAGGGCTATTGCGGCCATGAGGAGATCGAGCTGGCGCTGGTCAGGCTGGCCCGCGTCACCGGCAACGACAGATATATGAAGCTGGCTAAGTATTTCATCGACCAGCGGGGCCAGCAGCCGCATTACTTTCACGAGGAGGCGCTGGCGCGCGGCGCCGACCACAAGGCTTTGCACTTCAAGACCTA
>NZ_JBSKBP010000271.1:0-404 GCF_053714275.1 Mesorhizobium sp. Arg314 | reverse complement strand
GGAGCGTCTTCGCAAGCTGCGACTCCGATGACCTCAAGTCCGCTATCTTTGTATTTCTCCTGCAACTGCATCAGATGCGGCATCGCCGCCACACATGGTCCGCACCACGTTGCCCAAAATTCGACGATGTACACTTTCCCAGGCTGGAAGGCGGCAAGCGGCTCGCCTCGCAGCCAGCTCTCCACCTTAATCGCAGGGGCCGGGGACTCCATATGCAGTACCATGTTGCTCTCCAAAGCTATTGCCAAACGCGACTAAGACTCGCTCGTCTCGCGCGTCGGTGTGCTCGTAGGTTCATCGGGTTGGAAGCGCTTCCATGGGTACATTAGCCTCTCATTTCTCCTAGTCAAGAAAATGTTGGAACCGCTTCCGGTAATTCGATATTGATATAGGGATCACCAGCG
>NZ_JBSKBP010000270.1:0-408 GCF_053714275.1 Mesorhizobium sp. Arg314 | reverse complement strand
AACAAATGCTGCTCCTGCAGCCAGTCCGGCTCCGCCGACGGATAGAGGAGGCCGCCCGGATCCTGCTCGTCGTCGTGCGGATCCTCAATCGCTCCCCAGTCGGCGGCAGCAAATCCAGGAGCGCTATCGGCTTCCATCGGCGTGGCCGGCCGCGAAACATGCTCCTGCTCCCCAAGCACTTGCACTGACAAATCCTCACGGGCTTGCGGATACGCCCCCCCGTCCACGTCCAGGTCAGACGCCGGAAAGTGGTCGTCCACCGTCAATCCGATCGCGCTATCCATGTCCATCGGGTCGGGGAGCGGCGGCGTGAAGCGCGTCAATCCCGGAGCCGACGGCTCGCCCTGCAATGGCGCGTCGGCCGATGCCCTCCCCTCGGTGGGAACCCCAGGAGCGCTATCGCCTGGC
>NZ_JBSKBP010000269.1:0-414 GCF_053714275.1 Mesorhizobium sp. Arg314 | reverse complement strand
CGAGGCGAATCGAGACCTGCGGCTGCAAGCAGCTGAGCAGTCGGCTTTGCCAGCAGTGCTGGACGCTGGACGGCCCACTTCGCAGGAGCTACCCGCGACCGCGCAGAGCGAGGGCGCCGGGGCTTTCTTAAGCGAGGCGATGCAAGAATCCGCGTCACCATCAACTGCCAAGGCGCCCCCAGGGGTCTACCATGAAATCCCGCCGCATGCCGATTTGCGCGACGACGCGCACTTTGCACCGGCGCACTCTGCCGGGGCTCGCTCAGGCACTTTCGGCGGCCTTCAGTCTTTTGTCGACCTGAATGCGCCCACACCGTCCGATTTGCGCGACGATGCTCACTTTGCACCGGCGCACTCTGCCGGGGCTCGCTCAGGCACCTTCGGCGGCCTTCAGTCTTTTGTCGACCTGAATGC
>NZ_JBSKBP010000268.1:0-417 GCF_053714275.1 Mesorhizobium sp. Arg314 | reverse complement strand
GCCCTCGCAGCCTTGCGGCGTTTCCGGCTCGATGACGACGTCGATCCGCTCGAGATGCTCTGCAAAGCCCTTGCGAGGCCGCGGCGCGCGTATCGCCTTGTCCTCGCCACCCGCCTTGGCCAGTTCCGCCTCGGCCGCCGCGATCCCGATCTGGATCTCTTCGAACACAAAGGCAAATTGATCCTCGCTCAGCCGTTCAGAGCGCCTTCCATAGTGCGCCCGCCTCAGCTCTTTCAGGATCTCCGTCAGCCGTGCAATGCGCTGCGCGGCCGTCTTGTTGACCGCCTCGAGATGCGTGTTGCTCGCTTCCAGATCGCTGTTGCGCGCTTCCAGCTCACCATTGCGCGCTTCCAGCTGCAGCCGCTCTTGTGCCATGGCCGCGATCATCGCCTTGAGCGCGTCGACGTCGTCGGGAAG
>NZ_JBSKBP010000267.1:0-420 GCF_053714275.1 Mesorhizobium sp. Arg314 | reverse complement strand
TGCCTTCACGGCGGCGGAGCTGTTGACGTAGGTGATCACCGGCACTCCCGGATAGCGCCGCCGCATCAGGCGCACGTCCTCGGCCGTGATCGAGTCGGCCAGCGAACAGCCGGCGGCAAGATCCGGAATGAGCACGGTCTTGCCGGGATTGAGAAGCTTGGCCGTCTCGGCCATGAAATGCACGCCGGCGACGACGATGACGTCCGCATCGACCGTCATCGCCTTGCGGGCAAGCGCCAGGCTGTCGCCGACGATGTCGGCAACACAGTGGAAGATCTCGGGCGTCTGGTAATTGTGCGCCAGGATGACGGCGTTGCGCTCGCGCTTTAGCGCCAGGATGGCGTCGATGTCGTCGGCAAAGCCCGGCCATTCGACTGGCGGGATCACCCGCCGGACGCGCTCATAGAGGGATGCGGCCGT
>NZ_JBSKBP010000266.1:0-421 GCF_053714275.1 Mesorhizobium sp. Arg314 | reverse complement strand
CTCCAGAACCCGCCTCGCCAGCGACCGCCAGGCTGTCAGACACCTATCGCGGTGTTCCGTTGGTCGATCTGACCACCTCCTCCGATGCTCAGATCAGAGCTTTTCCGTCAGGCTCGTCCAACCTCCCTGAGGGGGCAGTGCTCGGCGCCGACGAACTGCTGAGCGACGCCCATATCCACAGGGATTACCGGTTGCTGGAGCAGGACCTGGTCAGTCGAGTGGCACGGCGGAATTTCACCGCCGTGCTCTCCTAGAACCGTGCGTGAGCCTCTCAGCTCACACGGCTCCCGGTATCCGGCTGTTGGGCACTGCAGGAGGCCCATCCAGCGCTCGCCGCCCGAACGCAATGGACTTCGCAACGACACTAAGCCGTTATGGATGCCGACGGGATGACGGTGTTTACGAATGTGAGCCGTAACAA
>NZ_JBSKBP010000265.1:0-423 GCF_053714275.1 Mesorhizobium sp. Arg314 | reverse complement strand
CGGTTGGGCAGCGACAGCCGGCCTTACAGCGCCGGTTAGATTTGCCGGTGAAGACGACAATTTTAGCGCGGGCCTTGCCTATTCGGTAGACGCGCCTGCTTTCCTTGGCACCGCGGCCGACGCCGCCGCTTTCGCCGCGCGTTTCCCCACCCTCGGCCCGATACAGGGCTGGAGTGCGGTGGCTTCGTACCATCATAAATGGTCGGACAAATGGGAGTCGAACGCGTTCGTAAGCTATGTCGCGGTGAATCTTGATCTGTTCGCGACCAACCCCTCGATCAGAACCGAGCGATACGGCGTAAATTTGATCTATCGGCCTGCGGAAAAGTGGACGATCGGCGCGGAAGTGGATGCCCTCAGCACACATGTCGCGCTGAACGGCGCCGTCGGTCTTGTTCCGGGTGCCAATTTGAAAGGGACGAC
>NZ_JBSKBP010000264.1:0-425 GCF_053714275.1 Mesorhizobium sp. Arg314 | reverse complement strand
TCGAGAGCGGCAATACACAGGAAAATATGGTGATCGCGATTGGCAGCTCCCCATTACCGGCTTTGCCCATAAGGCAGCTAATGGGCGTCACCCATTACCTGCCGCAACCGGCACTGTCCAAAGTGCCAGGGCGCGGCCGCGCGTACATGGCTCGCCGAGCGCGAAGCCGACCTGCTGCCGGTCGGCTACTTCCACGTCGTGTTCACGCTGCCCGCCGAGGTCGCCGACATCGCCTTCCAGAACAAGGCGCTGGTCTATGACCTGCTGTTCCGTGCGGCATCGGAGACGATGGTGACGATCGCGGCTGATCCCAAGCACCTCGGCGCGCGCATCGGCATCACCGCCGTCCTCCACACATGGGGATCGGCGATGACGCACCATCCTCATGTCCACATGATCGTGCCGGGCGGTGGCATCGCGCTCGA
>NZ_JBSKBP010000263.1:0-428 GCF_053714275.1 Mesorhizobium sp. Arg314 | reverse complement strand
GCTGGCAAGATCCGAGGGAAGATCAACCGGCTTCGAATTCATGCACCGATTGAATCATATTCCATTGTATTTTCAACCCAAAAATGCTACCCAACTCGCGTTTGGCGCCATGTTTCCTGAGGGTTTCGCCAGTCTATTCCGGACAATAGATAACTCAGCTGTGCAGGAGATACTGTCACTACTCCACCCTCAACTGTCGGCCATCTGAAGCGTCCGCGCTCAAGTCTTTTTGTAAACAGGCATGCTCCTTGGCCATCATGCCAGATGACCTTCAACAAATTTCCACGTTTCCCCCTGAAGCAAAACAGGTTGCCCCCAAGGGGATTGTGTTTGAGGACCTCCTGCACCCGGAGCGCCGGCGGTGGAAAGCCACATCCCATATCGGTGTAGCCTGTCGCCAACCACAAACGCCCCTTTCTGTCGGGATC
>NZ_JBSKBP010000262.1:0-432 GCF_053714275.1 Mesorhizobium sp. Arg314 | reverse complement strand
ACGATCTCACGATCGCTGCTGCAATCAATCCTTCACTGACAACCGTAAGGGTCGACCGAGTAGGTCTTGGAAGAAAGCCTGCAGAACTCATCGTAAGCCGCCTCAAAGGCAACTCGTTTTCACCGCAAGTCGTGGACGTAGGATTTCAATTGGTAGAGCGGGGTAGTACACGGCGTTCGCTTCCTTAGCGCCTCCCGCACCGCGACATCGAGCGCCTCGGGGAGGAAACCGGTAATTTCTCTGGGGTCGAACACGGGTTGTTAGGCTTGAGCCGTCCATCAGCATCGTTTTGTTCGGAGACAAAGAGACGGCGGTGGAACGGACGATCACCATCGAGGGCAGGACGAATTTGGCCACAGCTGCCGGAAGGAGGTCCGCATCGACAAGAGCTGGGAGCGCCTGTTCGACGGCGACATCGGACTGTCCATCGAC
>NZ_JBSKBP010000261.1:0-433 GCF_053714275.1 Mesorhizobium sp. Arg314 | reverse complement strand
ACGATCTCACGATCGCTGCTGCAATCAATCCTTCACTGACAACCGTAAGGGTCGACCGAGTAGGTCTTGGAAGAAAGGCTGCAGAACTCATCGTAAGCCGGCTCAAAGGCAACTCGTTTTCACCGCAAGTCGTGGACGTAGGATTTCAATTGGTAGAGCGGGGTAGTACACGGCGTTCACTTCCTTAGCGCCTCCCGCACCGCGACATCGAGCGCCTCGGGGAGGAGACCGGTAATTTCTCTGGGGTCGAACACGGGTTGTTAGGCTTGAGCCGTCCATCAGCATCGTTTTGTTCGGAGACAAAGAGACGGCGGTGGAATGGACGATCACCATCGAGGGCAGGAACGAATTTGGCGACAGCTGCCGGAAGGAGGTCCGCATCGACAAGAGCTGGGAGCGCCTGTTCGACGGCGACATCGGACTGTCCATCGAC
>NZ_JBSKBP010000260.1:0-439 GCF_053714275.1 Mesorhizobium sp. Arg314 | reverse complement strand
CTCGCCCGATGCCGGGTCCAGAAGGCGGTGAGGTCGCCGCCGAGCGCCGCCAGCTCGCGCTCGAGCCAGGCGCGGTGCTCGCCGCGGCGTGCGCCGTTGGGGGATAGGACGGTGCTGGCGTCGCGCCAGTAAAAATCGTCGATGCCGGCGGTCGTGAAGGAAAAGCCAGGGAAGGCGTTGGCAAGGGCGGGGGCCAGGTTGGCGTCGGCTGAGGCCGGGTCGAGACCGGCAAGCACGGTCTCGACCGTTGCGGCGTCGGGCAGGCGGATCGGATTGGCGGACATCGGGCTGCTTTCTCGGCCGAAGCGGGCCGCGCGGACGGCGCCGCCGGCGATGATCGGGACGATTCTGGCGGATTTGGGCGGCGAGATCAATCACTATCGATAAGGGCTCATTATCGATAGTGATAAGCCAAGCGAAAGCAACGGTGTCGCTTTTC
>NZ_JBSKBP010000259.1:0-440 GCF_053714275.1 Mesorhizobium sp. Arg314 | reverse complement strand
CAGCAGTCCTGCCAGCTGTGCTGCAGGCGCGTCGTTGTATTGCCCTCGCTGGAGGGAATCGTAGTGATAGGCGACATGTCTTTGCGGGTTGCGGCGATCAACCAGCAGCAGCGACCAATGGGTGCCCTCGTGAGCCGGAGTGCCATTGTTCACTGGCAGGAACAGGAAGTCGGCTGGGGCGTCGTTTTGATCATAGATGGACTGCAACGTGCCTTGCGCGTCTTGCCACTCCAAGTGGCGCAGCAGATTGGATACCGATGGATCCACCAGCCGTGTCCTGGCGGCGAGCGTTGGATCGATCCCCAGCAGCTGCTCCTCCAGGAGATGGTAATCGCTCTGGATATGGGCGTCGCTCAGCCAGTCGGTGGCCCCGAGCACTGACCCCGCCGGGACACTGGACGAGGCGACCCTTCCGATCTGAGCATCGGAGGAGGTGGTCG
>NZ_JBSKBP010000258.1:0-441 GCF_053714275.1 Mesorhizobium sp. Arg314 | reverse complement strand
CTCGCCCGATGCCGGGTCCAGAAGGCGGTGAGGTCGCCGCCGAGCGCCGCCAGCTCGCGCTCGAGCCAGGCGCGGTGGTCGCCGCGGCGTGCGCCGTCGGGGGATAGGACGGTGCTGGCGTCGCGCCAGTAAAAATCGTCGACGCCGGCGGTCGTGAAGGAAAAGCCAGGGAAGGCGTTGGCAAGGGCGGGGGCGAGGTTGGTGTCGGCCGAGGCCGGGTCGAGACCGGCAAGCACGGTCTCGACCGTTGCGGCATCGGGCAGGCGGATCGGGTTGGCGGACATCGGGCTGCTTTCTCGGCCGAAGCGGGCTGCGCGACATGGCGCCGGTGATCATGATCAGGTGCGATTCTGGCGGATTTGGACGGCGAGATCAATCACTATCGATAAGGGCTCATTATCGATAGTGATAAGCCAAGCGAAAGCAACGGTGTCGCTTTTC
>NZ_JBSKBP010000257.1:0-446 GCF_053714275.1 Mesorhizobium sp. Arg314 | reverse complement strand
ATCACACCGCGACGCCTGCCTTCGCGCCACCACAGGCGCAGCAGTTCGAGCAGTTGCGGCGAGAGCATGGCGTTGCGATCCTTGCGTCCTTTGCCCTGTTCGACGCGGATCAGCATGCGTGTGCTGTCGATATCATCGACCTTGAGGTGCGCGACCTCCGATACGCGCAGGCCCGCGCCATAGGCGACGCCGAGTGCGGCCTTGTACTTGATGCCTGGTGCGGCTTCGAGCAGCCGCGCCGCTTCCTCCACGCTCAGCACGTCGGGCAGCTTGCGTGGATAGCGCATGATCACCAGCACACGGGCCAGATCCCGCCGCTTCAGCGTCACCAGGAACAGGAACCGCAACGCCGAGACCGCGCCGTTGATGGTCGCAGGCCCGACGCCGTTCTCATGCTGATACAACTGGAAGCGGCGGATGTCCTCGGGCGTCGCGGTATCGGGAGA
>NZ_JBSKBP010000256.1:0-458 GCF_053714275.1 Mesorhizobium sp. Arg314 | reverse complement strand
CCGACAGAAGGCGTGCGTGTGTGGTTGGCGACGGGCTACACCGATATGAGATCTGGCTTTCCATCGCTGGCGCTCCGAGTGCAGGAGGTCCTCAAACACAATCCCCTTGGGGGCAACCTGTTTTGCTTCAGGGGGAAACGCGGAAATTTGTTGAAGGTCATCTGGCATGATGGCCAAGGATCATGCCTGTTCACAAAAAGACTCGAGCGCGGACGCTTCATCTGGCCGACAGTTGAGGGTGGAGCTGTAACAGTATCTCCTGCGCAGCTGAGTTATCTATTGTCGGGAATAGACTGGCGAAACCCTCAGGAAACATGGCGACCAACCCGAGTTGGGTAGCACTTTTTGGTTGAAAATACAATGGAATATGATTCAATCGGCGCATGAATTCGAAGCCGGTTGATCTTCCCTCGGATCTTGCCAGCGCCTACGTGGCGCTGCTTGCCGAGCGTGAAGCG
>NZ_JBSKBP010000255.1:0-458 GCF_053714275.1 Mesorhizobium sp. Arg314 | reverse complement strand
GGCGCGACCACTTCGATGATCTCGGAGACCTGGGCGACATCGAGCAGCGCGGCGACGCGTGGCGCGACGTTCTTGCCTGCGGACGTCGCCGGCGCGATGATCGTGTCGTAGGCGCCAGCCAGCGAGACGACCAGTGCCGCCGTCGGCTCGGCCAGGCGCTCGGCGAGTTCGTCGGCCTCGGCGAGCAGCACCTTGCCCACGCCCTTCAGTTTCGCGGCCGCATCGGCAGCGGCCTTGGCGCCTTTGCCGGCCACCAGCACATGAACGTCCGAGCCGATCTGGAGCGCTGCCGATAGCGCCTTGGCGGTCTGGTCGGAGAGGCTTGCGTTGTCGTGTTCGGCGATGAGGAGAATTGCCATTTTCTTTGTCCTTTCCCGACCGCTTAGAGCACGCCGGCTTCGTTCTTCAGCTTCTCGACCAGCTCGGCGACGCTCTTGACCTTGACGCCGGCCTTGCGG
>NZ_JBSKBP010000254.1:0-470 GCF_053714275.1 Mesorhizobium sp. Arg314 | reverse complement strand
TTTGTATCCGCGGTGACCTTCATTCCTTGCTGGCCCCGGCCGAGGCGCCAGCCTCTGCTATCGCCTCATTGATCTCCTCGATGCTGAGCACGCGGCCATTCGTCTTGCCTTTGAGAAACCCATGCAAGTCCCGGAACGATCCCTTCGCCCGCGCCGCCTTCAGTTCCGCCCGTCCGTCCGGCAGCAGATCGAGTTCGATCTTCTCGCCCGGCCTGATACCCAGATGCTGCAGCACGTCTTTGCGGAAAGTCACCTGTCCACGTGCGGTTACGGTCAAAGTCGTCATGTCACTCAACTCCGATTTTGCCACTGAGGAGATAATGCATATCTGCATTACTATCAAGGGCAGGGCTGAGCCGCATAATCTCAAAGACACGAAGGTATGAAACTTCCCGCGGGCTGCATCCCTGCTCGTGAGTGACGCCAGCTCTCGCTATTCCAGGGTTAATCCGATGTCGACCGGATCCGGT
>NZ_JBSKBP010000253.1:0-470 GCF_053714275.1 Mesorhizobium sp. Arg314 | reverse complement strand
ACCGGATCCGGTCGACATCGGATTAACCCTGGAATAGCGAGAGCTGGCGTCACTCACGAGCAGGGATGCAGCCCGCGAGAAGTTTCATACCTTCGTGTCTTTGAGATTATGCGGCTCAGCCCTGCCCTTGATAGTAATGCAGATATGCATTATCTCCTCATTGGCAAAATCGGAGTTGAGTGACATGACGACTTTGACCGTAACCGCACGTGGACAGGTGACTTTCCGCAAAGACGTGCTGCAGCATCTGGGTATCAGGCCGGGCGAGAAGATCGAACTCGATCTGCTGCCGGATGGACGGGCGGAACTGAAGGCGGCGCGGGCGAAGGGATCGTTCCGGGACTTGCATGGGTTTCTCAAAGGCAAGACGAATGGCCGCGTGCTCAGCATCGGGGAGATCAATGAGGCGATAGCAGAGGCTGGCGCCTCGGCCGGGGCCAGCAAGGAATGAAGGTCACCGCGGATACAAA
>NZ_JBSKBP010000252.1:0-478 GCF_053714275.1 Mesorhizobium sp. Arg314 | reverse complement strand
CTCCAGAACCCGCCTCGCCAGCGACCGCCAGGCTGTCAGACACCTATCGCGGTGTTCCGTTGGTCGATCTGACCACCACCTCCGATGCTCAGATCAGAGCTTTTCCGTCAGGCTCGTCCCACCTCCCTGAGGGGGCAGTGCTCGGCGCCGACGAACTGCTGAGCGACGCCCATATCCACAGGGATTACCGGTTGCTGGAGCAGGACCTGCAGGAGGCCCATCCAGCGCTCGCCGCCCGAACGCGGCTGGTGGATGCGATAGTCTCCCATCACCTGCGCCGTCACGACGTGGACGTGCAAGGTAGGTTGCTGTCCATCTATCATCAAAACGGCGCCCCAGCCGACTTCGTGTTCCTGCCAGTGAACAGTGCCGATCCTATGGATCCGGCGCCGGATCCTCAACGCATCGACCATTGGTCGCTGCTGCTCGTTGATCGCCGCGACCCGAAAAGAGCGGTGGCCTATCACTACGATTCCAT
>NZ_JBSKBP010000251.1:0-487 GCF_053714275.1 Mesorhizobium sp. Arg314 | reverse complement strand
GCCGCGGTCGGCCTGCGTTTTGCCTGGTTTTTTCTGATGACGCATGGCTACTGGGTCGATCCGGACATCGGCGACGCGATCGCCGACGCCCTGCGCGCCGGGCGCGTGCGCCTGCCGAACCAAGATGCGGCGGTGCTGCTCGCCTGGGCCGACAAAAAATATCTGTTTTGAGCACGGCCATGGACGCGCCCCTGCCCAAGCCCGCTTCCGACGCAACGCTGCGTCGTGCCGCGGCGCTCGATGCCCTGGATTCGGTGCTGCCGTATGATCGCCGCGAGGTTCTGGCCAAAATCCTCACCGACGACGACGTCGAGACCCTTCGCCACCTTGCGCGAGAAGGGATGGGCGACAATTCGCTGCGGGCGCTGGCCTCGGATCTCGGCTATCTCGAGGCCTGGTGTCTTGCCGCCACCGGTTTTTCGCTGCCTTGGCCCGCGCCGGAGGCTTTATTGATAAAATTCGTCGCCCATCATCTGTGGGATCCGGT
>NZ_JBSKBP010000250.1:0-487 GCF_053714275.1 Mesorhizobium sp. Arg314 | reverse complement strand
CCTCGGAGGCCGAAGCCAGCCTCACCGCCTCTGCTCCACCCTCAAAGCTATTTTCGCAGCGGATGACGTTTCCTCCAAGCTCGCGGCACCCACAGCTGACTTCGCGGAAACCAGCCAGCCGATCAACGATACAATCGTTGAAATCGTTGGCAACAGTAACGTGCCATATGCGACGATAGCCACGGTCAATGAGCAACCTCGTCAACTCTACGCTCGCGTTAAAATTTGAATATCCGACGACCGTGTCGATAGGCCGATCCGTTAGGTTGCAGCCTTCCACTACCGGGATTCCTGATCGTTCTAAACTGGAGCGCACCGCGGCAGAGTGGCGTACGCCTGTAACGTAGATGGCATCCGGCCTACGCGCCAATAATGCTCCGATGACCTGCAGTTCGACCTGGTCCGAGTATCCAGATGCTCCGATGATCAGGTTCATGCCATGAGAATGCAGGGCATCGGTCATGCCCTGGATCACTTCAACATGCTG
>NZ_JBSKBP010000249.1:0-487 GCF_053714275.1 Mesorhizobium sp. Arg314 | reverse complement strand
CCTCGGAGGCCGAAGCCAGCCTCACCGCCTCTGCTCCACCCTCAAAGCTATTTTCGCAGCGGATGACGTTTCCTCCAGGCTCGCGGCACCCACAGCTGACTTCGCGGAAACCAGCCAGCCGATCAACGATACAATCGTTGAAATCGGTGGCAACAGTCACGTGCCATATGCGACGATAGCCACGGTCAATGAGCAACCTCGTCAACTCTACGCTCGCGTTAAAATTTGAATATCCGACGACCGTGTCGATAGGCCGATCCGTTAGGTTGCAGCCTTCGACTACCGGGATTCCTGATCGTTCTAAACTGGAGCGCACCGCGGCAGAGTGACGTACGCCGGTAACGTAGATAGCATCCGGCCTACGCGCCAATAATGCTCCGATGACCTGCAGTTCGACCTGGTCCGAGTACCCAGATGCTCCGATGATCAGGTTCATGCCATGAGAATGCAGGGCATCGGTCATGCCCTGGATCACTTCAACATGCTG
>NZ_JBSKBP010000248.1:0-487 GCF_053714275.1 Mesorhizobium sp. Arg314 | reverse complement strand
GCCGCGGTCGGCCTGCGTTTTGCCTGGTTTTTTCTGATGACGCATGGCTACTGGGTCGATCCGGACATCGGCGACGCTGTCGCCGACGCCCTGCGCGCCGGGCGCGTCCGCCTGTCCAACCAGGATGCGGCGGTGCTGCTCGCCTGGGCCGACAACAAATATCTGTTTTGAGCCCGGCCATGGACGCGCGTCTGCCCAAGCCCGCTTCCGACGACACGCTGCGTCGTGCCGCGGCGCTCGATGCCCTGGACGCCGTGCTGCCGTTTGGCCGTCGTGCAATCCTCGCCGAGATTCTGACCGACGATGATGTCGACACGCTACGCCACCTTGCCACGCAAGGCATGGGCGACAATTCCTTGCGCGCGCTGGCCTCGGATCTCGGCTATCTCGAGGCCTGGTGTCTTGCCGCGACCGGTTTTTCGCTGCCTTGGCCCGCGCCGGAGGCTTTATTGATAAAATTCGTCGCCCATCATCTGTGGGATCCGGT
>NZ_JBSKBP010000247.1:0-488 GCF_053714275.1 Mesorhizobium sp. Arg314 | reverse complement strand
ATCGAAACGGTGCGGGAGAAATTTACGTGCCGGGATTGCGAGGCGATCATCCAGCCGCCGGCGCCATTCCATGTCACGCCGCGCGGCTTCATCGGCCCGCAGTTGCTGGCGACCATCCTCTTCGACAAGTTCGGCATGCACATCCCGCTCAACCGGCAGAGCACGCGCTTCAAGTGCGAGGGGATCGACATGCCGATCTCGACACTGGCCGATCAGGTTGGTCATGGAACCTATGCCCTCATGCCGATCTTCAAGCTGATCGAGGCTCATGTGTTCGCGGCCGAGCGCCTTCATGGTGACGACACGACCATTCGCGTCCTGGCAAAGAGCAAATGCACAACAGGCCGTATCTGGACGTATGTGCGCCACGATCAGCCGTTCGGCGGCGCCGCGCCGCCGGCGGCGGTCTATTACGCCTCGAGCGACCGACGAGGTGAGCACCCACAAAAACATCTGGCCCGCTTCGGGGGCGGCGTCCTTCAGGTCGA
>NZ_JBSKBP010000246.1:0-506 GCF_053714275.1 Mesorhizobium sp. Arg314 | reverse complement strand
CTGCTTGGCGTGCGCATAGCGCTGGTGCTTGATCAGCGCCAGCTTGCCGACCCGCACATAGGTCTGGCGCAAATCCACGCCCGCCTGCTTGGCCAGCCGCACCAGCCGCTCGCGCGCCCGATGAATGAGCTTGGCGTCGGTCGGGAACATCACGTTCTTCGGCTGCACGGTCGTGTCCACGATCACCCGGCGCGTATCGGCCGGCTTCATCGCCCCGCTCTTGACCGCCACCGCGAGGCTTTCCTGCAGCAGTGCCATAATCCGCTCCTCGCCCATGCGCTGGCGCCAGCGCGTCATCGACGAGCGGTCGAAGGGCAGCTCGTGGCGGAAGAACTCTTCGCCGGTGAGATACTGGAAGTAGGGGTTCTCCACCCAGCGGGCGCACAGCTCTTCGTCCGACAGGTCGAACGTGTGCTTCAGGATCGCAAGCCCCGCCATCAACCGCGTCGGCAACGGCGGCATGCCTGGTCGGTCCGAATAGACCGCGCCGAACCGCTCTTCCAGCA
>NZ_JBSKBP010000245.1:0-511 GCF_053714275.1 Mesorhizobium sp. Arg314 | reverse complement strand
TGAATCTGGAGGTTTCTGTGAGGTCGCGAGCACCGAGAGTACGGCCGGAATGATGCGGCGACCTCATAGAAACCTGATTGAACTGAACCGCGGGCCGCCGCTGCGAGCTATGGGGATTTGATCGCGGCTATCAGCTTGTAGAGGGTATTGATCGGGCTCGATGACGACTGACGGGCGGGCGGCTTGGCTATAGCGAAGGTTTGATATGCAGCCGGCCTTGCTCGCGGAGATCGGCACGGCGGGGAGAAGTGCGACCCGATGAGCCTCTGGGCCGGATTGGGGCACAAAGCTTCGCTGCCGCCCGGAGACGCCGCCGCGAATATCGCACAAATCTGGGCGCAGGAATGGATCATGAGGTGTTCCATGCGGCAAATGGCCTGCGGGGTAGCGAACCGCGAGCGAACATACGTCCGCCGCAGCAAGGGCAGACGTCCAACGACTTGCCGGTGAGTTGATGATAGCGCAGGCGATAGTCGGCGGCGCTGTGGGCCGGCTCAGGCGGGGGCACGTC
>NZ_JBSKBP010000244.1:0-512 GCF_053714275.1 Mesorhizobium sp. Arg314 | reverse complement strand
GCAACTGGAGCCACGGGTGCCACCGGTGCAACCGGCGATACGGGTGCCACAGGCGCAACTGGTGATACCGGCGCTACGGGTGCTACCGGCTCGACGGGTGCCACGGGCGCGACCGGCGCAACTGGTGATACCGGAGCCACAGGTGCCACGGGCGCTACTGGCGATACGGGTGCCACGGGCGCCACAGGTGCGACCGGCGATACGGGTGCCACCGGCGCTACGGGCGCGACTGGTAATACTGGAGCCACCGGCGCTACAGGCGCAACTGGTGATACCGGAGCCACCGGTGCGACTGGCGACACGGGTGCCACAGGTGCGACCGGAGCCACCGGCGATACGGGTGCCACAGGCGCGACTGGAGCCACCGGCGCTACAGGCGCAACTGGTGATACCGGAGCCACCGGCGCCACAGGCGCGACTGGCGCCACAGGAGCAACCGGCGCCACCGGTGCGACTGGCGATACGGGTGCCACTGGAGCCACCGGCGCCACGGGTGCCACTGGCGATACCGG
>NZ_JBSKBP010000243.1:0-523 GCF_053714275.1 Mesorhizobium sp. Arg314 | reverse complement strand
ACGGCGGGCGGAAGTCGTCCGGATCCGCCGGAGGATCATTCGTGACGGCAGGCGCGACCGCCAGCAGTTGGCGGGCGCGTGCGAGGCTGGCCTTGTGGGCGGAGCCGGCGAGCAAAATGTCGGATGCGATGGAAGCCGCGCGGCAGGACGTGGAGCAGGAAGCGGCGGATGAACTCGTCGGTCCCGAGCGTCATGACCTGCTGACGATCGGCGCCGTCGCGGCGATAGTCCTTGTAGCGGAAGGTGACGCCGCTCTCGTCGAAGGCGATCAGCCGGCTATTCGAAATCGCGACCCGGTGAGTGTAGCGCGACAGATAGGCGAGCACCGCCTCCGGCCCCGCGAACGGCGCTTTGGCGTAGACCACCCAGCGCTTCTTCCGGGCGGCAGCAAGCTGGCGCAGGAAGGCCCGTCGCTCGGTCAGTTGCGTCATCGATCCGAAGAAGGCGAGCCGGCCGGCGTCGTGCAGTGCGATCAGCCGGGCGAGGAACAGGCGGCGGAACAGCTTGCCGAGCACGCGCACCG
>NZ_JBSKBP010000242.1:0-529 GCF_053714275.1 Mesorhizobium sp. Arg314 | reverse complement strand
TCGTGCCCACGGTACGCAATTATCTGCCGATTGCCGCCGGCGCGCTGCGTCTGCCGGCTTTGCCCTTCGCTTTAGCCTCCCTGCTTGGCGCAATGCTGTGGAACGCCGGCTTCCTTCTTGCCGGCTACGCAATGCGCGACAGCGTCCACGATCTGCCGACGGTGGCGTTTCGCATCATGGCCATCGTGCTTGCGTTGGAAGTCGCGTTCCTCGTCGCGCTGCGCTGCCACCGGCGTCGCGTCAGATCGGCAAGAGGGTAGAGTTACCGGCGCAAACAAGGCGGCTGCGCCGGCTTTCTTTCCCGCACGCGCCGGTGTTTAGTCCGGCCATGGCTTTCACCATCCGCCAACTGCAGTTCTTCGTCGCCGTCGCCGAGCAGGGCACCGTCTCGGGCGCCGCGCAGAACCTCTCGATTTCGCAATCCTCGGTCACCGAGGCGATCAAGGGGTCGGAACAAGATTTGCTTTCCCAGACACGCTAAGGTCGAACGAAGCACGAACATCTGTTTGTCCCCTGGATAAGATTGCCA
>NZ_JBSKBP010000241.1:0-529 GCF_053714275.1 Mesorhizobium sp. Arg314 | reverse complement strand
TGGCAATCTTATCCAGGGGACAAACAGATGTTCGTGCTTCGTTCGACCTTAGCGTGTCTGGGAAAGCAAATCTTGTTGCGACCCCTTGATCGCCTCGGTGACCGAGGATTGCGAAATCGAGAGGCTCTGCGCGGCATCCGAGACGGTGCCCTGCTCGGCGACGGCGACGAAGAACTGCAATTGGCGGATGGTAAAGGCCATGACCGGACTAAACACCGGCACGTGCGGGAAAGAAAGCCGGCGCAGCCGCCTTGTTTGCGCCGGTAACTCTACCCTCTTGCCGATCTGACGCGACGCCGGTGGCAGCGCAGCGCGACGAGGAACGCGACTTCCAACGCAAGCACGATGGCCATGATACGAAACGCCACCGTCGGCAGATCGTGGACGCTGTCGCGCATTGCGTAGCCGGCAAGAAGGAAGCCGGCGTTCCACAGCATTGCGCCAAGCAGGGTGGCTAAAGCGAAGGGCAAAGCCGGCAGACGCAGCGCGCCGGCGGCAATCGGCAGATAATTGCGTACCGTGGGCACGA
>NZ_JBSKBP010000240.1:0-530 GCF_053714275.1 Mesorhizobium sp. Arg314 | reverse complement strand
GTTGGATCGGCGCGCCAGCGTTCGGCATCGGAACGCGACGGCCTTGGCTCCTGAGTTGCTGAGCCACGGTAAGGCTCATTTGGCCAGTTCAGGTTTTCACGCCGAGGTGGAGCAGGCATATCGCCAGCGCGCCATCCTGCACTTCCACTGGGCTCGGATGCGGACAACCTATCGGGCGGGAGCGCGCCCCTTTCCACGCCCCCGGCGCGCCAGGAAACGCCGTCCGAACGTGAGCCCTCGTCGCGATTTTGTCCGCCGCCATGACCTCCAAAAGGTCGCTGCGAGCCGGAGCCTTGGACGAATTGCTCAGAACCATCGTGATCACGCCACCTTCCCGGCCGGCCACTGCGGCCGGGCTCGGATTCCACGTCCGGGTGCCGGCTGGTTCGCGAGCTTTCGGCTTCGTCGGGCCAGAGATTCTCATCAGAAGGCGAGGAGCTAGTTCCCGGCACGGCGCGAAAACGACGACGATTCCCACCAATGCCCTGCAGCGCAGCGCCAAGGAGCCGATGTGCGCCACCGCGAGGACC
>NZ_JBSKBP010000239.1:0-539 GCF_053714275.1 Mesorhizobium sp. Arg314 | reverse complement strand
TCGGCAAGGGCAAGGCCCATGCCCCTTACGAGTTCGGCGTCAAGGTCTCGCTCGCCACCACGCTCGAGCGCTCGAAGGGCGGCCAGTTCGCCCTGCACGCGAAGGCTCTACCGGGCAATCCTTATGACGGCCACACGCTGGCCACCGTGGTCCCGGACATGGAAGAGACCATCGGCAATGAGATCGGCCGCATTCTGGCCGATGCCGGATATCGCGGCCACAATGCACCCGACAGCCACAAGTTCAGGGTCTTCACCGCCGGCCAGAAGCGCCGCGTCACCCCAGCCATCAAGCGCCAGATGCGCCGCCGCTCCGCCATCGAGCCCGTGATCGGCCATATCAAGGCCGAACACCGGATGGGCCGCAACTACCTCGCCGGCGAACAGGGCGATGCCGTCAACGCCATCCTGGCCGCCGCCGGCTACAACTTCTCGCTCCTGCTCAACTGGTTCAGGCAGCTTTTGTGCCTGCTCATCGCCGCGCTTCAATGCCAGCCGAAACCACGCGCCGCCTGACGCGCTTCATTGTTCACGGGCGAC
>NZ_JBSKBP010000238.1:0-543 GCF_053714275.1 Mesorhizobium sp. Arg314 | reverse complement strand
CACGACAACGATGTGATTGGGAAGGTTCCTGGCTCGCCATTGCCTGCGCTCGGTGACGCGCAGCAAGCCGTGCGTGCCGGCTTTACGCAACGCATTGCGTACAGTGGTCGACCCAACGCCGGCGCGATCGCCGATCTCCTTCACCGATCGGTCGCATTTGCCGTGCTGTCGGCAGTCCGACATGACGATGTAGAGCGCAGCGCTCTCCCCTTCGGTGAACTCCCCGGCGAACTCGGGTCGAACAGCCTGCATGCGGGCAAGACGCCGCTTGCGCTGCCACCGCGCAGGATCTCGAGGGCCGTGGGCTGCCTCGCGGCGGCTTCGCTCGCTGCGCAGCCGTTGCGGATAACATGAGCGAGGTGGCGACAAGCCATCCGCGCGGGCCTCCTTGAGGTTGGCGCGGTGCTGGTCAGCCTTCTCGCAAAACCGCTCCGCATCGTCCTCGCCAAGCGATTCCTCGCCGTAGAGCTTCCATATCTGGCGGCAAAAATCGTCCAGTTCGGCCAATGACCGAACGTTCGTGAGCCATAGGCTCAGCGTTGA
>NZ_JBSKBP010000237.1:0-543 GCF_053714275.1 Mesorhizobium sp. Arg314 | reverse complement strand
CACGACAACGATGTGATTGGGAAGGTTCCTGGCTCGCCATTGCCTGCGCTCGGTGACGCGCAGCAAGCCGTGCGTGCTGGCTTTACGCAACGCATTGCGTACAGTGGTCGACCCAACGCCGGCGCGATCGCCGATCTCCTTCACCGATCGGTCGCATTTGCCGTGCTGTCGGCAGTCCGACATAACGATGTAGAGCGCAGCGCTCTCCCCTTCGGTGAACTCCCCGGCGAACTCGGGTCGAACAGCCTGCATGCGGGCAAGACGCCGCTTGCGCTGCCACCGCGCAGGATCTCGAGGGCCGTGGGCAGCCTCGCGGCGGCTTCGCTCGCTGCGGAGCCGTTGCGGATAACATGAGCGAGGTGGCGACAAGCCATCCGCGCGGGCCACCTTGAGGTTGGCGCGGTGCTGGTCAGCCTTCTCGCAAAGCCGCTCCGCATCATCCTCGCCAAGCGATTCCTCGCCGTATAGCTTCCATATCTGGCGGCAAAAATCGTCCAGTTCGGCCAATGACCGAACGTTCGTGAGCCATAGGCTCAGCGTTGA
>NZ_JBSKBP010000236.1:0-543 GCF_053714275.1 Mesorhizobium sp. Arg314 | reverse complement strand
CGTCTCTTGCCGATGAGCGGCCGCCGAAACCTGCATGATCCAGTCGTCTTTTTCGTAATGGAGTTGCGCCGTGAAATATGGCGGCGCCTTGGGAAATTCCCAGGTGGTCGCACCGCGGCTGGTCGGAGGACCGGCCTCGACCGCCACAGAGGACGATAGATCGTCGGTGATCTGGTATTTGTAGGAAGCCAGATAACTGCTCAGCGACGGCGACGACGCGGTGAACTGGAAATCGCCCGACCAGGCGTTCATGAGGGATTCAGCGTAGCCAACTTTTACCCCCGCGTATTCGATGGTTGCTTCGGACAAGGTGGGCGCTGCATCGAAACCATCGTCGGTGTTATAGCTCCAGGAAGTCCCGAAGACGAACTTGAACGGTCCTGATTCCGTCAGCCGCGCAGCTGCAAGGCGCAAATCCGCTTCGGAGCTGAAAGTCCGGGCGGTTCTTGAACCAGGCCCCAAATGCGGCTCCGGAGCATTGGTGTGTTGCAGAGTGCCCTGCAGGCTTCCGGATAGATCGTAGCAAACGCCGTTGACGAGGTA
>NZ_JBSKBP010000235.1:0-545 GCF_053714275.1 Mesorhizobium sp. Arg314 | reverse complement strand
GATCGATTTCGAGCGTGTGCAGGAAGGCGATCCGTTCGGTCAGTCCAATTAGGTTCGAAGCACCGGGCGCGTCTGGCACTGATCGCAGCCAATGGAATCGCGTTTGACCAACAGCCGGATCGACGTCGAGCAGAGCGTCGAGCGCTTCCAACTTCTCGGCGGCGATATCTTCGAGGAGTGTGATTTCTGCGCGTCGGCGTGCGATGGCGCGACCTGCCAATCCGATCGTCTCGATCGCCGCCTGAGAAGGGAGCAGCGCCCCGCGCTGCCGAAACGCAGATATCACCGCCGTAACGATCGGATTGGCAGGTCGCGCCATCGCACGCCGACGCGCGTAGATGGCGTAATCACGCGAGTCTACGCCGAGCTGGTCGGCCAAGTGGCGGATGACCGCCGCATGAGGCTGCTCGTCTTCTCCCAGGAGACGCCCAGTATGCCGCATGACGCAAAGCTGGATGGCGAAGCCCAGTTTATTATGCGGGCGGCGACGCACCTCACATTCCAACCTGTCAACTGGATCGAGAGTGTAGTGCCGGAGCAGACTA
>NZ_JBSKBP010000234.1:0-561 GCF_053714275.1 Mesorhizobium sp. Arg314 | reverse complement strand
TGCCCATAAGGCAGGAGTTGTAGACGGGGCGCTGAAGACCGCAGTCATCACAGGCTTCGAGATGGCCGCCGAGCGCCGAGGTGCGGCAGGCCTCGATCGCAGCCATGACCCGACGCTCGACGCGACCAAGATGGCCGGCCCGTGCTTGCCGATAGGCCGCGCCGTGGCGACGGAATACGTCCGCCACCTCCAAGGCGGAGCGCATGGATGCCGATCAACCGGCCGGCATGACTTTGACTTGCAACTGGTCGAAAGGACTGACGGTGCGGCCGATCATGTCTGTCGAGACCTGAGCGTAGAGCGTTGTAGACGCCAAGCTGCGATGGCCAAGCAGCACCTGAATGATGCGAATGTCCGTGCCTGCCTCAAGCAGGTGAGTCGCGAACGAATGCCGTAGCGTATGTACGGTCACCCGCTTCTCGATGCCCAGGGCCTCGCAGGCCACACGACACGCGACGTGAAGCACCTGCGGGTCCATAGGACCGGAGCCGTCGCGGCGAGGAAACAGCCACTGGGCGGGCCGGGTCAGGCGCCAATAGCCACGCAGGATCTCCAGCAGCG
>NZ_JBSKBP010000233.1:0-563 GCF_053714275.1 Mesorhizobium sp. Arg314 | reverse complement strand
AAGGCCGTTCACAATACCAACGTTCCGGGATTGAAGATTTCCGCTGACACTCCGTCGATTGAACTTCTCGACATCACAGTCGGGCCGAAAAATCTGATTGCCAGTGCCCGCCTCAAAATGAATTTCGATATGGCGCTATCGGCTGAATTAGTAGGTCAGTAGCCGGTCTGCCAAACGAGCCGTGGCCCCCATAACGATCAAGAGGTGCAAATGACGCAATCGCAGCTTAGCAAGGTTTGGTTTGTGGTCAGTGCGCTCCTTCTCTATTACGCCCTAAATTCTTGGGTGGTAGCGCAAGGCGGGGAAGAGATATTCGGTGCAAAGCTGGTCATGAAGGCGAGGGTGCCTGCAGTAATGATCGCAATCCCGATATGTTCAATTTTGCTCGCACTAACCTCACTCGTTGGACGGGTCTATTCCCTACGCGCCGGCTCGAAATGGCATGAGCGAATACCGGTTGTCGGCTTCGACGGGATCGATACGGGTTCGCGCGAAGGCCGCGTCTATCAAGGCGTCATGATTACAGTCTTCTCCCTGCTGCCCGCGATTGCGCTGGTCTATTT
>NZ_JBSKBP010000232.1:0-563 GCF_053714275.1 Mesorhizobium sp. Arg314 | reverse complement strand
AAATAGACCAGCGCAATCGCGGGCAGCAGGGAGAAGACTGTAATCATGACGCCTTGATAGACGCGGCCTTCGCGCGAGCCCGTATCGATCCCGTCGAAGCCGACAACCGGTATTCGCTCATGCCATTTCGAGCCGGCGCGTAGGGAATAGACGCGTCCAACGAGTGAGGTTAGTGCGAGCAAAATTGAACATATCGGGATTGCGATCATTACCGCAGGCACCCTCGCCTTCATGACCAGCTTTGCACCGAATATCTCTTCCCCGCCTTGCGCTACCACCCAAGAATTCAGGGCGTAATAGAGAAGGAGCGCACTGACCACAAACCAAACCTTGCTAAGCTGCGATTGCGTCATTTGCACCTCTTGGTCGTTATGGTGGCCACGGCTCGTTCGGCAGACGGGCTACTGACCTACTAATTCAGCCGATAGCGCCATAGCGAAATTCATTTTGAGGCGGGCACGGGCAATCAGATTTTTCGGCCCGACAGTGATGTCGAGAAGTTCAATCGACGGAGTGTCAGCGGAAATCTTCAATCCCGGAACGTTGGTATTGTGAACGGCCTT
>NZ_JBSKBP010000231.1:0-564 GCF_053714275.1 Mesorhizobium sp. Arg314 | reverse complement strand
TGGCAATGAAGTATCTGCCGATAGAGCAGCCGTCGAGGGTGGTGGAAGCGAGCACGCGCGCGGCTCTTCCGCTACCGACGGATGCCGGCCCTGGACGGTCGAGCAGAAGCTGGCGATCATGCGTGAGGTGCAGGAGTCCGGTGATCCGGTGATCCGGTGGCGGTTGTCGCGCGGCGTCACGACATGAACGCGAACCACTTGCACATCGGGGTAAAGCAAGCCAAGGAACGCAGATTGGGTGGCCGATCCGAGTCCCCACCAATCGCCTTCATAGACATGGGTGTGGTTGGTCACGGCGTGCGCGATGTGGAGGCGGAAGAGCAGGCTCCTGCGCGATCGCCCTCCGAAGTGCCGGTTGCCAGCCAAGCGGTTACTGCCGGTGACCGGATAGAAATCGTTGGTGCAAACGGCCGGCGCGTGATCGTTGACCGCATTGTCGACGCAACTGTCCTGATGCGGATCTTGCAGGGCCTGGAAATGCTGCGATGATCCCGACAGAAAGGGGCGTTTGTGGTTGGCGACAGGCTACACCGATATGGGATGTGGCTTTCCACCGCCGGCGCT
>NZ_JBSKBP010000230.1:0-566 GCF_053714275.1 Mesorhizobium sp. Arg314 | reverse complement strand
GCCAGCGCCTGCTCCATGGCAGCGCGTTGCGAGGCGCCGACCGTGACCTGCACGATGCGCTCCTTGCGCGGCTCCTTTTCACCGCTGAACTGAATGTTGTATTGGATCAGCACGGGATTGTTGCGGTTGTCGAGGAAATAGAAATCGCCCTGAGCGGATTTCTGCCCGTTTTTGAATTGCCCCTGGGCGTGGACCGTTGGCACATCGACCTCGTTTTTGTCGACCATGACCTTCATCATCACGCGCGGCTCCGCCAGGGAGAGCTGTCCTTGCATGCTGTGCAGCGCGTCGTCGTAGATCAGCGCCGAATTGGCGTGCCCCGAGGTCCTCAATTCGTCGAGGACGGCACCCGAGGTACCAAGCGACGTCGTGTTGGGAATGACCAGCGGCATCTTGTTGCCGAAACCCAGGACGATCGTTCGGGCCGAGGTCCGGTCCGCGACCACCTGGCGCCGTTTCGCCAAGGCGCCGCGTGAACTCGCATAGTCGATATCAATGTTGGCTGTCGTGACGTCGGCGAATTTGATCCACGATTCAGCATCGGGACCATAGGCGTTGCCCCAGGC
>NZ_JBSKBP010000229.1:0-567 GCF_053714275.1 Mesorhizobium sp. Arg314 | reverse complement strand
AGTGTCAGGGCCTGGCGCGAGCCGACTGGCTCGCCCAGCGCCAGGCGGAGCTTTTGCCGGTTCCCTACTTCCACGTCGTCTTCACCGTGCCGGCCGAGGTCGCCGAGATCGCCTTTCACAACAAGGCTGTCGTCTACGACATCTTGTTCAGGACCGCAGCCGAGACCCTGCGTACGATCGCCGCCGATCCCCGACACCTCGGCGCGGAGATCGGCCTGATCGCGGTGTTGCACACCTGGGGCCAGACCCTGCAGCACCACCCACACGTCCACTGCATCGTCCCCGGTGGCGGCCCCGCGCTCGATGGCAGTCGCTGGGTCGGCTGTCGTCCCGGCTTCTTCCTGCCAGTGCGTGTGCTCTCCGCCATGTTCCGCAGGCTGTTCCTGCAAGCCTTGCAGAGCGCCTTTACCGCCGGCCAATTGCGCTTCTCTGGCGAGCTTGCCGGCTTGGTTGATCCTTCTGCCTTCGCTCACCGAATCGCTGAACTCAAGCGCGCCAGCTGGGTCGTCTACTCGAAGCCGCCTTTTGGCGGGCCTGAGCAGGTTTTGGCCTATCTCGGCCGCTACA
>NZ_JBSKBP010000228.1:0-569 GCF_053714275.1 Mesorhizobium sp. Arg314 | reverse complement strand
AAGGGCAAGCTGACGGCGCGCGAACGGCTCGAGGTGCTTCTCGATGAAGGGTCCTTCGAGGAATACGACATGTACGTCACCCACCGGGCAACCGAGTTCGGGATGGCGAACCAGAAGATCGCCGGCGACGGCGTGGTCACCGGCTGGGGCACCATCAACGGCCGCATGGTCTATGTCTTCAGCCAGGACTTCACCGTGCTCGGCGGCTCGCTGTCGGAGACGCACGCCAGGAAGATCTGCAAGATCATGGACATGGCGGTGACGAACGGCGCGCCTGTCATCGGTCTCAACGATTCCGGCGGCGCGCGCATCCAAGAAGGCGTGGATTCGCTCGCTGGCTATGCCGACGTCTTCAACCGCAACGTCGATGCCTCCGGCGTAGTACCGCAGATATCGGTGATCATGGGACCATGCGCTGGCGGCGCGGTCTATTCGCCGGCGATGACCGACTTCATCTTCATGGTGCGCGACACCTCCTACATGTTCGTCACCGGCCCCGATGTGGTGAGGACCGTGACCAACGAGATCGTCACGGCGGAGGAACTCGGCGGCGCCAGCACGCACACGCA
>NZ_JBSKBP010000227.1:0-571 GCF_053714275.1 Mesorhizobium sp. Arg314 | reverse complement strand
ATGGGCAGCGCCCAGACAACGCGCCGCTGCACCTCGACAACCTCGTCGCCGATCGGCAGGCGCTGCAAAACCGACTGACAAGGCTTTGATTTTGGATTTTCGAAACGGCCCTTTCGGCGGCAGAAGCAACTGCTTGATCCTGATGGTGACTAGACCCGCCCAGGTGAATGGCGGCACGGCGTCGCGCGGCCCTTGAGAGCGCAAGCGACGCCTCTGCCGCTTCACTCTTGAGGTGTGAGGGAGGCAAGAGCGGTTCAAATCCGGAATTGTGGAGCAAACTCACCATAAACGATGATATTTGCAGCCGATATCGATTGAGTCGACGAAATCAGTTATCGCAAGATGATTTCTTCGAGTTCGTTGCCAAGCTTCAGCCAGACATCGAGGTATGCATCTGGCAAGCTTACGCAACGGGCGACCTCTTCAACGGTGCGGATACCGTTCTCAACAGCTGCCGCAAGCTTGGCCCTAGTCACCTGGAACCAAAATAAGCTTCATTTTGTTCGGCTTCTGTCACAAGAGCAGGAGTTTGATCGATGGTTGGCAGGCAGGCGGACGTCGTCGTTCTGAG
>NZ_JBSKBP010000226.1:0-575 GCF_053714275.1 Mesorhizobium sp. Arg314 | reverse complement strand
TCACCGGTTCGGTGCGCGGCCGCGAGATCCTCGACGACTGGCAGAACTTCCGGCCGAAATTCCGCAAAATCATGCCGATGGAATACCGCCGCGCGCTGATCGAGATGGAACGCATGCGCATGAGCGTCTCGGCCGAATAGATCTTTGCAATGGCCGGGAAACCCAGGTTTCCCGGCTCACGCCACCGACAATTTGACCTCGCGCGCAAGGTCGCCACGGCCGCCTCAAGAGGTTAACGGGTGCGATTAAGACCGCACCATCTGGACAGCAGGGACTGGACTATGGGCAAGGTAACAGGCTTTCTCGAGATCGACCGGCAGGTGCACAAGTACCAGCCGGCCTCAGACCGCATCCGGCATTTCCGCGAATTCACGCTGCCGATGTCCGATCCCGGACTGGAACGACCTCGTCTACAATGGCGACTGGGACAATGCGATCCGCAACCTGCATTCGACCAACAATTTCCCGGAGTTCACCGGCCGCATCTGCCCCGCGCCCTGCGAGGAAGCCTGCACGCTGAACCTCGAGGACATTCCGGTCGCCATCAAGACGGTCGAGCAGGCGATCGCCGACAA
>NZ_JBSKBP010000225.1:0-581 GCF_053714275.1 Mesorhizobium sp. Arg314 | reverse complement strand
ATGGCAAAAGGTAAATTCGAGCGCACCAAGCCGCATGTGAACATTGGCACGATCGGCCACGTCGATCATGGCAAGACGTCGCTGACGGCGGCGATCACGAAGTATTTTGGCGAATACAAGCGCTATGACCAGATCGACGCGGCACCCGAAGAGAAGGCGCGCGGCATCACCATTTCGACGGCGCATGTCGAGTATGAGACGGCCAACCGTCACTATGCCCACGTCGACTGCCCCGGCCATGCCGACTATGTGAAGAACATGATCACCGGTGCCGCGCAGATGGACGGCGCGATCCTGGTTGTGTCGGCCGCCGACGGCCCGATGCCGCAGACCCGCGAGCACATCCTGCTTGCCCGCCAGGTCGGCGTTCCGTCGATCGTGGTGTTCCTGAACAAGGTCGACCAGGTCGACGACGCCGAGCTGCTGGAGCTGGTCGAGCTGGAGGTTCGCGAGCTTCTGTCGAAGAACGAGTTCCCCGGCGACGACATTCCGATCGTCAAGGGTTCGGCGCTGGCTGCGTTGGAAGATTCCAACAAGACCATCGGCGAGGACGCCATCCGCGAGCTGATGGCTCAGGTCGA
>NZ_JBSKBP010000224.1:0-587 GCF_053714275.1 Mesorhizobium sp. Arg314 | reverse complement strand
ATGGATACCCTGTCGACCGATGCACCGATCACGCCGCTTCGCCAGCGCATGCAGCAAGACATGCTCATGCGGGGCTTAGGCTCCCATACCCAGCAGGACTACGTTCGTCACGTCCGGCGCTTCGCAGCCTTCCTCCGACGCTCTCCCGATACCGCGACGCCCGAGGACATCCGCCGCTTCCAGTTGTATCAGCATGAGAACGGCGTCGGGCCTGCGACGATCAACGGCGCGGTCTCGGCGTTGCGGTTCCTGTTCCTGGTGACGCTGAAGCGGCGGGATCTGGCCCGTGTGCTGGTGATCATGCGCCATCCACGCAAGCTGCCGGACGTGCTGAGCGTGGAGGAAGCGGCGCGGCTGCTCGAAGCCGCACCTGGCATCAAGTACAAGGCCGCGCTCGGCGTCGCCTATGGCGCGGGTCTGCGCGTATCGGAGGTCGCGCACCTCAAGGTCGACGATGTCGACAGCACGCGCATGCTGATCCGCGTCGAACAGGGCAAAGGACGCAAGGACCGCAACGCCATGCTCTCGCCGCAACTGCTCGAACTGCTGCGCCTGTGGTGGCGCGAAGGCAGGCGTCGCGGTGTGAT
>NZ_JBSKBP010000223.1:0-592 GCF_053714275.1 Mesorhizobium sp. Arg314 | reverse complement strand
GGCGCGACCACTTCGATGATCTCGGAGACCTGGGCGACATCGAGCAGCGCGGCGACGCGTGGCGCGACGTTCTTGCCCGACGAGGTGGCCGGCGCCACGATCGTGTCGTAGGAGCCGGCGAGCGAGACGACCAGCGCTGCCAGCGGCTCGGCGAGGCGTTCCGAAAGCTCGTCGGCTTCGGCGAGCAGCACTTTACGAACACCTTTCAGCTTGGCGGCGGCGTCGGCCGCGCCCTTGGCGCCCTTGCCGGCGACCAGCACGTCGACATCCGAGCCGATCTGGAGCGCTGCCGACAGCGCCTTGGCGGTCTGGTCGGAGAGGCTTGCGTTGTCGTGTTCGGCGATGAGGAGAATTGCCATTGTCTTATCCCTGACTTTCGTCTTCGAGGCTCCCTGAAATCCGGTCAGGCCGAGCCGAAAACGGTTGGTTTCGAGAACCGGAGCGGAGCGTACATCCGTACGTGAGCACCGGAAGCGCAGAAGCCAGCCGTTTGCAGGCCGGCCTCATCGGATTTCCTTAGAGCACGCCGGCTTCGTTCTTCAGCTTCTCGACCAGCTCGGCGACGCTCTTGACCTTGACGCCGGCCTTGCGG
>NZ_JBSKBP010000222.1:0-596 GCF_053714275.1 Mesorhizobium sp. Arg314 | reverse complement strand
ATTTTTTCGATGGTTATGGCCGCCATTTTGCGGTACCTCGCTTGTCGGTGAGCTGGCAAAAGCTCGCGCCGCCTCGATGTCTTGATCGCCGAGATCGTTGGAGCCGTTGTGTTACAGATGGATGACATATATCGAATAAAACGATGCGAAGGGCTTGCCTCTGGATGGATGGCTGCGATGTCTGCGGAGAACAGTCTGTGAGCGAGCAGGATCTGTCTCTCAACGCCGTTCGCGCCTTCGTGCAGGTGGCACGCGACGGCAGTGTCACCCGAGCCTCGAAGGCACTCGGCATCACCCAGAGCTCGGTGAGCCGCCACCTCGCGGTGTTGGAAGCGTACCTCGGTGCCAAGCTGCTCGAACGGTACGGACGCCAGAGTCAGTTGACCGATTATGGGCGGCTTTTCGCCGATGCCGTTGCCGAGCCGCTCGACACGATTTTTTTTACGGCAAAGCGGATGCGCCGCGGTAATGGGAAAGATGCCAACCGACTTGTCGTGAGGACCTCGCTCTCGACCTTCGCCTATACGCTGCTCATCCCCAATCTGCGCGACTTCTCGAAGGAAATGGGTGGCGTCACGGTCGACCTCATCAGCGCC
>NZ_JBSKBP010000221.1:0-600 GCF_053714275.1 Mesorhizobium sp. Arg314 | reverse complement strand
TCGTCATCAACTCTGAGGAATGGCGGCGTCTCTGAGCCTAGCGTTTAGGGTGACGACGATCTTTCGCATGACCGCGGCGATGGCCACCATTGGCTTTTTGCCGTTGGCGCGAAGGCGTTTGTAGAAGGCTGCGAACTCGCCCCTTCCGGCAGCGGCGTGCAACGCGGGCATGTAGAGCATGCTCCTGATCTCTGGTCGTCCGCCACGGATTTTGCGGTAGCCGTGTTTTTGGCCGCTGTCGTTTGGATGAGGCGCGAGCCCTGCAAGGGCTGCAGCCTTTCGGCGTGTCATGGTGCCCAGTTCAGGCAGGAGGGCGAGCAGCTTGGCCGCCACGATCGGGCCGAGACTGTCCATAGCCGTGCAGACGGCTGCCCGGTGCTTGAGAGTGCGGCTGTTGGCGATCAGCTCGCGCATCTGGGCATCGATAATTTGGATCTCACGCTCGACGACTTTGATTATGGCCTTGAAGGAGGCAGCGAGCCCGCGGCCGCCAGGTGCCTTGGCGCGGTTCTTCTCCGCGACTTTCATGGTGATGAGTTCCTGGCGGCGGCGCACCAAGTCGCGCAAGGACACCTCGTCGGCGTCCGGAGCCTGCCAAAG
>NZ_JBSKBP010000220.1:0-605 GCF_053714275.1 Mesorhizobium sp. Arg314 | reverse complement strand
CCGGCCGCGAAACATGCTCCTGCTCCCCAAACGCCTGCACTGACAAATCCTCACGGGCTTGCGGATACGCCCCCCCGCCTCGGTCTACATCCGACGCCAAATAATGGTCGAGCGCCACCCAGTCGAAGATGTCCCGCGGGTCCTCAATCGCTCCCCAGTCGGCGGCAGCAAATCCAGGAGCGCTATCGGCTTCCATCGGCGTGGCCGGCCGCGAAACATGCTCCTGCTCCCCAAACGCCTGCACTGACAGATGCTCACGGGCTTGCGGATACGCCCCCCCGTCCACGTCCGACACCGGGAAGTGGTCGTCCACCGACAATCCGATCATGCTATCCATGTCCATCGGGTCGGGGAGCGGCGGCGTGAAGCGCGTCAATCCCGGAACCGACGGCTCGCCCTGCAATGGCGCGTCGGCCGATGCCCTCCCCTCGGTGGGAACCTCAGGAGCGCTATCGCCCGGTCCGGCAACGGGTTCGGGGGCATTTTGCTTTTGGAACAAATGCTGCTCCTGCAGCCAGTCCGGCTCCACCGACGGATAGAGGAGGTCGCCCGGATCCTGCTCGTCGTCGTGTGGGTCCTCAATCGCTCCCCAGTCGGCGGCAGCA
>NZ_JBSKBP010000219.1:0-616 GCF_053714275.1 Mesorhizobium sp. Arg314 | reverse complement strand
CTGTGATTTTTGAGCCGGCCGATGCCGGCGAGTCACGCCTTGCCCTGCCTTTGGTCGGCTAGATATAAACTGGGTTTTTTCTGCGAGCTCGCTACGACAACAGCGCAAAGTGATGCGTTTCGCGCCCCTTGGACCTCGGGGGCCGACATTCATCTGGTCTTAGGTTCCTCGATCATGAACTCGTTTGGGAGCGCATTACTCGGTCGGGGGGCGCGAAGGTATCTTGCTGCCCAAGGTTGAGCGATCCGGCATAAACTGGATTTGGGGCCATCAAAAACTTTTAGCTGTTCTCGCGCGGTCTTCTACTCTCTATGGTCCGAACGATGGAGACCTGCTCTTGCAGAACTTTTCATCCACCAGTGATGATGCTTCATCCCGCGAGCTTTGGCGAATAAGGCGTGGTTTTTCTGGCGCGTCTCGATGCGAATCTAACAGGAGGTAATTAAATGGTGTCGAATGTTGCTTTGGATGAGCGCCGGAACGCTGCTGTTGCGGCATCGGTCTCTCCGCCCTTTCCGATGTATGTCGAGCGGGCTCAAGGTGCAGAGATCTGGGATGTGGAGGGACGGCGCTATATCGACTTCCTGAGCGGAATGGGTGCTCTCGCGGTCGGACA
>NZ_JBSKBP010000218.1:0-619 GCF_053714275.1 Mesorhizobium sp. Arg314 | reverse complement strand
CAGGTGTCGCTGTTCGCACGGCACTTCGGCAAATCGCCGGACCTGCTCCGGCGCGAGGACATTCGGACTTATCAGGTCCATCTGACCAACGAGAAGAAGCTGGCGCCCGGCTCGATCCACACCGCCATTGCGGCGCTCCGCTTTCTCTACAGTGTGACGCTCGAAAGGGACTGGGCGCCTGAAGAGGTCCTCCCGCTTCCCAAGAACCCACAGAAGCTGCCGATCGTCCTCGGTCCCGAGGAGGTTCTAAGGTTCCTCGGCTGCGTCCTCGACGTCAAACATCACGTCATCCTGACCACGTGCTATGCCGCCGGCTTGCGCATCTCGGAGGCGGTTCAGCTGAAGCCCAACGACATCGACAGCCAGAGAATGGTCGTCCGCGTCGAGCAGGGCAAAAGGCCAGAAGGACCGCTATGTGACGCTGTCGCCCAAGCTCCTGGAGATCCTGCGCAGCTACTGGAAGGTGCGCCGACCAGTGGACTGGCTCTTCCCCGACGATCGCGTCGGCCAGCCGATCACCAGGGATGCGGTCGCGCAAGCCTGCGCGAAAGCGGGCGACCTCTCCGGCTTGTCCAAGCCGGTCACGCCGCACAGCTTGCGGCACGCCTTCGCCGTCCAT
>NZ_JBSKBP010000217.1:0-623 GCF_053714275.1 Mesorhizobium sp. Arg314 | reverse complement strand
CGGCGACAACATCACGTAGCGGTCCCCGCCACCTTTGCCTTCCTCGACGCGAATAATCATCCGACGGCTGTCGATATCGGTGACCTTCAGCCGTGAAGCTTCCAGAGCGCGAAGACCCGCAGCATACGCTGTCGTCAGCGCGACCCGGTTCTTCACTCCGTTCACGGCTTCGAGGAAGCCGACCACCTCGTCGGCGCTCAGCACGACAGGCAGCTTGCGCGGCGCACGAGCGTAAGAGATCCGCTCAGGCAGATCCGTCCGCCCCAACGTCACGCCGAAGAAGAACCGCAGGGCGCACACTGCCTGGTTTAGCGCGCCCCAAGTGACCCTTCGGCTCACCAAATGCAGCTGATAGGTGCGAACTTCTTCGTATCCGAGCTGATCCGGCGACCGTTTAAAGAAACGGCTGAACTTTGCGACATGGTGGATATAGGATCGCTGCGTTGCCGGCGACAGATTGCGGACCGTCATGTCCTCGATCATGCGTCGACGTAGAGGGCTCAACTCGGCCATCTGGGGTTCTCCTGTCTGAAAGGTTGGCTCGACACCAAACTTTGTCAGACAGGGGCCTCCTCACGCCAAGGCTGCTCGCCTCCTACCGCGATAGCGGTTTAGTTCAATCA
>NZ_JBSKBP010000216.1:0-630 GCF_053714275.1 Mesorhizobium sp. Arg314 | reverse complement strand
GTACGCATACGCTGAAGGCCGCCTACTGACGCGTACCTTGTGGCGTTAGTGTCCGCTTAAATTAAGTGGACGCTTAGCAATGAAGTATCTGGCTATGGAGCAGCCGTCGAGGGTGGAAGCGAGCACGCCCGCGGCTCTATCGCTGCCGACGGATGCCGGCCGACAGCGGACGCGCCGCTCCTGGACGGTCGAGCAGAAGCTGGCGATCCTGGGTGAGGTGCAGGAGTCCGGTGATCCGGTGGCGGTTGTCGCGCGGCGTCACGACATGAACTCGAACCACTTGCACATCTGGATCAAGCAAGCCCAGGAACGGAGATTGGGTGGCCGATCCGAGCCCCCACCAATCGCCTTCATTGACATGGGTGTGGTCGGTCACAGCGTGCACGATGTAGAGACGGAAGAGCCGGCTCCGGTGCGATCCCACTCCGAAGTGGCGGCTGCCAGCCAAGCGGTGTCTGCCGGTGGCCGGATAGAAATCGTCGGTGCAAACGGTCGGCGTGTGATCGTTGACCGCACTGTCGACGTAAGTGTCCTGATGCGGATCTTGCAGGGTCTGGAAATGCTGCGATGATCCCGACAGAAGGCGTGCGTGTGTGGTTGGCGACGGGCTACACCGATATGAGATCTGGC
>NZ_JBSKBP010000215.1:0-634 GCF_053714275.1 Mesorhizobium sp. Arg314 | reverse complement strand
ACGTGCGCCTGATGCGGCGGCGCTATCCGGGAGTGCCGGTGATCACCTACGTCAACAGCTCCGCCGCCGTGAAGGCACAGTCGGATATCTGCTGCACCTCGGGCAATGCGCTGGCGGTGGTGGAATCGCTCGGCGCGCGGCGCGTCATCATGCTGCCCGACGAATACCTGGCAAGGAATATCGCCGCGCAGACCAAAGTCGAGATCATCGCCTGGAAAGGACATTGCGAGGTGCATGAGCGCTTCACAGCGGCCGACATTCGCGAGTTGCGCGAGGCGCATCCGGGCGTCACCGTTCTTGCCCATCCCGAATGTGCACCGCAGGTCGTCGCCGAGGCCGACTTCGCCGGCTCAACGGCGGCGATGTCCGACTATGTCGCGCGGCATAAGCCGGCGCGCGTGGTGCTGATGACCGAATGCTCGATGAGCGACAATGTCGCGGTCGAGCATCCCGACGTCGATTTCGTGCGTCCCTGCAATCTCTGCCCGCACATGAAGCGCATTACGCTCGCCAATATCCGTGCCGCGCTCGAGGAGAACCGTCACATCGTCACCATCGATCCGCGTGTCGCCGAGCGCGCTCGCCGGGCCGTCGAGCGCATGCTCTTCATATGACGTGTGATGTCCATGACATT
>NZ_JBSKBP010000214.1:0-646 GCF_053714275.1 Mesorhizobium sp. Arg314 | reverse complement strand
CCCGTTCCAACGCAAACATGCGGCGATCCTTGCGATCGAACCCGGCGAGAGCCACGAGCCCGGCACGCGCAAGATCAATGACGAGGAAGGAGCGCATTGACAGAGGCGATTAGAGAACCCCCTGGTAGATGATTGCGGTCGGCCGCGGGGCCGTCTGGATCCGGCTCACACCTGGGGATATGATGTTTCAAGCACGGCACATAGCGAGGACCGCACGGCGAATGGTTCAATGTGTGTCCCGGTTGACTGTTCCAAATGCTCGGACGCGAACTAACATTTGAAGAGGCTTGGGCTGAGGCCAAAGCCGTGAGAAGGAAAGCTGCTGCTGCAAGGACGCGTGTCATGGATACTCTCGTCTACGGGGATGGGACTGTCGTTTCACCTGAACTGAGATGGGTACCTGTGGACACCAAACGCCTCTATTGGCGTGTAATGTCAAAGCTGTAAAAGCAAGGGCCATGCCAGAGGCGCAGCAGTCGGTTCTTATTGAATTCCCTCGCGTCTCGGTGAGCGGGTAACGTTAGTTTTGTCGAATTCCCTACAAAATGGACGGATCGAATATCCCGGAGCATAGGCAGCGACCGTCATCAGCGGGAACCAGGCAAAGGTCCAATTTGCTTCGAGAGCCGACAACTCGCCGTGCTCC
>NZ_JBSKBP010000213.1:0-651 GCF_053714275.1 Mesorhizobium sp. Arg314 | reverse complement strand
TAGTCTGCTCCGGCACTACACTCTCGATCCAGTTGACAGGTTGGAATGTGAGGTGCGTCGCCGCCCGCATAATAAACCGGGCTTCGCCATCCAGCTTTGCGTCATGCGGCATACTGGGCGTCTCCTGGGAGAAGACGAGCAGCCTCATGCGGTGGTCATCCGCCACTTGGCCGACCAGCTCGGCGTAGACTCGCGTGATTACGCCATCTACGCGCGTCGGATGCAGACACGTTTCGAGCACAGCCGTTTCCTGACCGAGCATCTCAGTCTGCACATAGCCAACAAGAACGACCGGCGTGCAGCACTTCTGTCTGCTATCGACGCAGCGGCTGCCGGGGACAAGGGGCACCCGATCGTTACGGCGGTGATATCTGCGTTTCGGCAGCGCGGGGCGCTGCTCCCTTCTCAGGCGGCGATCGAGACGCTCGGATTGGGCAGGTCGCGCCATCGCACGCCGACGCGCAGAAATCACACTCCTCGAAGATATCGCCGCCGAGAAGTTGGAAGCGCTCGACGCTCTGCTCGACGTCGACCCGGCTGTTGGTCAAACGCGATTCCATTGGCTGCGATCAGCGCCAGACGCGCCCGGTGCTTCGAACCTAATTGGACTGACCGAACGGATCGCCTTCCTGCACACGCTCGAAATCGATC
>NZ_JBSKBP010000212.1:0-658 GCF_053714275.1 Mesorhizobium sp. Arg314 | reverse complement strand
CTGGAGAATGTCGGTGCGGCGCACAGCGCAGTTGCAACCGGGGCCCGTGGCAAGATCGTGCTAAAACATTGAATATTCCGAAAAGTCTTCGATCACGCTTCGCGGGATTGATTGCTCGCGCAGAAGGCGCCCGTTACCTATCATAAAGCGGTGCCCCGCCGGCGAGCAAATATTTGAAACCGTTCGTCGTCATCCACCGCGCACGCGCAAGATGCGTCTTCCAGGCCCGGAAAGCGCGTTCGGGCTCGGTCGCCGGGTCGATGTGCAGGACGATCTTGGCAACTTCCCGCCAGTCGGCGCCCTCGGCGGCTGCATCGAGTGGCGAATGTAGGTCAGCAAATGCTCTTCGTCATATCCGGTAAGGATCGGAGAAGTTGGCGCCTCATCGGCGACATCTGGGTCGAGCAGCGGCTTGAGCATTTTTTTCCTTTCTAACGATCGTCGTTGGCGAAGGAAAGGATCAATGCGGCATCCCTTGCGGCCGAGCCCCAACTGCGACGTCTCTATATCTCGCGAATCCGATGCGACTATTCGGATTCATCGCTTTGATAGAGGGATTCGTAGTCCCTGCCGCCGTAGAAGATGTTGGTGACTTCGGCAGTATCTGCCACCCGGTAGGCGATGAGCGCCGTTCGTTCGAAGGGGACCATACGCAAAC
>NZ_JBSKBP010000211.1:0-668 GCF_053714275.1 Mesorhizobium sp. Arg314 | reverse complement strand
CTGGCGCCGCAGCCTGTCGTCCTTCTCTCCAGGGCGCCACTTGGAACCGATGCGTCGAGCACGCTCGCCCAGGGCGGGCTCGCGGCAAGCCTGGGCGAGGACGACAGCCCCGATCTGCACCTCGCCGATACGCTGGTCGCCGGCGATGGGCTTTGCGACGAAGCGATGGCCAGGCGCGTCGTCGAGGCCGTACCTGAAGCCATAGACCCCCTCATTCGTCTGGGCGCTACTTTCGACCGCGCGTTAGACGGAAAACTGCGGCTCGGGCTGGAGGCGGCACATTCGCGACGCAGGATCGTGCACGCCGGCGGCGACGCCACCGGCCGCGAGCTGTTTCGGGCGCTGCTCGCCGTGGCGCGGCGGACACGTTCGATCACGATCATGGAAGGCATGACAGCGCTCCGCCTGGTTGTGGCGGAGGGCAGCATTGTGGGACTTTTAGGAAGCCTACACACCGGGGTCCTCGCATTGCCCACGCGCCGCGTGGTTCTCGCGACCGGCGGTATCGGCGGCCTCTTTAGCGACACCACGAACCCGCTCGCATCATTCGGGCACGGCCTGGCGCTGGCCGCCTGCGCCGGCGCAGAACTTGCCGATCTCGAATTCGTGCAGTTCCACCCGACTGCGCTCGACACGCCGCGCCGGCCGATGCCGCTGGTCAGCGAAGC
>NZ_JBSKBP010000210.1:0-687 GCF_053714275.1 Mesorhizobium sp. Arg314 | reverse complement strand
GCGTGAACGCGTTCAGCAGCAGAAAGACTCAGCCAAGCAAAAGGACCGACAGGCCGACGACCAGGACCGCAAGACGCAACGCAGCCAGGGCGACGAATACGAGCGCTAAAACCTGCCTGCCGGAAAATTCGGCAATGTTGCATATGGCCCCAGCATGAGTCCGAAGTAGCTGTAGCATTTCAGGTTGTCTACGAGACGGCTGATCCCCGGAGCGTCGGAGCGTTCCGACTCGGGACGTCCGGGAGGGCGAACTCCAGCTATGGCACTGAGGACATCGGGTTGGCGCAATCGTCGCATCCGTCCGTACGGCGCCATCGGCAGGTCTCTCATTTCGGCCCCGGTGAGCGGCGCTCGCAGCTGCAGAGGTGACAGGCGGTCATGAGGGAAGCCCCGAGAGAATAGCGCGGCGGGCAGTGCGAGGTTCCGTCGTTCCGTGAAGTCTGATCACCTTGCCGCTCGCCGAAGTTGGCCGACGTAAAGAGGAGACACAGACCCACCAGTGCAAGGGGGGCGCAAGGCAGTAATAATATCCGATTTGCTCAAAGGCGCGCGGAAGCGCGGCATCTCACCCGAAGCCCTCGGAACGGAGTCGAAGAAAAAGGCCGGGCTGGAACGGCCCGGCCAAAAGAAGGATCGAACCTTCAGAGGAGCGGTCCAGAGGCTTGGGAGGAAACCACTGAACATTCT
>NZ_JBSKBP010000209.1:0-692 GCF_053714275.1 Mesorhizobium sp. Arg314 | reverse complement strand
GGAGATCAATGAGGCGATAGCAGAGGCTGGCGCCTCGGCCGGGGCCAGCAAGGAATGAAGGTCACCGCGGATACAAATGTGCTATTGCGTGCTTATGTGGCTGATGATGAAGAGCAGGCAGCGGTTGCCGTGGATTTGCTCGCCAAGGCCGACATAGTGGCTGTGAGCCTGCAGGCTCTGTGCGAGTTTGCATGGGTCCTGGCCCGCCAATATCAGACTGCGCGCGGGGACATTGTCTCCGCGATCAGCGCGCTGCTGAACACCGCGAATGTCGTCATGAACCGGCCAGCAGTCGAGGCAGGGCTGGCGCTGCTGGAGGCTGGCGGCGATTTCGCCGACGGCGCGATCGCCTTCGACGGCGGCTGGCTCGGTGGGGAGACATTCGTCTCTTTTGACCGGAAGGCGGTCAAATTGCTTTCGGCACAAGGACAAGCGGCCCAGCTTCTTTCCTAGACTCTTCCCGAGGTAGCGTGCTTGGTCGCGCTGCGATCCATGTACAATGACGATCATGCCTGGGAAGGGGAGGGGGCTGCGCCCCCGCAACAAGCCCGCGAGCCAAGCGAGGCGGACGAGCCGGATCCGCTGGCCGAGGTGTTCGCGGCCATCGATGCGGTTCTGGCGCGCTCGATCGCGGTTCTCAAGGGCGTAGCGGTCGAGCAGCCGCCTCGGCTGAAACCGTCGCTGGAACGAGA
>NZ_JBSKBP010000208.1:0-697 GCF_053714275.1 Mesorhizobium sp. Arg314 | reverse complement strand
CTTAGAGCACGCCGGCTTCGTTCTTCAGCTTCTCGACCAGCTCGGCGACGCTCTTGACCTTGACGCCGGCCTTGCGGCCACTCGGCTCCTCGGTCTTGATCACCTTGAGGCGCGGCTTGACGTCGGCGCCGTAGTCGGCCGGGCTCTTCTCGTCGAGCGGCTTCTTCTTGGCCTTCATGATGTTGGGCAGCGAGGCATAGCGCGGCTGGTTGAGGCGAAGGTCGGCGGTGACGATCGCCGGCATTTTCAGCTCGACGGTCTGCAGGCCGCCGTCGACTTCGCGCGTCACCTTGGCATGATCGCCTTCGAGCACGATCTTGGAGGCAAAGGTGCCCTGCGACCAGCCCAGAAGTGCTGCCAGCATCTGGCCGGTCTGGTTCGAATCGTCGTCGATCGCCTGCTTGCCGAGGATGACGAGGCCGGGCTTCTCGGCCTCGACCACGCCCTTCAGCACCTTGGCGACGCCCAGCGGCTCGGTCTGCTCGTCGGTCTTGACCAGGATGGCGCGGTCGGCGCCCATGGCGAGCGCGGTGCGGAGCGTCTCCTGCGCCTGCTGCGGACCGACCGAAACGACGATGATCTCTTCCGCCTTGCCGGCTTCCTTGATGCGGATCGCTTCCTCGACCGCGATCTCGTCGAACGGGTTCATCGCCATCTTGACGTTGGCAAGCTCGACGCCCAGTCCGTCGGCCTTCAC
>NZ_JBSKBP010000207.1:0-702 GCF_053714275.1 Mesorhizobium sp. Arg314 | reverse complement strand
GTCGGATGCGATATCCTGCCAACAGCCAGACCACCTCGGCTTTGCCGTTCCGCTCTGTCGGATGCGATATCCTGCCAGAGTGCAAGCAGCTGACGAAACTCCACCTCGCGCAATGCTAAAGTACGTTGCTGAACAGATCGGCGTCGACCCGGGCACTTGCGCCCTTTATGTGCGCCCCGCATTGCCGTCGGTTGCTGGAAAGGATGGTGTGGCCGGATGGTCGGATTTGTCCGGCCTGTGGTTACAAGCGTTCGATCGCGCTTGCTGGTCGCGAGACCGACAAGCGCGACCGGGTCTCTATCAATGCTCCAACGGCGATTGCCGGTTCCAGTTCACCGTGACGACCCCATACCCCGCTGCATTCGACCAAGCTGCCCTTGCGTGTCTGGTTGAGGGCCATGTGGCTGCTGCTGCAACCGGATAAGGGCTTGTCCTCGGTCCGGCTCGCCGAGATCCTTGGAGTGAGCCAGCCGACGGGCCTGGCGGATGGGTCACGCATTGCGGCTGATGGTGGCGCGGGAAAACATGCTCGACGGCACGGTTGAGATCGACCATTTCCATCTCGGTGGAACCCCCCGAAAGCGGCCGGATGACTCACCTCCGGGCCGGGGCCGGAAAGGCCAGGTGGTCGTCACCCTCAGCTCTTTTTCGATCATTGCGCTCGAGACCAGCGGCCGGGTCAGGACGTAGTCGATGAGCCGC
>NZ_JBSKBP010000206.1:0-704 GCF_053714275.1 Mesorhizobium sp. Arg314 | reverse complement strand
AAGGTAAATCCCTACAAGCAGTCGTTCGGACCGTTCCCGGGCAACATCTATCGCGCGCCTTACCCGGATCTGTATCGTGGTGTCAGCGTCGAGCACTGCCTTGCGGCCTTGGACACGCTGTTCGAATCCGAGATCGAAGCGAGCGCGGTAGCGGCGATCGTCATCGAGCCGCTTCTGGGTGAAGGCGGCTTCATTCCCGCGCCCGTTGAGTTCATGGCGGGTATCCGGCGCCTTTGCGACCAGCACGGCATCGTTCTCGTCGCCGACGAGGTGCAGTCCGGCCTCGGCAGAACCGGCCGCCTGTTTGCCATCGAACATACCGGCATCGAGCCTGACCTGCTCCTGATGGCCAAGAGCCTGGCAGCTGGCATCCCGATTGCCGCGATCGTCGGCAAAGCGGAGATCATGGATTCGGTGGCCGCTGGCGGCCTGGGTGGCACCTATGCGGGCAACCCCTTGGCCTGTGCGGCTGCCTTGGCCGTGCTGGACGTGCTGGACGAGGAGAATCTGCTTGGCCGCGCCAATGAGATCGGCGAGCGGCTCACGGCTGGCTTGCAGCGAATTCAGCAGAAGAGAAATCGCACGGTGATTGGCGACATCCGTGGGCTGGGCTCGATGATCGGCGCCGAACTGGTCGAAGATGGAGAAACCCGCAAGCCCGCGCGCGCGCTCACCGCCAAAGTCATCAAGGAAGCAGCCAGCCG
>NZ_JBSKBP010000205.1:0-704 GCF_053714275.1 Mesorhizobium sp. Arg314 | reverse complement strand
CGGCTGGCTGCTTCCTTGATGACTTTGGCGGTGAGCGCGCGCGCGGGCTTGCGGGTTTCTCCATCTTCGACCAGTTCCGCACCGATCATCGAGCCCAGCCCACGGATGTCGCCAATCACCGTGCGGTTTCTCTTCTGCTGGATCCGTTGCAAGCCAGCCGTGAGCCGCTCGCCGATCTCATTGGCGCGGCCAAGCAGATTCTCCTCCTCCAGCACGTCCAGCACGGCCAAGGCAGCCGCACAGGCCAACGGGTTGCCCGCATAGGTGCCGCCCAGGCCGCCAGCGGCCACCGAATCCATGATCTCCGCTTTGCCGACGATCGCGGCAATCGGGATGCCAGCTGCCATGCTCTTGCCCATCGTGATCAAGTCAGGCTCGACGCCGATATGTTCGATGGCAAACAGGCGGCCGGTTCTGCCGAAGCCGGACTGCACCTCGTCGGCGACGAGAACGATGCCGTGCTGGTCGCAAAGGCGCCGGATACCTGCCATGAACTCAACGGGCGCGGGAATGAAGCCACCTTCACCCAGAAGCGGCTCGATGACGATCGCCGCTACCGCACTCGCCTCGATCTCGGATTCGAACAGCGTGTCCAAGGCCGCAAGGCAGTGCTCGACGCTGACACCTCGATACAGATCCGGGTAAGGCGCGCGATAGATGTTGCCCGGGAACGGTCCGAACGACTGCTTGTAGGGATTTACCTT
>NZ_JBSKBP010000204.1:0-704 GCF_053714275.1 Mesorhizobium sp. Arg314 | reverse complement strand
TCATTTTGTTCGGCTTCTGTCACAAGAGCAGGAGTTTGATCGATGGTTGGCAGGCAGGCGGACGTCGTCGTTCTGAGCGACGCGGATAGAAGTTTTCTCGAATCTCAGGTGCGCCGGCATAAAGCGCCACGCTCCTTGTCGGATCGATGCCGGATGATCCTTTTGTGCGCGCAGGGTTTGCAAAGCAAGGACGTTGCCGAACGCCTGGGTGTTCACGAGCACACGGTTGGCAAGTGGCGCCGCCGGTTCGTACAGGATGGTATTGAAGGGCTGACAGATGAATATCGTGCCGGTCGACCGCGAACTGTCTCCGATACCCAGGTTGCCCAGGTCGTCGAGCGTACGTTGAACACCACTCCTAAGGATGCCACGCACTGGTCCATCCGCTCGATGGCTGCCGACAGCGGCCTTTCGCATACCACCATCCGTCGGATCTGGACCGCGTTTGGCCTGCAGCCGCATCGTGCCGAGACATTCAAGCTTTCCTCTGATCCGCTCTTTGTCGACAAGGTGCAGGACATCGTCGGTCTTTACATGTCGCCTCCGGACCGGGCGGTCGTGCTTTGCGTGGATGAGAAGTCGCAAATCCAGGCCTTGGATCGCGAGCAGCCTGTGCTGCCCATGGCACCGGGCGTCGCCGAACGGCGCACCCATACCTATGTCCGCAACGGCACGACATCGCTGTTTGCCGCGCTAGATGTTGC
>NZ_JBSKBP010000203.1:0-705 GCF_053714275.1 Mesorhizobium sp. Arg314 | reverse complement strand
CGCCAGGAAAATCGGCAGCCCATTTTCGGCCGGTTTAACCCCGATTCACCCAGGCATGCTTCTTTTGTAGCTGATGTTAAAGACTATCTGAAGGGTGGTGGCCGCCCTGCTATTGTTACGCACCTGAAAAAGGTTGCGCCAGGGAGCCTCCCGTCGCGAGAGGAACTCACTGGGGAGCTCCCTCCCAGGATTGGGCGCCGTCGTAAGCTGGCTCCTCATCCCGAAGACGCCCCCTTGATCGAGGGCGCGCTCGGCCAAACGCTGAAAGATCTTGGAGCCCTCGACCTCGAGGCGGTCCGCATCGGCGGCACCTTCCGCAACTTTCCGCCGGCGACGGTCTACCGCGTTTCCAGGATCAAGAGCCTCAGCACCTACGATTGGCGCTTTTCGTGACCGATCTCCTGTCGGCGGTGCTGGGGCTTGGCCTGTTCGGCGCCGCATGTCTCGCCTTCACCGAAAAGATCCTGCCCGTGCCGCCGTCGCATGTGCTGCTGCTCTTTCTCGGCATGACCAGGGCGTCCGATCTTGCGGCGCTCGGCGCCCTGTTGGTGGTGACGACGCTGGCTTCGACGGCCGGTTGCCTGTTCTGGTACGCTCTGGGCGGCCGGCTGGGACCTGCGCGCGCCGGTCCCCTGATCCGGCGTTTCGGCCGTTATATTTTCCTGCGCCACGAAACCTATCTCCGTTTCTCCGGCGCCTACCGAC
>NZ_JBSKBP010000202.1:0-736 GCF_053714275.1 Mesorhizobium sp. Arg314 | reverse complement strand
TGGCGCATCATGCCGACTGAGGCGAGAGCGCTGTAATGCGCCAGCGTGGCGGCTGCCGCATCAAGAGCGGCGTCGCAGCCGTCGCGCGCCGTGATCTTGGCTAAAGCTGCCCTGAAAATCACTGTCCTGTCCGGTTGATCGCTCATAAATTGACACTACACTTTGGGTAGAGGTATGACAATTGCCGGGGAGGCGATTGGCATAAAAGCGGTTCATCGAAGGTCCCCCGAGCTATGATCATATCTGCCGCTATCGCCAAAGGTGGCACTGGCAAATCGACCCTGCTGCGCGCGCTTGCATCGGTCGCTCTCAAGCGCGGCTACGCGGTAACCCTCATCGACGGCGACGTTCGCCAGAACATGAGCCGCTGGGTGCAGATGCTCAAGGAGGCCGGCAATCGTCCCAAGACACTCCAGCTTGTCAGCGCCACAACGCCGGGCGAAATCCTGGAGGCGGCAGAGCTACACAATGGGGACCGAAGCGTGGTGCTGATCGACACCGAAGGCACGACGAACGACAATCTCATGGCCGGCCTATTTGCCGCCGATATCGTCCTGGTGCCGATCTTCTTCGCGCTCGACGACGTGACCGCCGCAATTCAGATCACCGATCACTACATTCCGCTCGCGGTCGAAACACGCCGGCGACCGCTGCCAGCAGTGTTTGTCCTGACAAAACAGACTATCATCGATGCGAAGGCGAGAGCTTTGACGGAACTGCGCGCAATCATACAGGC
>NZ_JBSKBP010000201.1:0-738 GCF_053714275.1 Mesorhizobium sp. Arg314 | reverse complement strand
TGGCGCATCATGCCGACTGAGGCGAGAGCGCTGTAATGCGCCAGCGTGGCGGCTGCCGCATCAAGAGCGGCGTCGCAACCGTCGCGCGCCGTGATCTTGGCTAAAGCTGCCCTGAAAATCACTGTCCTGTCCGGTTGCTCGCTCATAAATTGACACTACACTTTGGGTAGAGGTATGACAATTGCCGGGGGAGGCGATTGGCATAAGAGCGGTTCAACGAAGGTCTCCCCGAGCTATGATCATATCTGCCGCTATCGCCAAAGGTGGCACTGGCAAATCGACCCTGCTGCGCGCGCTCGCATCGGTCGCTCTCAAGCGCGGCTACGCGGTAACACTCATCGACGGCGACGTTCGCCAGAACATGAGCCGCTGGGCTCAGATGCTCCAGGAGGCTGGCAATTGTCCCGACACACTCCAACTCGTCAGCGCCACGACGCCGCGCGAGATCCTGGAGGCGGCAGAATTGCACAATGCCGACCGTAGCGTGGTGCTGATCGACACCGAGGGCACGACGAACGACAATCTCATGGCCGGGCTATTTGCCGCCGATATCGTCGTGGTGCCGATCTTCTTCGCGCTCGACGACGTGACCGCCGCAATCCAGATCACCGATCACTACATTCCGCTCGCGGTCGAAACACGCCGGCGACCGCTGCCAGCGGTGTTTGTCCTGACAAAACAGACTATCATCGATGCGAAGGCGAGAGCTTTGACGGAACTGCGCGCAATCATACAGGC
>NZ_JBSKBP010000200.1:0-758 GCF_053714275.1 Mesorhizobium sp. Arg314 | reverse complement strand
CGCGCCCCAGAAGCGCTGCTACTACCTGATCCCTCCAAAATTTTCGCAAACACGAAAGGAAACGTGATGGGCGGCGTTACCATGAATTTTTCCGGACCAGTGACGATTTTCGTTGGTAGCGGCGGGCCGGCATCACAGCTTCCTCAGGCGACGGCCGAGATCGCGGGAGACGAGGCGCTCGAGAAAGCACTTCGCTTCGACCCCAATTACGACGATCGAGAAGGCTATAACCCCAATTTCCTCGAAAACGATATCACCGTGCCGCTGCCTCGCATTTCGCAGGAGCGGGACCAGGAGATGTATAAGGAAAATGGCCAGACCGTCGTGCTCAAGTACCATCATTTCAGCCTGGCAATGAACGCTTCCCGGCGAATGCAGATGTGGTCAGCGGTTAACGTCGATTACGATGCATCGAAAAGGACCTCCAGCGGCCGCGCCTTCTTCGGTCAAGATCGCTGGGTGTTTGACCCGCGAATTCCGCAGCGATACCAATTGGGCGATCCCGACATCTACGCGCCAGCCAAACAGATTGACCGGGGCCATATCGTGCGGCGGGAAGACAATGCCTGGGGCGATACGCCGACGGAAATCGAGTTTGCCAATTCCGACACGTTTCACTTCTCAAATTGCACGCCGCAGCACGCCGCCTTCAATCGCTCCCAACCGGGAAAGCAATGGCCGGGAGTTCAAGGCTTGTGGGGCGGCTTCGAAAATCACATTCAACGCGACTTGCAATCCGGTGACACGCGCGCCTGCAT
>NZ_JBSKBP010000199.1:0-758 GCF_053714275.1 Mesorhizobium sp. Arg314 | reverse complement strand
ATGCAGGCGCGCGTGTCACCGGATTGCAAGTCGCGTTGAATGTGATTTTCGAAGCCGCCCCACAAGCCTTGAACTCCTGGCCATTGCTTTCCCGGTTGGGAGCGGTTGAAGGCGGCGTGCTGCGGCGTGCAATTTGAGAAGTGAAACGTGTCGGAATTGGCAAACTCGATTTCCGTCGGCGTATCGCCCCAGGCATTGTCTTCCCTGCGCACAATGTGGCCCCGGTCAATCTGCTTGGCGGGCGCGTAGATATCGGGATCACCCAATTGGTATTGCTGCGGGATTCGCGGGTCAAACACCCAACGATCTTGACCGAAGAAGGCGCGGCCGCTGGAGGCCCTTTTCAATGCATCGTAATCGACGTTAACCGCTGACCACATCTGCATTCGCCGGGAAGCGTTCATTGCCAGGCTGAAGTGATGGTACTTGAGCACGACGGTCTGGCCATTTTCCTTATACATCTCCTGGTCCCGCTCCTGCGAAATGCGAGGCAGCGGCACGGTGACATCGTTTTCGAGGAAATCGGGGTTATAGCCTTCTCGATCGTCGTAATTGGGGTCGAAGCGAAGTGCTTTCTCGAGCGCCTCGTCTCGCGCGATCTCGGCCGTCGCCTGAGGAAGCTGTGATGCCGGCACGCCGCTACCAACGAAAATCGTCACTGGTCCGGAAAAATTCATGGTTACGCCGCCCATCACGTTTCCTTTCGTGTTTGCGAAAATTTTGGAGGGATCAGGTAGTAGCAGCGCTTCTGGGGCGCG
>NZ_JBSKBP010000198.1:0-764 GCF_053714275.1 Mesorhizobium sp. Arg314 | reverse complement strand
GGCTCCGGAGCATTGGTGTGTTGCAGAGTGCCCTGCAGGCTTCCGGATAGATCGTAGCAAACGCCGTTGACGAGGTAACGATGCGAACCCGTGCCATCTGTGGCGCTGAGCGGTTTGCTTTCCGAGCCGGACCCGCCGACATCGACGTCGCACACGGCGTTATCTTCTTCCTCCTCGTCCTCGCCATCGTCCTGCGCGAAGGCCGGCGACAACAAGCGAAAGAGACACAGGCAGATCATGCAAAAGCGGCGAACGTGGCGCCCAAATGCCACCTCGCCGGACTTTTGGTGCAGTCCCGTCGATGCCGACACACCGCCACGCGACTTGTTTGCATCGACGGATGAGGCAGGCGCTCGAAAGACGCCCGGCTTTCGCAGGCCCTCTTTGTCATCCCGCGGAAGGCTTGCAACGATCGAGAACGACCGCTCTACGCGCGCAACTGGCCGCGGGTTCCGCTTGCCAATCAGCATGCCGGGCTTGGCACACGCCGGAGCAGGAAGCCAACGACCCGAACCATGCCAGCGCTCTCCTTCAATCGACGCGTCACGCTTTTTCCACACTAAAGCAAAAAGCGTGCTGCGCGCTTGACATTTTGGGCCAAGCCTATCGGTGGCCGAGAGAGCGGGTGTGAGATTTCGGTCAACGGCACAGTGCTGTGCATTGCGGCGGAAGGTCTATCAGGCCCCGCGCTACGTCGTCCTCCACGGACATTGATGGCCCGGCAGCGAAGCGTGTCCCCAAATGTCAACGCACGGCAGGTCGCG
>NZ_JBSKBP010000197.1:0-772 GCF_053714275.1 Mesorhizobium sp. Arg314 | reverse complement strand
ATGTCGCCTATCACTACGATTCCCTCCAGCGAGGGCAATACAACGACGCGCCTGCAGCACAGCTGGCAGGACTGCTGCACGCCACCTTGGTGCCAGCCCGCATAGCCCAACAACCGAACAAATTCGATTGCGGCGTCTTCGTGGTGGACGGCACGCGGGCGCTGGTTGAACGATTGGTGGATGGGCAGCGCCCAGACCACGCGCCGCTGCACCTCGACAACCTCGTCGCCGATCGGCAGGCGCTGCAAAACCGACTGGCGAGGCTTTGATTTTGGATTTTCGAAACGAGAACCAGATAAGGCATCGCGTCATAGACGCCGCTGAACTCGCTGCCCGGAATGCCGGCCGGACGCGGCGTTTCCGAGCCGCCGCAATAGAGCACGGCGTCGAATTCCTCGATGAGATCGGCGACCTTCATGTCGACGCCGACATTGACACCGCAATGGAAGGTGACACCCTCGCCCTGCATCTGCCCGATGCGCCGGTCGATATAGTGCTTCTCGATCTTGAAGTCCGGAATGCCGTAGCGCATCAGCCCGCCGGGGCGGCTCTCGCGCTCATAGACATGCACGTCATGGCCGGCGCGGCCGAGCTGCTGCGCCGCCGCCATGCCGGCCGGGCCGGAGCCGATGACGGCGACCCGCTTGCCGGTCTTCTTCTCCGGCGGATAGGGCCGGATATGGCCGGTCTCATAGGCCTTGTCGGCGATCGCCTGCTCGACCGTCTTGATGGCGACCGGAATGTCCTCGAGGTTCAGCGTGCAGGCTTCCTC
>NZ_JBSKBP010000196.1:0-783 GCF_053714275.1 Mesorhizobium sp. Arg314 | reverse complement strand
GGTTTAACCCCGATTCACCCAGGCATGCTTCTTTTGTAGCTGATGTGCAGGACTATCTGAAGGGTGGTGGCCGCTCTACCATTGTTGCGCACCTGAACAAGGTTGCGCCAGGGAGCCTACCTGGAAAACTCCCTGCCGAAGACGTGGACCTTTTGGCAAGGTTCCGGCTCGACGCCGAGCAGCGCAACATCGCCACCAAAGGGACCGTCGACGTCATCCTTTCCGGATTTAGGCAGTTTTCGCGGTGGCTCCAGGACAACAACAAGGGGTCTTTGGCTTCTCAGTTGCAAGGCGGTTCAGTGGATAAGGAACTTTCGGAGTATCGGGCGCTGGGGAGGGACTCCCAGAACCGCCTTAAAACGACTCTGGCTGATCTCCGGCGGTTCTTGCCTGGGCCTGAAGACGCCGAAGGGCTTCAACCCCGTGGCATTGGGCGCCCCCGTCAGGCGGCTCCTCATCCCGAAGACGCCCTCTTGATCGAGGGCGCGCTCGACCAAACGTTGAAAGATCTTGGAGCCCCGACTGCGGAGCAGAGGCAATCTGCGCAAACGCGGGCTTCACGTCTTCGTGGGCTGAGTGATTGGCTTCGAAGCGAGGGCAAGGGGAGCATAGCTGGCCGACTAAACGGTTCTATGCAGGAGCAGTTAAGGCTGGGCAGCGATCTGGTAGCGTTCCAACGGACTGGAAAGAGAATCCCCTCTGCCGCTTTGTCGCATCTTCGGAACTACCAAAAGCTAGTCGAGGCGAATCGAGACCTGCGGCTGCAAGCAGCTGAGCAGTCGG
>NZ_JBSKBP010000195.1:0-791 GCF_053714275.1 Mesorhizobium sp. Arg314 | reverse complement strand
CCATCGATATCCACGTCATTTACTCGCCGTGGGGCAAACGATCGCTATCCCCCGAACGGCCTCAGCTCGACGCTTACAGAAGAAACCCATCGTCGTTGCGGCGATCGCGCGCGAGATGGCGGCGTTCCTGTGGGCCATCGGTCACCAAGTCGAACCGGTGCGTTGAGATGCAGTGCGCTCGTGCATTGAAGATCAGGATCCCGGCAAGCGCGCGCCCGGCGCGGGCGCCGCCGGATTGAGGGGCTCTGCCCGCGCCGGATCTCCCGGCGAAAAAGCCGGGCAGCACGGCGACGGGATGTGGCCACGGTGGGGAATTCCCGTGTGGAACTATGTGGCTGGGGCCATCCCCAACGCCCGACAACTAGACAGGGATAGCCCAAGACGAATTACGGAAGTGCGGTAACCAACCCGCGGATAAGAGCTGGATCAACCGTCGTCTCAAGGGCCCATCCCGTCCCCGTGCTGCCCATCAACGAAGGACAAACCTGTGACAAAGGACACGGGGCGGAAAAGTTCATCCATCACTCTTGACCACGGTCATAAGAGTTCCCCAATGGTATCATCCAGGAACAATCTGACAAACGAGCATCGGGCTACAGTTGTAACTTAATGGTGAGTTCATGCTGAAGTCGCGTTTTGCGAGCAACTTCAAGGGTAAGACGGTGTCGCATGTCCTCGTCCGCTTCGCCTCGCCGCCGAGACGTTCAAGCCCTTGGGCCTCGGTACATTATTGGGACACGGATATACGGTAGTGGGTTCTATTGGCGCAGATCGTGCACGCCGAGCTCTCT
>NZ_JBSKBP010000194.1:0-791 GCF_053714275.1 Mesorhizobium sp. Arg314 | reverse complement strand
GCGTCGCCGATGTCCGGATCGACCCAGTAGCCATGCGTCATCAGAAAAAACCAGGCAAAACGCAGGCCGACCGCGGCGTCGACCGCCTCGATGCGCTGCATCAGCCGATGCACGGAAAAATTCTCTTGCAAAAGCAACCGTTCCGTCGGCATTTTGAGCGGCCGCGGGATAAAACCGATCTCGCGCTGTTGGCCATAGCCCTCGACGTCGTGAATGTCGAAGGCCCAGTGCTCGAAGATACGGTGGACGGACGCGCTCGAGCGCTCCCAGTCGGCAAAGAAGCGATTTTCGCGCGGGACGAATTCGAACCAGCCGGGGTTGAGATTCAGGAAGGGTTTTTCTGGCTCGTCGCCCGGCCCGACTTCGCGGATGACGCCGGTTTCCGGCTCAGGCCGGCGCGCTTGCCGCTGCTCGCGTTCGCTGCCGGCGCGGCGCGCCAAAAAACGCTTCATGTGCACGACGCCGCCGGCGCGGCCGCGCAGCCGATAAACGGGTCCGGCAAGCGCTGGCGCGTCCGTGACGGGCTCGCGCCGCACCCAGGACGGCTCGAACAGAGCGTCTGCGCTGGTGGGGCGGTAATCGGGATCGACGACAGGACCGGCCAAAAATTCGCTCTCGCGGCCGAGCGCAAGCTGGACGAAGTCGGCCACGCCGGGGCCGGTCGGCGCGAAGGCAAAGACGGATGTTCCGCGCCATTCGGAAAACCGGAACCCGCTCGCCCGATGCCGGGTCCAGAAGGCGGTGAGGTCGCCGCCGAGCGCCGCCAGCTCGCGCTCGAGCCAGGCGCGGTG
>NZ_JBSKBP010000193.1:0-809 GCF_053714275.1 Mesorhizobium sp. Arg314 | reverse complement strand
ATCGAAACGGTGCGGGAGAAATTTACGTGCCGGGATTGCGAGGCGATCATCCAGCCGCCGGCGCCATTCCATGTCACTCCGCGCGGCTTCATCGGCCCTCACCTGCTGGCGACGATCGTGTTCGACAAGTTTGGCATGCATAGTCCCCTCAACCGTCAGAGCACCCGGTTCAAATGCGAGGGCATCGAGCTTTCGACCTCGACGCTGGCCGATCAGGTCGGGTTTGGTACGTCCGCCCTCATGCCGGTCTTTGATCTGATCGAGGCGCATGTCTTCGCGGCCGAGCGCCTTCATGGTGACGACACGACCATTCGCGTCCTAGCAAAGAGCAAATGCACAACAGGCCGTGGCCGACGTCGAGAAAAATGCCCGCGAGGGCAAGAGGAATGGCAAACCGATCTCCCCGATGGCGCTGGAGGCGGTCAAGCGCATCGACGCGCTCTTCGACATCGAGCGCGCCATCAACGGCAAGACGGCCGCTGAGCGGTGTGCCGTGCGGCAGGAAAACAGCAAGCCGCTCTTCGATGACATGCGCGAGTGGTTGCTCCGCGAGCGCGATGCCTTCTCGCGCTCTTCCGAAGCATTGTTGGTCAGGCAGATTCTGCCGTCATCGATGAAGCGGGCAAAGTCCTCCCAGCGCGAGAGCATGTAGTTGATCGGCTTGAGGATTGGACATTCGCCGGGAGCCAGCGCGGCGCCGACCGGGCTGCCGTCATGCTGACATCCATCACCACTTGCCGCCTGAACGAGGTCGACCCAAAAGCCTGGCTCGCCGACGTCCTCGCACGCATCTCTGATCTGCCAAGTTC
>NZ_JBSKBP010000192.1:0-821 GCF_053714275.1 Mesorhizobium sp. Arg314 | reverse complement strand
TCCCAGCATGAATGTTGAATCAGAACTGCGATGATTTGGGAATCCTACGACTCATATAAATCTCATCCCGCTCTAGGCGGAAATATTTTCGCAATGGAGCATGATTACGCCCCGGCGAGGGCCGTAACCTTGTCGACGGGGCGCTTGTAGAAATCACTCGTCCACGACGTCCGGCAATGCTTCTGCGACGACGCTTTAATTGCGGTCGAATGTCTCGGCGTCAGCCGACTTGGGACGGAAAGAGTTACCCCCGGCGAAAATGGCTGCAATCACGGCCTGCTTTTGCGGCGAGACCCTGGTCGCCGCCGCGCCGGCAAGACGATATGAATCCAACGCAGCCTTTGCCGCAAGAACGCTTTGTTCGCGGCCGAAAGCGCACAGGAGAGCAGGCGATAGATGTCTGCAATTTTTGCCAACGTCCGCTCTTGGCCGCACCGGTTCTCCACCTCGGTGCCACCTGTTGGGCTGCCACCCCGGCGAGAGCTTCCATATGCGGTGGCTATAGACGCCACATCTCCCGTATAGGGGGTGGGATGAGCACATATTCGGACCGCTGATAGCGCTCCAGATCGTGTCTGAGGTACAAGCATTTCTGACTTTCAGTCGATCACTACCCGCACGGCGCCAATCCGCTGAGAGTTGGCGAAAATGGAAGTAGATGAGATTTACCAACTTGACGAGATTGACGAACGAGACCATATTGGAGCCCAAGAGGTGCAATATGGCTAACATCAAACCCAAGGGGAGCGGGCACGGCCCCAAGCGGTCGCCGCGGCAATCCTCGCAGGCGATGCTCACGACTGCATTCATGACCAATGGAG
>NZ_JBSKBP010000191.1:0-842 GCF_053714275.1 Mesorhizobium sp. Arg314 | reverse complement strand
GGCTCCGGAGCATTGGTGTGTTGCAGAGTGCCCTGCAGGCTTCCGGATAGATCGTAGCAAACGCCGTTGACGAGGTAGCGATGCGACCCCGTGCCATCTGTGGCGCTGAGCGGTTTGCTTTCCGAGCCGGACCCGCCGACATCGACGTCGCACACGGCGCTATCTTCTTCCTCCTCGTCCTCGCCATCGTCCTGCGCGAAGGCCGGCGACAACAAGCGCAAGAGACACAAGCAGATCATGCAAAAACGGCGAACGTGGCGCCCAAATGCCACCTCGCCGGACTTTTGGCGCAGCCCCGCGAATGCCGACACACCGCCACGCGACTTGTTTGCATCGACGGATGAGGCAGGCGCTCGAAAGACGCCCGGCTTTCGCCGACCCTCTTTGTCATCCTGCGGAAGGCTTGCTGCGGTCGAGAACGACCGTGCCACGCGCGCAACTGGCCGCGGGTTCCGCTTGCCAATCAGCATGCCGGGCTTGGCACACGCCGGAGCAGGAAGCCAACGACCCGAACCATGCAAGCGCTCTCCTTCAACCGACGCGTCATGCGTCTTCTAAAGCAAAAAGCGTCCTGCGCGCTTGACATTTTGGGCCAAGCATATCGGTGGCTGAACCATAATAGCGATACTCGGCGGGGGCTCGGCAGCGTCCCTGGGGTCGCGAGGCGTGCCGCCCGACTGTCTACGCGAACAGGTAGCCAGCCGCAGGTGTGAGATTTCGGTCAACGGCACAGTGCTGCATTGCGGCGGGAGGCCTATCAGGCCCCGCTACGTCGTCCTCCACGGACATTGATGGCCCGGCAGCGAAGCGTGTCCCCAAATGTCAACGCACGGCAGGTCGCG
>NZ_JBSKBP010000190.1:0-856 GCF_053714275.1 Mesorhizobium sp. Arg314 | reverse complement strand
GAGACGACGTCCGCCGTGAGCTCGATGAGGGCGTCAGTATTGTCGTCGGCTTCTTCTATCACGGAATGCTCCTGATTCTATGGCTTCTGTGAAGTTTAGCTTCATTAATGAAGGCAGCCGCAGAAGGCAATGAAACTTGCCTCAGATCTCTGCTCAATACCGTCTGCCATCGCAGCCGAGTAGGTCGGTGTGATATCTGAGGCCTGGGCAGTGATGCCCCGGCTTTCTTGCGTTTGAAACGCCCTCAGGCCGGTATCGAACCGGCCAGGGCCAGGCGAAGGCGCCCCTGGCCCGCCCCTCGCGCTCCCCGCCCACCCCACCTTGCTCCTGCGCAAGGCTTCAATGCGGTGCCCCGCCGGCGAGCAAATATTTGAAACCGTTCGTCGTCATCCACCGCGCACGCGCAAGATGCGTCTCCCAGGCCCGGAAAGCACGATCGGGCTCGGTCGCCGGGTCGATGTGCAGAACGATCTTGGCAACTTCCCGCCAGTCGGCGCCCTCGGCGGCTGCATCGAGTAGGCGAATGTAGGTCAGCAAATGCTCTTCGTCATATCCGGTAAGGATCGGAGAAGTTGGCGCCTCATCGGCGACATCTGGGTCGAGCAGCGGCTGGAGCATTTTTCCTTTTTAACGATCGTCGTTGGCGAAGGAAAGGGTCAGTGCGGCTTCCCTTGCGGGCGAGCCCCAACTGCGACGTCTCTATGCCGTCCCGAATCCGATGTGACTATTCGGATTCATCGCTTGGATAGAGGGATTCGTAGTCCCTGCCGCCGTAGAAGGATGTTGGTGACTTCGGCAGTATCTGCCACCCGGTAGGCGATGAGCGCCGTTCGTTCGAAGGGGACCATACGCAAAC
>NZ_JBSKBP010000189.1:0-881 GCF_053714275.1 Mesorhizobium sp. Arg314 | reverse complement strand
AGGCACCAGTCCATCTCGCCATGCTGATCCACCCATTCGAGTCCTTCGGCGCCAAGTCGGGCGGCCAGCTGCCGCGGGGTCGAACAGAGAATTCCGTCAATCTGAACTTGCGTGCACATGGACCCTCACAATGGCATCGTGTCGTGCTTCTTCCAGCGCGGCTCGAGGTTCTTGCCGCGCAGTGCCGCGAAGGCGCGCGCGATGCGCTTGCGCGACGAATGCGGCATGATCACCTCGTCGATGAAGCCGCGTTCGGCCGCAACGAACGGATTGGCGAAGCGTGCCTCGTATTCCTTGGTCCGCGCCGCGATCTTGCCCGCGTCCGCGAGTTCCGAGCGGTAAAGGATCTCGGCCGCGCCCTTGGCGCCCATCACGGCGATCTCGGCGGTCGGCCAGGCATAGTTCACATCCGCGCCGATATGCTTGGAAGCCATGACGTCATAGGCGCCGCCATAGGCTTTGCGCGTGATCAGCGTCACCATCGGCACGGTGGCCTGCGAATAGGCGAACAGAAGCTTGGCGCCATGCTTGATCACGCCGCCATATTCCTGCGCGGTGCCGGGCAGGAAGCCGGGCACGTCGACCAGCGTCAGCAATGGAATGTTGAAAGCGTCGCAGAAGCGCACGAAACGGGCGGCCTTGCGGCTGGAATCGATGTCGAGGCACCCCGCCAGCACCATCGGCTGGTTGGCGACAACGCCCACGGTCTGGCCTTCGAGACGCAGGAAGCCGGTGATGATGTTCCCGGCGTAGGCTTGGCTGATCTCGAAGAAATCGCCCTCGTCGGCGATGGCCAGGATCAGCTCCATCATATTGTAGGGCTTGTTGGCGCTGTCGGGCACCAGCGTGTCGAGCCGCATGTCGAGGCGCGCGGGGTCGTC
>NZ_JBSKBP010000188.1:0-896 GCF_053714275.1 Mesorhizobium sp. Arg314 | reverse complement strand
CCGCCGGGATCTGGATGAGGCCGTAGGCGGATCCGTCTGAAGCAATCGAGGCGCCGAGGATGCCGTGGCCGGCATCGCCGGACGGGGCAAGTACCACGGCGCCGGCGGCATCCGCGAACAGCACGGCGCTAGCCCGCTCGGCCGGATTGATGCGACGGCTCAATATGTTCGCGGCGATGATAATGGCCGGCTGGTTGTGCAGGCGCACGAAGCCTTCGGCGAAGGTCATGGCGTAGATGAATCCCGCGCAGGCACCCGCCAGGTCCACCCCGCCGGCCCCTTCAAGGCCGAGCCTGTGCGCCACCAGGGGCGCGCTCGGCGGCAAGAGATGGTCCGGTGTCGACGTCGCCAGCAGAAGCAGGCGGATGTCCTTGCGATCGATGCCGGTGGCCTGCAGCGCTGTGGAGCGGGCAGGTCTTTCGACGCCCGCTGACGGCCAAAAGCTCAATTACGAGATCGAGCAGGAGCGCCGCACCAGGAAATCCTCAGCCGGCAATCTAGCAAAGTAAGCTGTCTGCGTCTTGCACATGCCCAAGAGACCGACCGCGAGCTTCTACGATCGTCGCAGACGAAATCGCGCCGGAACATGAATCGACGCGGGCCTTGCGCAAATTGCTGCAGGCCGGGGAGCGCGCGGCGAAAGGAGGGTTCTCCCCGCCTTTCAAGTCAGCGCCCCGGAACGCTCAAGTCGCGCCGTTTTTGCGGGCCCTGTTTGCAGGTGCACCCTCTTCGGTCTGACCAGGCTTTCTACCGAGGCCCATGGTCTTGGCTAAAGCAGAGCGCGCCGCGGCATAATTCGGGGCTACCATCGGATAGTCTGCCGGCAGGCCCCACTTGGCGCGGTATTCGTCAGGCGTAAGGCCATAGTGGGTCGCGAGATGCCGCTTCAGAGACTT
>NZ_JBSKBP010000187.1:0-899 GCF_053714275.1 Mesorhizobium sp. Arg314 | reverse complement strand
CTGCGTCTATGAACGATGATAGAAATTTCCATGTCATCGAGGCGGTTCCCGACCGTCTCGAGGTCAGCCCGCCGCGATCGCACCGGCGGTGGTCGCAGGAAGCAAAGGCACGTCTGATCGAGGCATCGCTGGTGCCGGGAGCGAACGTTTCGGCCATCGCGCGGGAAGCCGGGATGGCGGCTTCGCAGCTGTTCGGCTGGCGGCGCAAGGCCTTGAAGGGTGACACGGCGAACCGGCGCCGGGGTGAAGGCCGGCTGGGCTTTGTCGAAATTGCCACGACGGCCGCGCAGATTGAGATCGAGGTCGGCGGAATGATCATTCGGGCCGGCGCCGACATCGGCCAGGACCAGTTGGTCAAGATCATCCGGGCGGTGAAGACGGCATGATCCCGGCGGGTGTGAAGGTTCTCCTGGCCAGCCATCCGATCGATTTTAGAAAAGGCCCCGATGGCCTGCTTGCGCTGGTGCGCGACGCGGGATCCGACCCGTTCAACGGCTCGCTTTATGTCTTCCGGGCCAAAAGAGCCGATAGAATCAAGATCGTGTGGTGGGACGGGTCAGGGGTCTGCATGTATGCAAAACGGCTCGAGAAATCGAAGTTCTGCTGGCCGCGGATCGGACCGCACAGGGTTCAGCTGAACCATGCGCAACTGCTTGCGCTGGTCGACGGGCTGGACTGGCAGAGGGTTCGCCCGGTGGCGGTGAAGCGGCCGCTATCGGTGGGCTGACGCGGCTGTGGCAAAGTGAATCGGAGCTCTGGAAAAGGTGGGAAAACGGCCGCGAACATGGTCTGATCGCGGTGATGACGAACCCCGTTTCGCAGCTTCCCGACGACGTCGACGCGCTCAAGGCGATGATCGCGGCCATGGCACAAGAGCGGCTGCAGCTGGAAGCGCGCAA
>NZ_JBSKBP010000186.1:0-914 GCF_053714275.1 Mesorhizobium sp. Arg314 | reverse complement strand
ATCATCGGCCTCACCGTCAACTGAATTTTCGGGCTCTTCCCGAGCCCCTGCCAGGAGCTAAACATGGCTGCCAAAGAAGTAAAATTCTCCCGCGACGCCCGTGAGCGCATGCTGCGCGGCGTCAACATCCTCGCCGATGCGGTGAAGGTCACGCTCGGCCCCAAGGGCCGCAACGTCGTCATCGACAAGTCGTTCGGCGCCCCGCGCATCACCAAGGACGGCGTCACCGTCGCCAAGGAGATCGAGCTTGAGGACAAGTTCGAGAACATGGGCGCGCAGATGGTCCGCGAAGTCGCTTCGAAGACCAACGACATCGCCGGCGACGGCACCACGACTGCTACCGTTCTCGCCCAGGCGATCGTGCAGGAAGGCAACAAGGCTGTTGCCGCCGGCATGAACCCGATGGACCTCAAGCGCGGCATCGACCTCGCCGTTGCGGAAGTCGTCGCTGCTCTCGGCAAGGCGGCCAAGAAGATCAAGACCTCCGAGGAAGTCGCCCAGGTCGGCACGATCTCGGCCAATGGCGACGAGTCGGTCGGCAAGATGATCGCGGAAGCGATGCAGAAGGTCGGCAACGAAGGCGTCATCACCGTCGAGGAAGCCAAGACCGCCGAGACCGAGCTGGAAGTCGTCGAAGGCATGCAGTTCGACCGCGGCTACCTGTCGCCCTACTTCGTCACCAACGCCGACAAGATGGTCGCCGATCTGGAAGACGCCTACATCCTGCTGCACGAGAAGAAGCTCTCCAACCTGCAGGCCATGCTGCCGGTCCTGGAAGCCGTCGTTCAGACCTCGAAGCCGCTGCTCATCATCTCGGAAGACGTCGAAGGCGAGGCCCTGGCCACGCTGGTCGTCAACAAGCTGCGCGGTGGCCTGAAGATCGCCGCCGTCAAGGCTCCGGGCTTCGGTGACCG
>NZ_JBSKBP010000185.1:0-914 GCF_053714275.1 Mesorhizobium sp. Arg314 | reverse complement strand
ATCATCGGCCTCACCGTCAACTGAATTTTCGGGCTCTTCCCGAGCCCCTGCCAGGAGCTAAACATGGCTGCCAAAGACGTAAAATTCTCCCGCGACGCCCGTGAGCGCATGCTGCGCGGCGTCAACATCCTCGCCGACGCGGTGAAGGTCACGCTCGGCCCCAAGGGCCGCAACGTCGTCATCGACAAGTCGTTCGGCGCCCCGCGCATCACCAAGGACGGCGTCACCGTCGCCAAGGAAATCGAGCTTGAGGACAAGTTCGAGAACATGGGCGCGCAGATGGTCCGCGAAGTCGCTTCGAAGACCAACGACATCGCCGGCGACGGCACCACGACCGCGACCGTTCTCGCCCAGGCGATCGTGCAGGAAGGCCACAAGGCGGTTGCCGCCGGCATGAATCCGATGGACCTGAAGCGCGGCATCGACCTCGCCGTGGGTGAAATCGTCAGCGCTCTCGGCAAAACCGCCAAGAAGATCAAGACCTCCGAGGAAGTCGCCCAGGTCGGCACGATTGCCGGCAATGGCGACGAGGCGGTCGGCTCGATGATCGCGGAAGCGATGCAGAAGGTCGGCAACGAAGGCGTCATCACCGTCGAGGAAGCCAAGACGGCCGAGACCGAACTCGAAGTCGTCGAAGGCATGCAGTTCGACCGCGGCTATCTGTCGCCCTACTTCGTCACCAACGCCGACAAGATGGTTGCCGATCTGGAAGACGCCTACATCCTGCTGCACGAGAAGAAGCTCTCCAACCTGCAGGCCATGCTGCCGGTCCTGGAAGCCGTCGTTCAGACCTCGAAGCCGCTGCTCATCATCTCGGAAGACGTCGAAGGCGAGGCTCTGGCCACGCTGGTCGTCAACAAGCTGCGCGGTGGCCTGAAGATCGCCGCCGTCAAGGCTCCGGGCTTCGGTGACCG
>NZ_JBSKBP010000184.1:0-925 GCF_053714275.1 Mesorhizobium sp. Arg314 | reverse complement strand
CATAGGCAGCGACCGTCATCAGCGGGAACCAGGCAAAGGTCCAATTTGCTTCGAGAGCCGACAACTCGCCGTGCTCCAAGCATCGGACAATATGGTCTCCAAAAGCACATGCATCGTGCTCGATCGGCTACCAGGGTTCGTGACGTACCCGAGGGAGGTGGACACGCGCCGAAGCAGAACCTGCTGATTGCAACCGGCAAAACTCCCGTCTGTCATCACCGACGGAGCAACCCCGGAGCCCAACGAGGAAGCGCATGAAGGATAGTCGGTCCCGGATCTGGAACTCTTAAGGCGGCCGGCCACCCCTCGCGCCATCGGAGCGCCTCAGCGCCTTGCCGAGCGGCTTGCGGAAAACCTCCCACGGCGCCACGGCATTCAGCTTCTCCAGCGAATCGCCGGCCCCAGGACCAAAAAACCGGAGCCGCCAATGGCAAAGCCTGGGGCTGCCAGAGTCCAACGGCTGGGTGCCGCCTGCTGAAGATAGCTCAGAGAGCCGAACCTGTTTGGCGACCGCGGGGTGCGCGTCAGCTTATGGTCAGCTAGGCTGCCTATCCTTGTCGGCAGGAGTGAGCGCCCGAGGTCGCGACGACCCAACTTCGCCGAAAGGATAGCCAATCAGATGCATAATCGAATCACGGGCCCCTCCGGCCAGACCACAAGCGGCGCCATGGCCCCCAAGAATGACAACAGCGGTCAGGAGATGTGGGATCACCTGCGGAGGCTGACGGGCCTCACGCCGCCGCTCCCCGGCCCGATGGACATGGATAGCGCGATCGGATTGACGGTGGACGACCACTTTCCGGCGTCGGGCGTGGGGGGCGGAACGTATCCGCAAGCCCGTGAGGATTTGTCAGTGCAGGCGTTTGGGGAGCAGGAGCATGTTTCGCGGCCGGCCACGCCGATGGAAGCCGATAGCGCTCCTGGA
>NZ_JBSKBP010000183.1:0-930 GCF_053714275.1 Mesorhizobium sp. Arg314 | reverse complement strand
AGCAACACTCTGGAGTCAAGTCATGAAAGCCGCTCTTCTTAAATCCTATGGCGACATCGATCAGTTCGTAATCGAAGAGGTATCCAAGCCGAAACCGCAAGCGGGTGAGATTCTCATCAAAATCGTAGCCTCGGCGGTGAATCCCTTCGATCTTCTTTTGCGGCAGGGCTTTATGGCCCAGTACATACCCTTGCAACTTCCTGCGGTGCTGGGTGGCGATGCCGCAGGCATCATTGCTGAACTTGGCGCCGGGGTGACTGAGTTGTCGGTGGGTGACCGCGTCGTTGCCGACTTTGCTGCGAACGGCAAGGGCGCCCACGCCGAATATGGGGTTGTGCCGGCCACTTCTGTTGCCAAGCTTCCCGCCAATCTGAGCTTTGAGCAGGGCGCGGCTTTGGTTAAGGCCGGGCTCATGGGACGGCAAGCGGTAGACGCTTTGAGTGTCAAGGCGGGTGATCGAGTGTTGATCTCGGGCGGCTTGGGTTCGGTCGGCCGCGTCGCTATTCATCATCTGCAGGAGATCGGGGCGAGACCCGTGGCCGCAGTCCGACCCGAACGCCTCGCCGAGGGACGCGATTTGGCCGGCGAAGCGCTCGATATTTCCATTGTGCCTACGGATGCTACATTCGATTATGCAATCAGCGCAGCGGCACCAGTGGCGGGCAATCTCATCGCGCATGTGCGGAACGGTGGTCAAGTCGCCAGCATCGTTCCCGTGCCAAACGATGAGAATATCGGCAATCGCGTGACTATCCACGAGCTTTATCATCGGACTGAAACGGCCACGCTCGAAGCCGTCTTGAATGCTGCGTCCCAGGGCCTGCTGCTCATGCCTATCGCCAAAACCTTTCCACTGGAGAATGTCGGTGCGGCGCACAGCGCAGTTGCAACCGGGGCCCGTGGCAAGATCGTGCTAAAACATTGAATATT
>NZ_JBSKBP010000182.1:0-937 GCF_053714275.1 Mesorhizobium sp. Arg314 | reverse complement strand
GGCTGAGGGCATCCTTCGGCTGTCAGCTCACACTTCCGTCCAGACCGCCGCAACATCCCCGTCGCTTCCAAACACGAAATCAAGGGATCGCATCATGCCGCTGTGGTGATGCGGGCGGTGTCGCTCATACGGCAGGCTCTTGGCGTGACGACAAGCATATCGGCAACTATCTTTCCGAAATAACGTGGCCTATCATCGCCGCGCTATCGAAGATAGTATGCGCATGAATTGGCTGCTTGCGTAGGTGGAAGACTGTCTCCGGTGGCGGAGAATCCGTTTTTCGAAATGGATTTTGAAGAGTCGCTTTCTCGCATATGTCAGACCGACAGGGGTGAGTTGGAGAAAGCAATCGAGCGTGAGGTTATTTGAGCGGGTCGCGCGCAACAAAAAGCGCGTGGAGGACGCTTGGGAGGACATTGCGCATGGGGCAAGAACTAGACCAAAGAAAGACCGATACCATCTTTGATTTTCTCTATGTGGATCACCACCGCATAGGCCCTTTTCTTTCACAGTTTTCCGAGTTCCGCCATCTTACTGATGTGGTTCACCCTAGGAGTGCAACCGACGATGCCGCCGTTACGGGCGGCCTGAAGGGCATCCTCAGTGGCGAAACCAAAAGCGGTGAGCGGGAAGACATTGAGCGGCGCCATAGCCTGCCGGGCGATCCCAAGACCAACGTGGCAGATATAGGCTGCACCTGCGGCGGCGGAGACAACATTTATGGCTCTCAGGCCATTGCGTTCTGGCAGGAGCTTGGATTGATTTTTGGCCGTCCAAGCGACTGCTACGGGACAACTCCCATCGCGATAATGCACGAAGTCAAAGCCTAGCGTAGGTCACATTCGTATATAGGTTCCAAAATGATGGACAAAGCTTGGGTTTCGCCGAAAGGACCGGGGCTGCCTTGGCTGGCGGGCGAATATGAGGCGTTGCGCGA
>NZ_JBSKBP010000181.1:0-948 GCF_053714275.1 Mesorhizobium sp. Arg314 | reverse complement strand
AAACCCAGTTTATATCTAGCCGACCAAAGGCAGGGCAAGGCGTGACTCGCCGGCATCGGCCGGCTCAAAAATCACAGGCGGAGCTCTTCGGACTGGGCGAGAAACCAGTCTACCAAGATCTTGCACCGCTTGTTCTTGCTGACGTCGTCGCTGGTTAGCAGGAAGAATGCTCGTTCGGTCTGGATCTGGGTTGGGAGCGGCCTGACCAGAAGGCGATTCTTGACGAGTTGCTGGGCCGTAAGGGACCAGCCCAACGCTATTCCTTCGCCGGCCAGGGCCGCTTGAAGCGTCAGCTGGGAGTCGTTGAAGACAATATTGGGCTTGATCCCGCTCGCATCGCCACCCGCGAGCTCGACCCACTCGGCCCAGTCCATGCGCTTGCGATAAGCATCCGATGAATGGATCAACTGATGGTGGATGAGGTCTTCGACGGCCTGTGGAGCGGGATGCGACAGAAGATAGCCGGGCGAGCAGACGGGAAAGATGATCTCGTCGCAAACGAACCAGCTGTTGGATCTCTCGAAGTCCCGAGGCCGCACCCACACCGTGACATCGACCTCGTGATCCGGATCGATGTCGCGATCGGTGGCGACCACCTTGATCCTGATGTCAGGATGTTCTTCCTGGAAGTCGTAGAGTTGAGGCGCCAGCCAGTGGGCCGCCAGAGATGTTGAAGCGGCAAAGGTAACGTACTGCGTTCCGCGCCCGGAGATCGCCTCAAGCCTTTGCTCCAGCCGGCGAAAACTAATGCGCACCTCGTCGTAGAGCTGCCTTCCGGCCTCCGTCAGCTGCACTCCGCGGTTGTCGCGCACAAACAGACCGGTCCCGCAATGCTTCTCGAACATCTTGATCGAGTGCGAAACACTCGGCTGCGTGACATTGAGCTCGCTCGCCGCCCTCTTGAAACTCAAGGTACGGGCAGCCGCTTCGAAAACAAACAGGGAATGG
>NZ_JBSKBP010000180.1:0-959 GCF_053714275.1 Mesorhizobium sp. Arg314 | reverse complement strand
AGCGCGACGCGGCCTATATCCTGGCGCACATGCGGGTTGGCGAAGACGCGGCCCATCGACATATCGAGGTCGAGCTCGACCTTGTCGGCCTTGCGCCATTCGCGCCGGATTGCGGCATAGCCGTCGCTCGTCGCCGCATCGAGATCGACCAGCTTGCCGTTCACCTTTAGCGCCGCCTTGCGGCACCAGGCGGGTATGCGCAGATAGAGCGTGAATTCCACCGACGCCTCCGGTCCAACCTCGATCGAGACCGCGCCGTCCCACGGATAATTGCTGGTCTGGACGAGGCTGACCTGCCGGCCGGCGATCTCGAAGCGGGCGGTCGAGTCACCGTAGAGATGCACCGCCAGGGCATCGTCGGCGAGGCCGTAGAAATAGCTGCCGATCGAGGCCACCATGCGGCCGATATTGGGCGGGCAGCACGGGCAGTGGTGCCACTTCCAGCGATGGTGGCCGCCGCGGCTCTCCAGCGGGTTCTGGTAGAAGAACAGCGAGCCATCGAGCGACAGGCCCGAGATCGAGCCGTTGTAGAGCGCGCGTTCCATCATGTCGGCGTAGCGGGCGTTCGGCCCCATGCCGAGCATGCGGCTTGCCCAGAACACCAGGCCGACCGAGGCGCAGGTCTCGGCATAGGCGCTCTCGTTTGGCAGGTCGTAATCGCTGGTGAAGCCCTCATTGTGCCCCGACGGCCCGAGACCGCCGGTGACATAGAGGCTCTTGGTCGTCAGATCGTCCCACAGCCGCTCGAGCGCCACCTTGAGCGTGTCGTCGCCATATTCGGTCGCGATGTCGGCCATGCCGGAATAGAGATACATCGCCCTGACCGCGTGGCCGACGACCTTGTCCTGCTCGCGCACCGGCTTGTGCGACTGGCTGTATTCGTAGGTCTTGAAGTGCAAAGCCTTGTGGTCGGCGCCGCGCGCCAGCGCCTCCTCGTGAAAGTAATGCGGCTGCTGGCC
>NZ_JBSKBP010000179.1:0-999 GCF_053714275.1 Mesorhizobium sp. Arg314 | reverse complement strand
TTTTCTTACTGCATTCGACGATTTTTTGGCAGCTCATCGTTCTCTCTTGCCTACGCGCACCAGTTAACCTTATTCATAATGCCTCTGGGTTTGTTTGGCGATGAGCGGCAGGGCATCTTTTTCACCCCGGCTGTGTCTGGACCTGTGAACGCGCTGGAGGGTGGAAGCTGTAATCGTTCGGCGGGGCTGCTGCCCCGGCGGTCATGGTCCATCGAACTGCAGCTTGCTGGCGAGCGCCCGGAACAGACTTGCCTAGGGACAGGCGGCGGCGAAGGCCAGACGGATGCGCGAGACGGTTTCGATGACGCGAGCGCCGAGCTTGAGCAGCCTGAGCCGCAGCGTAGCGAACTCGGCGTTGCGCAGATGGGTCGTGGGCACCGCCTCGCGCAGGGTGAGGATCAGCGGCGGCGCAATAGGCCTTCAGCGACTTGTTCATGAAATGGTGTCGTTGTCCGTATCCAGGCCGAGAAAGCGCGAAGGGGCAGTTGCGCAATTCTGTGAGCACCGTGCTCAACGGCGTCTGTTCGCGAACCAAGAGTGGCGCACATTCCGTCCAGCCGGTCGCGATATCGCGATATCGGTGAGCACGAGGTTTGGATGAAACTGCCCGAGCCGAAGGGCCACTATGAGCGACGAGGTCCGCCTCAAGGAGGCCTGGCGCTGGATCGTCCCAATTCGCCGACATTCTAATGGGAATGCTGCGTCGTAAGCGTGCGCTGTCGGCCGTCGTCGAGGACGTCCCGAGCCTTCTCAGACCGGTCCGAGCATCCTGTCGATCATGGCTGCGCTCATCGCCAGCAATGTGCCCCGGATTTCCGGCGCTAGGTCGAAATGACCCTGCCGTTGCAACGGACCGTGGAAGCATTGGCCGGGCGGCTCATCAACAAGCCGAACTTCCGCCGGCTCGTCGAGCAGCAGGAGTTGGTCGAAGAAACCGGCGAAACTGCCCTCGACACGGGCGGGCGGCCGGCGAAGCTTTATCGCTTTCGCCGTGCGGTG
>NZ_JBSKBP010000178.1:0-1028 GCF_053714275.1 Mesorhizobium sp. Arg314 | reverse complement strand
CTGGTCCATACCGACATGGCTTCCGTACATGTCTTTCACGACGGGACCAAAGCCCAGCGGGCCCGCTGGATGCCGGGCATTATCAGCGGCGAGGTGATCACCGCGGTCGCCATCACGGAGCCGGATGCGGGCTCGGACGTGAAGACCATCCGCACGCGCGCCCGCCGCGAGGGCGACTCTTATGTCCTCGACGGCACGAAGCTCTACATCACGAACGGCGTCCACGCGGATCTCTACTGCGTCGCCGCCAAGACCGATCCCTCCGCGGGAAGCAACGGGATCACGATGTTCCTCGTCGAGAAGGGCACGCCGGGCTTCGGCGTCGCCCGCGAGCTGGACAAGCACGGCTGGCGCTCCTCCGATACGGCTGAGCTCGTCTTCGACGGTTGCCGTATCCCCGCCGAGAACGTGCTCGGCGCGGAGGGACAGGGCTTCTACTCCATCATGCGCAACTTCCAGAACGAGCGGCTTGTGCTTGCCGCCATGGCGATAGGGGCGGCCGAGGCGGCGATCGAGATGACCCTCGCCTGGGTGAAGGCCCGCCGCGCGTTCGGCGGCGTCCTGTGGGACATGCAGGCGATCCGTCAGCGTCTCGCGATGCTCTCCGCGAAGGTGGAAGCGAGCCGGCAGCTTCTCTATGTCACCGCGTGGCGCATGGCGGCGGACGAGGATTGCCTGCGCGAGGTCTCGATGGTGAAGGCTATCTGCGGCGAACTCGTCAACGAAGTGTTGTATGCCTGCGTGCAGTTCCATGGCGCCATGGGCGTCATGCGCGAAAGCCCGATCGAGCGCATGGCGCGCGACGCCCGCATCCTGTCCATCGGCGGCGGCGCGACGGAGGTGATGCTGGAGGTGGTCGCGTCGACGTCGTGACCCCAATGCGGCAGCGAGGAGGCCGCTTTGGCGCGTAGGAGGGCTCCGTGAAGGGCTCTTCGCACGGCAAGTTCGGTTGGCTGAGGGCATCCTTCGGCTGTCAGCTCACACTTCCGTCCAGACCGCCGCAACATCCCCGTCGCTTCCAAACACGA
>NZ_JBSKBP010000177.1:0-1034 GCF_053714275.1 Mesorhizobium sp. Arg314 | reverse complement strand
GCAACAGACGCAGCTCGCCGGATCTCGGAGGGTCCGCCCTTGGTGGATTGCTGAACAGGCTCGTTCATTGCCACTTGGTTCCTATCGCTCGGCGCCGAAGATAGAAGCGACTGTCTCGTTTGCAGTTGCCAGCAGTTCCGCGATGGCTCGGCGGGCCGCGATGGCCTCGCAGGAGTAGCGCCCATGTCGATAGCTGCCGTGAGCCTTGCCCTTCGGGGCGCCGGCCCGCGCCCCATGCATGCGGCATACGGCCTTTCCGCGTACCGCTGGCGCTTGGCATCGCAAACCGCTCCGTTTGCTCTTGGCGTGGCACCTGAGGGCTGCATGGGCCTTTTGCATACCATTAGGCTGCATTTTCGCTGCCCCCACCCCCATGCGCAACATTGCCGACGATCGCCTGCCCGCCGGGCTCGACCGTGACTCGCTCGACAATGACCCGCTGCTCGCCCTTGCTCCGGTATCGCTTCAGGGCTTCGACCTGGGCAGCGAACGTACGCGCCAGCTTGTTGAATGCCTTCTCCGCGCTGTCCTGTTGCACGATGTTGTCGACGTGGGCGAGGCGCCTGGCGAACGTCATCGTTGCGAGGTGAACGGCCGCCATCTGCGAGGCAAGCAAGGCCTCGACTTCGTCTTTGGGTGCGATGCCAGTGACGATAGCCAGCGCGAAGTTGGAGCCTTTCTCGTCCGGTTTTGCTCCCTGGCTCCCGATGTTAATGATCTGCCCGATTAGACCCTCGGCGAAGTCGTCGCTTGAGGTCCCCATCGCCTCCATCCAAAGGGCGCACCCGACGTTCGGATCAGCATGGTCGTTGGTTACCTTGATGCCGTCGATTTTGAGCCTCGGCACAAGGGGGGCCTTCTTCCGGCGAGAATAGTGCTTCGCCATGGTCGCCTTCTCGCGATCGGCCTTATGTGATGCAGCAGCCGGCGCTGCCTTTTCGGCCTCTGCCGGTTGTGGAGCGGGCTGTTTAAGCGGGACGACTTTCAACGGAATGTCTCCTGGATTGATGATCGATCGGAAGTCCCCTCGTGCG
>NZ_JBSKBP010000176.1:0-1153 GCF_053714275.1 Mesorhizobium sp. Arg314 | reverse complement strand
AGCTTGCCGTTTTCGTCGCGAGCGCCGGAGCCGACGGCGATGATCTCGCCTTCCTGCGGCTTCTCCTTCGCCGTATCCGGGATGATGATCCCGCCGGCGGTCTTGGATTCGGATTCAACCCGGCGAACGACCACGCGGTCATGAAGCGGGCGGAACTTCGACTTTGCCATTTTGGATTTCCCTGGTGATTGTGAACGGTTCCCCGTTGCCGGAGCGCGATTAGCACTCACCTAGGCAGAGTGCTAACAAGGGGGGTGGATAGGCCCTTGGCGATTGCAAGTCAAGGCGCGAAGCACCGGCGGAAACTGAGCCGAAGCGAGGTGAGGTGAGGGCCTATATCGTTCTTCTGGGAACAGGAGTATGGGCTCATTTCTTGCATGCCCCCCGCCTACAATCTCGTGCGGTTGCCGAAGCTGCTGGCGATGCCGACATGATCGCACCTGCCGGCTGTCAACTGATCGGCCGCTGGCGGATCATCGAAGCTGACCTGTAGGATCGCGGGTATCTCGACCTCGGCGGACCCGCCACGATTGGGGCCGACAACCACGGTGAGATCGCCTTTGGCACCCTGCAAGCCGGCCTCGATCTCAAATATGGCCCTCAATGGTCTTCTTCACATGGGCCGGGCTTCATGAGATGGACGAAGTCACCGGCGACGGCTCTGCAGAATTGCTCAATCGACAACTGACGCAGCTGCCCGCAACCGATGTCAATCACCTGCAGAGAGCGCCGTTCCAGCTCTATTTCGACGCTCCACCGCGGGGTGCGCGTCAGCTTATGGTCAGCTAGGCTGCCTATCCTTGTCGGCAGGAGTGAGCGCCCGAGGTCGCGACGACGCAACTTCGCCGAAAGGATAGCCAATAAGATGCATAATCGAATCACGGGCCCCTCCGGCCAGACCACAAGCGGCGTGATGACCCCCAAGAATGACAACAGCGGTCAGGAGATGTGGGATCACCTGCGGAGACTGACGGGCCTCACGCCGCCGCTCCCCGGCCCGATGGACATGGATAGCACGATCGGATTGTCGGTGGACGACCACTTTCCGGCGTCTGACCTGGACGTGGACGGGGGGGCGTATCCGCAAGCCCGTGAGGATTTGTCAGTGCAGGCGTTTGGGGAGCAGGAGCATGTTTCGCGGCCGGCCACGCCG
>NZ_JBSKBP010000175.1:0-1154 GCF_053714275.1 Mesorhizobium sp. Arg314 | reverse complement strand
GCCGCTATGGTAGAAGACAACGAGGCTTCACCCCTGGCTTTAGCAGCCGAGCAGTACGCGACCGTCCGCAAATATGCCGGTGCGTTCCTGCAGGCGTTCACGTTCCGCTCGGCCCGCCGACACGATCCACTTCTTGCCGCGGTCGGTGCGCTGAAACGCCTCTACTCGGAGAGGCGCCGGACACTCCCGGAGCGCGTCCCGATCTCGCACCTGAGCCAAGCCGATCGGAAACTCATCTTCGGACAGGGAAAGCCCGATCGCCGTCTTTATGAAATTGCAACACTCGCCGCATTGCGAGACAGGCTTCGTTCGGCCGATGTCTGGGTCGACGGCAGCCGCTCGTTCCGCCCGATCGATAAGCACCTCATGCCTCGACCAACCTTCACTGCGATGAAGGAAGACGACCGACTTGGCCTTGGCGTGCAAGCTGATGGAGCGGCCTGGTTGGCTGAAGCTCGCCAAATGCTGGACTTCAACCTCAAACGCCTTGCCTATCGGGCACGAACCGGAAAGCTCGAAGGTGTCCGTCTTGAAGGCAAAACGCTGATCGTCACGCCGACCATCGGCGAGGTTCCTTCTGCTGCCGAAGATTTGAATGCCGAGATAAGTGATATGTTTCCGCTGATCGAAGTGCCCGATCTGCTGCGAGAAGTCCACGAATGGACCGGGTTCGCCAACCAATTCACCCACGTCCGAACTGCGGATACGCCGCAGAACGTATCCACCATGCTGGCCGGTGTTCTGGCTGACGCGACCAACCTCGGTCCGAAGCGGATGGCCAGCGCTTCCAAGGGGATCAGCGCACATCAGATCGGCTGGATGCGTAGTTCCACGCCCGGTCAGAGACCTATCGCGCGGCACAGGCGTGTGTGACTGATGCGCACACCCGTCCCCCGTATTCGCAACTAGGGCAACGGAACAACATCATCGTCCGATGGCCAGTTCTTCCGAGCAAGTGATCGAGCCGCCAAACGAGGTGACATCAATCTCCACTACGGTAGCGAGCCCGGCTCGAAGTTCTATAGCCATCTGTCCGATCAATACGGGTACTTCAGCATCCTGCCCATCAGTCCGACCGAAAGCGAAGCTGCCTATGTGCTCGATGGTCTATTCGATCAGGACACGATCCTCGATATCCAGGAGCATTTCACCGA
>NZ_JBSKBP010000174.1:0-1163 GCF_053714275.1 Mesorhizobium sp. Arg314 | reverse complement strand
GCCATAAGCGACGAGGCCGGCGTTATTTTTGACGATGTCCTCTTGCGCGCCGATACACACGCCGAGGCGTAAGAGGCCCTCGGCGTGGCAGCGACGGCCAGCTGTCGCATACTATAATCGCGTCGGTCCAGAAGGCCGCCGCTCATGCGGCGGCTGCTTCGGAGGCGCTGAAACGCGACAGATAGTCTGCGGCGCGCTGCGCGTGTGCCGCGGCGGCGAAGATCGCTCGCTTGTCCCCCTTCAGCACGGACAGCCAGTGACCGATATAGGCGGCGTGGTCGTCGCGATCCTCGAGGCGCAGCCCCAGGTCGGCGCAAAGGAACGCGGCGCCCAACTCGGCGACAAGCTCCTCAAGGCAATAGCCGTCGTCTCCGACGGGCCGCCGCTCACAACACGGTCATAACGTCTAGACAGGAAGCGCTACTGCAAAGGCAGGCAGCACGCGCGTCAAGGCAAATGGACGTCGCTACAAGAGACGAACGCTGCCACAGCCGTTTTCAGGTACGAGCCCATGGCTGGCCTGTGCGTGCGCGGCGACAACCACGGTGGCCGGTCTCCATAATCGCCGCGCTTATTCGCCGGCTGCACGTCTGCCCTCTAGTTGGGCTGTGTATAGGCGACCTTCTCGCCGTCTTCCTTGACGAATTCGCGCACCGGATGGTCGAGCAGCGGCAGCACCACCTCCGAAGGCCGGCAGAGCCTCGTTCCCTTGGGCGCCTCGACGATCGGCCGGTTGATCAGGATCGGGTGGGCGAGCATGAAATCGATCAGCTCGTCGTCGCTCCATTTCGGATCGGCAAGGCCAAGCTCGGCATAAGGCGTTCCCTTCTCCCGCAAAAGCTGGCGCGGGGTGATGCCCATCACCGCGATCAGTTCGAGCAGCCGTCCGCGGCTCGGCGGCGTCTTCAGATATTCGATCACCACCGGCTCCTCGCCGCTGGCGCGGATCATGGCGAGCGTGTTGCGCGAGGTGCCGCAAGCGGGGTTATGATAGATCGTGACCGTCAAGGCTTGGCTTTCTGTGGCTTGGATTGCTGAGCGGTTTCGGGCCGCAGCAGCCAGCCCATCAGCGCCAGCGCGATCAATGCGCCGAGCAGCTCGGCGACGATGAAGCCCGGCAGATCGACCGGCCTGATGCCGGAAAAGGTGTTGGTGAGCGAGCG
>NZ_JBSKBP010000173.1:0-1169 GCF_053714275.1 Mesorhizobium sp. Arg314 | reverse complement strand
GCCACAATCCTAAAGAGGAGCTTTACAAAATGTCAGTCACCGCCGCAGGTTCAAGCAAGCAAAATGCAGATATCGACTCCGTTCTCAAAGATGCACGGCAGCAATTTATTGACCGCAATCCAAAAAGCCTGGCCCGTCATGTGGACGCCAAGCAGTCACTTCCAGGCGGCAACACCCGCGCCATACTCTGGTACAATCCTTTTCCACTCACTTTGGTGTCCGGAGATGGCTGCTATGTAACAGACCTTGATGGCCATCAATATGTGGATCTCTTGTCGGAATACACTGCGGGACTCTACGGACATTCGGACCCAACGATAGCGGAAGCCATGATTGATGCCATCAAGGACGGTGTCATGCTCGGTGGGCCAAACCGTTACGAGGCACAGTTGGGTGCCGCTATCGTTGACCGCTTCCCTGCTGTCGAACGGATACGCTTTTGCAACTCCGGCACGGAAGCGAATATCATGGCTTTGACGGCCGCGCGGGCAATCACGGGCCGAACCAAGATACTGGTGTTCAGAGAAAGCTATCATGGGGGCGTGATGGCCTTTGCAAACGGGGGCTCGCCACTCAATTTGCCTTTCTCTTTTTTGTTGGCCGACTACAACGATGAGGATGGCGTAGAAAAGATTATGCGAGAGAATGCGAATGAACTCGCTGCGATTATGTTGGAGCCAATGTTGGGGGCTGGAGGCTGCATCGTCGCCAAGCCAACGTTCCTTCCGCGTATCCGGGATCTGGCTGACGAACTCGGTGTCATCTTGATCTTCGACGAGGTGCAAACGTCACGCTTAGGCTATAGAGCGTTGCACGGGGAACTTGGTATCCTTCCCGATATGGTCACGCTTGGAAAGTATCTCGGCGGCGGCGCAAGCTTCGGTGCCTTCGGGGGGAAGTCCTCTATCATGGACCGGTTTGATCCTGCACGTGCCAATTCGTTATCGCACAGCGGTACCTTCAACAACAACGTCCTAAGCATGGCTGCAGGATTGGCTGGCTTCACCAAGGTTCTGACTGAAGAAGCAAGCCGAAAAGTGAATGCCATTGGCGACTGGTTGCGAGGCGAGATGAACACCGCCCTCGAGCGGCATGCGGTTGCTGCCACAGTACTCGGCCAGGGGTCGTTGATGAATCTGCATTTTGTTGATGGCTTGGTTGAGACACCG
>NZ_JBSKBP010000172.1:0-1181 GCF_053714275.1 Mesorhizobium sp. Arg314 | reverse complement strand
ACGTTCAATTTCATTCAAGGACCGCCACAGGCTCCCCGAGGAGGGTTTCGTCGACTTCGATACCCAGGCCGGGGCCACAGTCGTCAGGGATGCGAATGTCACCGGCCTTGACGACTAGCGGATTTTTGACCAAGGGTACGAGGTTATCCCGGTCATAGTCGTACAGTGTCCAAACGAGATTGCGCGGCAGCGTGTGTGCCATGTGTGTCACACACGCCGCGAGAATGCCTGTCCCATGGAAGTCCTCGATACGGACCGGCACACCCAAAATCCTGGCAAGGCTCATGGCCTGGCGAGCCGCCTCTAAGCCACCGACACACGACATCTTGAGCGTCGCGGCGTCCAGAATTCCCTCCTGAGCTGCCTGTAAGAACCGTCGCGGGCTGTCGAGGACCTCGTCCAGCATAAATGGGACCCCGGTCCGTTTGGCGACGATTCTGCATTCCTCATACGTATCGCAAGGGTTCTCGATCATAGGTGCAAGGTCTCGGACAGCGGATATGATCCTGATTGCGTCGTCCACGAGCCATGCACGGTTGGAATCATACCAGAACCGCTCATGGGGGAGTGCCAAATCCTGGACCATGCGGATGGTCGCGATGTCTTCATGAGCTTCGCCGGCGCCGACCTTGATCTGGAAACGGTAGACGCCACGTGCCCGCTCGGCTTCCAGAACAGCGAGAGTCTGCTCGCGCGTCCCTATGCGAACAAGGGTGTGAACCGGGAAGCTGTTGGACACGCGCCCGCCCCAAAGGTCCACAAGCGGCAGTCCATGAGCCTTCGCAGCGAGATCCCACAAAGCCATCTCCAAAGCGGCCTTCGCATTTCCATGCCCCCTCAGAGCCCGGGAAACGTCCTGGAATATTGCCGCGACTTGACGCGGATCCCGGCCCAGCACCACTGGTGCAACGTGCCGGATACCTTCGCGAGCGCCGGCGGAGATTTCAGGTAGGAAATATGGAGGTGCCGATACCACCTCTCCCCATCCGACCAGCCCGTCGTTCGTTTCGATCTTAACTACAAGATCATCCAGAGGAGGGTCGAAGGACTGGCTCGCGACGTATCGCGTCAAGTCCAAACCTATCGTAACCGGTATCGAGTAAAGGCTAATTCGCTTAATCTTCATTTGTTCCCCTTGCGGCCCGTCGGGCGGCGCGTCCACTTCGTTTCGATCAGGCGAG
>NZ_JBSKBP010000171.1:0-1234 GCF_053714275.1 Mesorhizobium sp. Arg314 | reverse complement strand
ATAGATGGGGCTCGTCCCGATATCGCCATAGACCACACCGAGCGCGCCAAGCATCAACAACGTAGTACTTTGTTTCTGAGCCGAGCCGGGATGTTCCGCTAGTTGCCAACCGTCACAATTGTTGGCAGAGTCAACGACAGCCATTGGTGTGCTCCCACAGGTTCTGCCTCTACGGCCAACCCGATTGTGCGTTTGCGAGGCGCGCCCCTTGCGATGGGCAGCCTCGGCCGATTGGGCGCACGACGCGGACTGGGAGGAGATCGCTGCACTGCCGCCATCGGCCGAGGCATCTGGAAATTGCTAACAGGGACCGCCGTGTTGAAGTCGACTGGCACGTCACTCGGCCGATTATCGCTCAACCAGAAATATTAGCAATTAATAACGCGTAGTCCAGGGTTAAATCAAACGACTATCCATTATTAAACTGTGCAATTTGAGATTTATTGATCCTCTATATGGAACAGACACCTGCATAATATCACGAATTCCTATCTGTTATTGATACATTAACTATCGTCGAGTGGCTTATGGAAGTCAATATTTTCATGGTTTCAGATGTAGCATTTCGGAGGGAACGCGTCGCGCGCGGCGGCCCGATCTGGCCAAATGGCGCCTGCACCATCACCGGAAAAGTTTCCTCTACGAGCATTTCGCGAAGATCTGCGGCATCTGCCGCGCCTATGGCGTGTCCTTGTCCCTGGGCGATGGCCTTCGCCCCTGCTCGATCGCCGACGCCAACGACGCAGCACAATTCGCCGAACTGGAGACGCTGGGCGGGCTGACGCAGATCGCCCGGGCAAAGGATTGCCAGGTGATGATCGAGAGGCCATCGAGCCCATCGCGCTTGGTTCCATTTATCCGACCATTCTGAAGGCGATGAATGGGCGCCGCAAAGGCTCGAACGGATCAGCGAGGGGAAGCGCCTGACCGCACCGGTTCCGTTAGCCTCAACCCAGACCGGCTCGACGGTGTCTTCGAAGGTGGGGCGGACGCGCGGCTGTGGTCACCGATATGAAGCGCGCACGCAAGAATGGATCGAGAGGACAGACCGATGGCGCGGTGATGGTGTAGATGACTGCGCGCTCTAGTGCCGTTGTGTTGCCTGGTAATCCTGGCAAGCTTCGATCCAGTAATCCGGGTCTTCGTAAGATGTTGGGTCGTTTTGAGCAGCCAGGTGAAAGGCCTCGCGCCGCTCGACGCAGGTGCCGCAACGACCGCAATGGTGAGCCCCGCC
>NZ_JBSKBP010000170.1:0-1333 GCF_053714275.1 Mesorhizobium sp. Arg314 | reverse complement strand
CAACGCTTTGCTGCTGCTTGCCGAGGGAGACGGTGATGGGTTTGCTTGTTCGCATGATTGAGCCTCTCGTTCGTTCTTCTATAGCATGCATTAATTACACTGTCATACACTTTTCCGAAAGTGCTACCCGGTTGGCGTCCTGGGCCGAATCGCGTTGTCGGTGCGGGATGACCTTTCCTCATGGCCAGGAGCGCGGTTGCTTCACAGCTGCCTTGGCCTTCATAGCCTTTCCCCGTTGCGTGGTCGATCTGGGTTCGTAGGAGCTGCTGCATCTTCAGGAGCGCTGCGGCTTCGCTTTACTGCTCGCCGGCAACACTCATCGATTAGCGGCACGAGGCGTGATATCCACGCTATGGATCAGATAGAAAGCTGTATCGGCATGCTTTTCAAGATTGGGCAGCCGACGCGGGAGGATTGCGTGAGGATCGGCACCGAACACAATGTTGAGGGAGCCGACGCCTACGAAGGCGATTGTTATCTACGGTGAGATCACCTCCCTTCGCGCGCTTTGCCACCTCCTCCAGAACTATGCTGCCGTTACCAACGGCGTTGGCAGCATTCGTCTTCCCCGGATCGAGACCACGCTTCGTGTCATGTTGTGCGGCAGCGATGCGCTCAAGCTATTGCACGCACGCGGAAACGACAGCCTAATTCCGGACAGCGACAGATAGTTCTGAACGGCACAATGGTGTGATGTCGGAAATATTTAACGTTTCGCGGGGTTTACCAATCCGGAATTTTGGGTCTCTGGTGGGTGGCCTGCGATTGAAACAGGAGAGTTTTCTTAACTCGCGCAGGAAATGCCGCCAACCTCGTCGTCTCGGCCGTGGGCCACATCTTCCGCCGCATCTCGCCCTTGCTCACAATTTTAGTTGGCTCTTCCCCCGCTATGACGAACGCCCGCGTCAAGGCCAGCTCAATCCGGCTTCCCGACGAACGGTTACGCGGCACAGTCCCGGCTGTCCTTAGGACCCATCCGCTTGTCGATCTCTGCTTTAAAAAAGGCTGCGGGAGCTTCCGCGTCGCGCCTCCGCGCGGGGATCCTTGAGGGCCGTAGTCGGCGCAAAATGCCACATCCCGTTTCAAAGGCGGCGGCGCCCCTAGTCGGCCATTCCGTCAGCTCAACGTCAGGTAAGACGAATATAAGCGGCCAAATGGCACGTAGCCTGACGGCCGGCGGCAATGTCGCCTCACATTGGAGTTGAATTTGTGAGAAGCGTTGACGAGCGGGGAAAGTTGCCCGTTTCTAGATCTGACGCCAGCGAGACTCCGAGCGCTGGCGGCTCTCTCACTCAGGCTCCCAGGACCGGCGAACAGGAAAAATTGTTCGATT
>NZ_JBSKBP010000169.1:0-1348 GCF_053714275.1 Mesorhizobium sp. Arg314 | reverse complement strand
TAGATGGGGTATTCGGCTTGTGCCCCATCCTTGATGAAGAGGGCATAGTAGGTGCTGCGCTTCGAGCTGATGATAGAACGTGGTCTGTCCAAGCAGCCACAAGCATCAGGAAAGGAAGCGCAGCATGAAACATTATGCCGGACTGGATGTCTCGGTGAAAGAGACCTCTGTTTGCATTGTCGACGAGACCGGCAAGATTTGCCGCGAGGTGAAAGTCGTCAGCCATCCCGATGACCTCATCGCGGTTCTCAAGGATCCGACCTTGCGGATCGAGCGGATTGGGCTTGAGGCCGGGCCCTTGTCGCAATGGCTGTTCGAAGGTCTGGCCAACGCTGGCTTGCCGGCGATCTGCATCGAGACCCGCCACACCAAAGCGTTCCTCAAGGCGCAGCCGAACAAGAGCGATCGCAACGATGCGCGCGGCATCGCCCAGATGATGCGCGTCAACTTGTACCGGCCGGTGCACGTCAAGACGATGACCAGTCAGAAGCGCCGAGCGCTGCTGACGGCACGCAAGCTGCTGTGGGAAAAGGCTCTCGCCATCGAGAGCGACCTACGCGGCCTACTGCGCAACTTCGGTCTCAAGGTCGGCGTGGTCGGCACGGTGAAGTTCGAGGCGCGCATTCGCGAACTCGTGGAAGGAAATTTCGATCTGTCCGAAATTGTTGGGCCGCTGCTTGATGCGCGCCGGAAGCTGCGAGAGAACTTTGCGACGCTGCACCGCAAACTCCTGACGATCGTCAGGAATGACGAGGTCTGTCGGCGCCTGATGACGGTTCCCGGCGTCGGCCCTGTCGTGGCGCTGGCCTATACCGCGACAATCGACGTTCCTCAGCGGTTCAGGAACTCCAAAGCGGTGGGGCCGATCCTGGGGCTAACGCCCGTGCTGAACCAATCGGGCGAGAGCCGCCGCATCGGTAGCATCTCGCTATGTGGCGACGGCATGATGCGGACTTTGCTCTACGAAGCCGCGCAGGTCCTGCTGGCCAACGTGAAAAAATGGTCTTGGCTGAAAGCCTGGGCAATGAACGTGGCCAAGCGGCGTGGGCGGCAAAAAGCCATTGTCGCGCTTGCACGTCGGCTGGCCGTGATCATGCATCGCATGTGGGTGGACGGCACAGGGTTCCGCTGGACCAGGAAAGAAATTATGCCGGCTGCCTCCTGACCAAGGCGATCAAGGAAGGAGACAACAAGTTCCACTTGCCCGTGGAAAGATGTCCTTCGCGGACGATGGATGAGGTGAGTTCGCTGTCGCGCTAGTACCGATCGCAATCCCTATCGCGATCAGGACGAGCTATAGATTTGTTCCACCTCATTCTTCTGACCCCCATGGTGGGAAGGCCCAGTG
>NZ_JBSKBP010000168.1:0-1380 GCF_053714275.1 Mesorhizobium sp. Arg314 | reverse complement strand
CGCCAGGAAAATCGGCAGCCCATTTTCGGCCGGTTTAACCCCGATTCACCCAGGCATGCTTCTTTTGTAGCTGATGTGCAGGACTATCTGAAGGGTGGTGGCCGCTCTGCTATTGTTAAGCACCTGAAAAAGGTTGCGCCAGGGAGCCTCCCGTCGCGAGACCATCTAACTGGGGTGCTCCCTGCCGAAGACGTGGATCTTTTGGCAAGGTTCCGGCTCGACGCCGAGCAGTGCAACATCGCCACCAAAGGGTCCGTCGACAACATCCTTTCCGGATTTAGGCAGTTTGCGCTGTGGCTCCAAGACAACGACAAGGACCCTCTGGCCTCTCAGTTGCGAGGCGGTTCAGTGGATAAGCAAATTTCGGAGTATCGGGCGCTGGGGAGGGACCCCCGGAACGCCCTTAAAACGACTCTGGCTGATCTCCGGCGGTCCTTGCCTGGGCCTGAAGACGCCGAAGGGCTTCAACCCCGTGGCATTGGGCGCCCCCGTCAACTGGCTCCTCATCCCGAAGACGCCCCCTTGATCGAGGGCGCGCTCGGCCAAACGTTGAAAGATCTTGGAGCCGCGACTGCGGAGCAGAGGATATCTGCGCAAGCGCGGGCTAGACGTCTTCGTGGGCTAAGTGATTGGCTTCAAAGCAAGGGCAAGGGGAGCATAGCTGGCCGACTAAACGGCTCTAAGCAGGACCAGTTAAGGCTGGAGGGCGATGTGGTAGCGTTCCAACGGACTGGAAAAAAAAGAGTCTACTTTTCCGATTTGTCGCATCTTCGGAACTACCAAAAGCTAGTCGAGGCGAATCGAGACCTGCGGCTGCAAGCAGCTGAGCAGTCGGCTTTGCCAGCAGTGCTGGACGCTGGACGGCCCAGCTCTTCGCAGGAGCTCCCCGCGACCGCGCAGAGCGAGGGCGCCGGGGCTTTCTTAAGCGAGGCGATGCAAGAATCCGCGTCACCATCAAATGCCAAGGCGCCCCCAGGGGTCTACCAGGTAATCCCGCCGCAAGCCGATTTGCGCGATGATGCTCACTTTGCGCCGGCGCACTCTGCCGGGGCTCGCTCAGGCACCTTCGGCGGCCTTCAGTCTTTTGTCGACCTGAATGCACCCACACCGTCCGATTTGCGTGATGATGCTCACTTTGCACCGGCGCACTCTGCCGCGGTCCGCTCAGGCACCTTCGGCGGCCTTGAGCCTCTTGTCGACCTGAATGCGCCCACACCGTCCGATTTGCGCGACGACGCGCACTTTGCACCGGCGCACTCTGCCGGGGCTCGCTCAGGCACCTTCGGCGGCCTTCACTCTTTTGTCGACCTGAATGCGCCCACACCGTCCGATTTGCGTGATGATGCTGATTCTGCACCGGTGCGTCGGCGCGGGGGGCAG
>NZ_JBSKBP010000167.1:0-1384 GCF_053714275.1 Mesorhizobium sp. Arg314 | reverse complement strand
ATACTGAATCTTGAACCGCAGCTTCGACCCGGCATCGAAGTAGGAGGCGCCGACGCGGGCCTTGAAGGTGTAGCCGGATGGCATCGTTGGAGCGGCGGCGCTGAGGGAGAGCAGAGACGCCAGGGTATTGGTCGAGGCGTTGTAGATCACCCATTCGAAATACCAGTTCGAGGCCGTGATCGAGCCCGTATCGAGACCGTTCGCGCCAGAGGTGCCGGTCGCATAGGAGACGTTGACAGACGTTGCCCGGTAGGTCATCCCGAGGCTGTCTTCCAAGATCAGTTCGTCCGCTGTTATCGTGCCGGCCGTAACTGAGGTCGTGACGATCTTCAGGTTTTTGCGGGCGACAGCCGGAGGTGCTGCGGTGACAGGATTGGCCAGCCTCCATCGCGATGTAGCGGTATCATAGATCAAAACTGCCGACATCGCCGGGGAGAGCACCACCGGCGCCGGAAGGGTAAGCCGGTTTGCTGCCGCCGAACTGGTATTTTCAGGCAGCAACGTCATCGCACTGGATGCGCTGACATTTTCGAGAATAAGAACGCGACCGTTGTTCGATGTTGGTGCCGCAATGCCCGTAATCGTGAAGGCCCCGCCCAAATTTGCGCGAATGACGGCCGCCGTCTGAATGCCTGACGGTGCCCAATCATTGGCCGTCCCCGACGGAGCAGGCGATATGGCCCCAGTCAGCTCGAAAGGCCCAGAATCCGTCAGAAGGGTCGGCAAGAGAATGTTGCCGCTCGGCTCATTCAGTAGAAATTGCGTGCCGTCAAAAGTGAAACTGGTTTCCTGGTTGGCGACGAACTCACCGCCAGCGAGCGCGATCGGGCCCGTCGGAGAGCGCTTAAGAACATTGGTTGCGGCTGTTGCGCCGACTTGAAGCGTCGTACCGCCGGTTGGCGTAAAACCGGGCGTGCAAACAACCGTGTTGCCGGCCGTCAAAGCAAACGTGTTCGGCGTCGTGCCCGCAAGTATTTGGGCATTTGCGCTGCCGGTCGTAGTGCCGCCGACAAAGCGAGTGCCGAAAGCAATGGGTGCCGTGGTTGTGTCGACGTAATTTCGGGTCGCGCCGTCTGTCGATGCGATCGGATCAGCCATGCCGGTGATCCGGTTTGACCCCATAGGCAGATTCGCGCCCATGGCCTTGACGCCAGTCGTCGGCAAGCTGTTTGTCAGCTCGTTGCCAACATCGGCGACCAGCGCGTTGTACGGCGCGCTACCGATTGTCGTGTTGGAAACCGCTGCGGTGCCGGGTGGCGGGGTAAATATGCCACTGGAATTGCGGGGCATTGGTCAAATCCCCCACACGCTAGAGCGGGATGAGATTTATATGAGTCGTAGGATTCCCAAATCATCGCAGTTCTGATTCAACATTCATGCTGGG
>NZ_JBSKBP010000166.1:0-1387 GCF_053714275.1 Mesorhizobium sp. Arg314 | reverse complement strand
TGCATCCCGCGCATGAGGTTCTCCTCCGCTCGCTGGTCACCGTGCACAAAGCCAGGGACGTACGCTCCCAAGTCCAGCGGCGGGGGCGGCGCGGAATATGGCTGACCGGAGTTCGACGCACCGAGGTTTTGATCCCATTGCTGCGGGCTTGGCTGATTGACACTTTGCGCTGGCGAATGGGCGGGTGAAGCCATCCCATGCCAAAAGTTCGCCGTGTTCCAGCTATCCCCTGGCAGCTGGCCGGCTTGATCTGCTGCCTGCCAAATCTCCTCCGCATTGACGCTTTGCGGCGAGGGAATGGGTTGGTCCACCGTTTCCACTGCCCTCCAGATTTCTTCTTGGTTGACACTTAGCACCGGTGAGTGGGCGGGCTGATCCGCCCCTTCCGCCGCACGCCAAATCTCCTCTTGATCGACACTTCGCACTGGCGAGTAGGCGGGTTGATCGATTGGTTGGTGAGAGCTACCTTCCCCAGCGCGCGAACTTCCCTCCCCGAGGGTCTGGCGGTAGCTCCGAAGCATGTTCAGCCCTCCCCCCCTCGCGTCACGATGATGCGGGAGCAACGTCGCAGCCCAGTCGCGCAGCGTCTCGTCACCTAGCCCAACAAGACCCAGGCCGTGAGTCTGGAGTGCTTCAGACAACGCGCGGAGGCCGCTACAATAGTCTTTGATAGTTTTCCTGCTTAGCCGAGGCGATGCCGCAGTGGCCGCCAGTTGGATGAGGTGCTCGTCTTCAGGAGAGACCTTATGAACGGCGGGGCGGCCTACGCGGCCCGTCCTGCCACGCTGCGGCCCGGCTGGTTCCGCTTCGCGTAGGTGCTGCTCAAAGTCCACTTGCGCCGCCTGCTCTCCTTGCTGTTGTTGCAGCCTGGCGTAGTTCGTTGCGAAATTTGGATCAAACGGATCGAGATTACGAAATGGGTCCATACTTCCCTCCGAATAGAGCGGGTTTGCAGATTTGAGCAGGTCAGCTCGGATCAGCTTTTAATCGTGCCAGCTTTCGAAAAGCTGACGAGCCCTTTCAATTAGCCTTTTCACCCTGGCGGGAGAAAAAATTGGAGGTTTGTGGGTTTGTTGCAACGAGTGAATAGAGGGCGCAGATGGGTCGGAACAAGATGGGATTGTTGCCGCCCCTCCCCAGACGGCATCGGAATTGACCAGATTGTGATCGTTGAAGGTCACGCAGCGGATCGTGCCGGCGCCGCGAGTGGAAGATAGACGTCTGGAGAAACATACCGCTAAGGGTGTCATTGCGCCCGTTCCGGAACGATCATGGATGGCGAATGTGGTCGATCATCCAGTCCGATGCCCGGAGCACGGCGAGTTGTCGGCTCTCGAAGCAAATTGGACCTTTGCCTGGTTCCCGCTGATGACGGTCGCTGCCTATG
>NZ_JBSKBP010000165.1:0-1408 GCF_053714275.1 Mesorhizobium sp. Arg314 | reverse complement strand
GTGCCTGCTCATCGCCGCGCTTCAATGCCAGCCGAAACCACGCGCCGCCTGACGCGCTTCATTGTTCACGGGCGACTCCGAAGCGAGCATTGCAAGGCGAAAGTCCGGGGCCGGCGGCCGCAACCACTTACTCAATCGGCGGTAGCTTCGAAGAGGGCCACAACTCCCCTAAGCTCGACTTTTACGTTGGAAAAGCGCTCCCCGAGTGCGGTCTCAAGGTCTTCAACTGTATCCGCGGCGTTCGAGAAAATGCCCTTCCTGTTGTAAAGGTTCATGAGCGCCCGGGCAGGCCGCGAACGAGGGACGCTGCCCTGCAGGATCGTCGCCCCGAACACACGAGCGCCCGGTGCCAACAGCGGACGCAGATGGTCAAAGGCGACAGCTTTTTCCGGGATTGTCCCGGGGAGACAATGGAACAGATAGCAAAGCGCGGCCGACTTGAATTCCTCAATGGGCGGAAGCGGCGCAAGGATGTTGGCTTGAACGGTCTGCGGCGCGTACCTTCGAATGCGCTTGGCCGCAAGTCCAAGGCAGTCGGGATTGAGATCGAGAAGCGTGATGGCAGGATTGGAAACGGGCCATTTGGCTTTGTCGAGGAAGTAGCCGGTGCCAACCCCGACGTCGAGGTGACGGGCAGTGACGTTGCGGTCGTAAAGCTTGCGCAACTCCTGCGTCGGGCAACGCCACAGAAGATGGTTTGAGAAACCCAACACAACCCAGTCGTATGTGCGCAGCACCATCGGCGAATAGATCGCGTGACCTGCATCGATCTCCACCTGTGTGGCCATCCGCACTCCAGTTCATCAGAAAGCTTCAATCATGCGCCCATCAAGACTTCCATGACCGGACGTTTCCTCGACGGGGGCGGGATCACGAGCTTACCCGTACCACCTGCCGCTCCACGGCGGCGCGACTCAAACGGACCGTTGGCGTGTAATGTCACAGCTGGAAGAGCAAGAGCGATGCCAGAGGCGCAGCAGCCGGTTCTGATTGAATTCGCTCACGTCTCGCGGTGAGCGGGTAATCGTCAGTTCTGTCGAATTCCCTACAAAATGGACGGATGTCGCTTTTGCTTCCGGACTTCAAACGGAAGAATGTCATATATTATTTAGGTTTAGACGTTACGGTAGCCGTGATTTTTCGCTAACGATTTCAATTTTTGCTAACGATTTCAGCTGCCGCTCCTTGGCCGAGCAGTTCGAAATCTTCGCCGCCTGATTGACGTCGCATCAGGGCCTCTCTGTGCCCCTATTCAGCCTTTGCAACAAAACCTGACGGCCGGGGTGAAAAAGATGCCCTGCCGCTCATCGCCAAACAAACCCAGAGGCATCATGAATAAGGTTAACTGGTGCGCGTAGGCAAGAGAGAACGATGAGCTGCCAAAAAATCGTCGAATGCAGTAAGAAAA
>NZ_JBSKBP010000164.1:0-1415 GCF_053714275.1 Mesorhizobium sp. Arg314 | reverse complement strand
AAATTGGCGCTCGTCCGCATTGTCGATCGAGCGCAGGATTTCCTGCCGGGAGTAGATTTCATCGACCATTGCACGTTCTTTCTCCAGGCAGGTTTTGCTGGCGGTTCTCGAACATCCAGAGACCGAGAACCGCCGATCATCGAGATCAGGATCTTGGCATAAGGTTCGTGACCTCGCGGACCATTCCGGGCAGAGCTTCTTCAGGTGTCTGCTTCAATGTCGCCACACCTTGCAAGTAGTCGCGGATGACGGTCCCGATCCGGGCGGCGTTCGGGCTCGGATAGGGGTTTTGAACCTTGACGCGGGGTAGCTGACGGATTGCGGCGAGCATGGCCGGGTTGTCTTTGTAGTAGGCGCCAAGATACGCGGAATCCCGCACCGCGACAGCGTTGACTGGTACGAAGCCGGTGGTTTTGACAATCAAGGTCTGCGCCTCTGGCGCGGAAGCGAACTTGAGGAATTTCCAGGCAGCGGCGATCTTTGCCGGATCCTTTGTCGTGATAGCCATTACGCCACCCCCCTGCACCACCTTCCCATCGGCGGCCGACTGCGGGAATACTCCCGTACGGATATCCATAGTCGGTCCCGCGTTGGCCATCAGCGTCTTCAATCTCGATGTCGAGGCGAAGTAGATGCCGATTTTCCCCGACGCGAATGCCTGGCGAGCCTGCTCAGCGGTCATGTCGACCATGCCGGTTTCACCGAACCGCCGCAGCAGTGCCAGCGCGTCTCGTCCAGCTTGCGAGTCGAAGCCGATCTTGCCGTCTTCGGTGAAAACATCGCCGCCATGGCTGGAAACGAGGCTATTGAACAACCAATTGTCCACGTCGTAATACTCGAAAAACAAAGGCATGATATCGGGCTCGGCCTTCTGTAGATTGGCCGCGATCGAAAGAATTTCGTCCCATGACAGATCGAGGTTCGCCAGGTCGGGACGAACCTTCTTGATCAGACTCATGTTATAGTAAACGATACCGGAAGAGACGGACTGCGGTATCGCCACCACGTGACCTTTTACAGTGGTCGTGCCAAGCAAACTCCGCTCAATGCCCACTTTGTTCCAATCAGGATCCTTCGATAGGAGATCGTCCAAAGGCGTCAGGATACCCCGTTCTGCAAGGATAGGCGTGTCGGTGTAGCAAACCGAGGAAACCATATCTGGCAGTGCGCCCGTCATCGAGTCCCGAAGCAATTGCTGAAGCAGCGCCGGGCAGTCGGTGGCATTGGCTTCCAGCTCAATCTTGATGCCTGGGTTCTCTTTCATGAATTGATCTGCGATCGGTTTCAGAAAGAGAGTGTCACGGCTGGGGAAAGCATGAGTCAAGTGCAGGGTGATTGGTTCGGCGTGCGACCAAGACGCAGATGCCATCAGGCCGATGGCGCCAATAACCGACAACAGTATTCGTTTCATTTGA
>NZ_JBSKBP010000163.1:0-1416 GCF_053714275.1 Mesorhizobium sp. Arg314 | reverse complement strand
GTGGATGCCAGCCTTCTCCGACGGCATCGCAATATGCCAAGTTCGTGGTGCTACAGCCACGCAAAGGAGAGGAAAGCATCCATGGAAGAAGTTACCATCATTGGAGTCGATCTGGCAAAGAACGTCTTCCAACTGCACGGGGCGGCAGCCGATGGATCTGTTGTGTTTCGCAAGAAACTGACGCGCGCGCAGTTCGGTACGTTCATGACGGATCATCCAGCCTGTGTTGTGGCAATGGAGGCTTGTGGCAGCGCCCACCACTGGGCTCGCGAGATGGCCAGGCTTGGCCATCAGCCGAAACTGCTCGCCCCAGGCTATGTCAAACCGTTCATCAAGCGCCATAAGAACGACGCAGCGGACGCAGAGGCGATCGTCGAGGCAGCACAACGGCCGACGATGCGCTTTGTCGAACCGAAGAGCGAGGAGCAGCAGTGCCGCGCCATCGTGTTCCGCACCCGGGAACAATTGGTCAATCAGCGCACCGAACTGGTCAACGCATTGCGCGCGCACCTTTATGAGTTCGGATATGTTGCTCCGCAAGGCATCGGCCACCTGCGACGGCTGGCAGAGATCATCGAGGACCAGAACGCGAAATTGCCGGATCTGGTACGTGAAATATGCGACGATTTGCTGGACCGGATCGCCCACCTGACTGGCCGGATCGAGGCACTGAAGAAGACGATCAACGCGCTGTCCAAGGAAGCGCAAAGATCGCGACGTTTGCAGACCATGCCCGGTGTCGGGCCGATCGCCGCCCTTGCCGTCGAAACCTTTGCGCCGCCGATGGAGACCTTCAAGTGTGGCCGCGACTTCTCCGCCTGGCTCGGGCTGGTCCCGCTGCAGAAGTCCACCGGGGGCAAGCAGCGATTGGGGAAGAGCTCGAAGATGGGCCAACGTGATATTCGGCGGTTGCTCATCCTTGGTGCCATGGCTGTGGTGCAATGGGCCTCCCGGAAGGGTGTGCCCAGCGGCTCTTGGCTTGCCCGCATGATGGCGAAGAAGCCACGCATACTGGTGGCTATCGCGCTGGCCAACAAGATGGCGCGCGGAATCTGGGCGATGCTAACGAAACAAGAGGATTACCGGAATCCGGCGATGGTGCCTGCATGAACACTCATCTGCGCACCTGAAGCCGGTACGTCGGAGATGTGAGGAAGGCAAGAACCGCATGGGCAAATGATCGATCAGATCGGGATCAGGAAAACCAGTGTTTGAACGGGAGCTGCATGAGCTCGCCAAGCAGATTTGGACCTGATCCGCGCATCACCATACCGGCCCTGCGGCATGTGAACGGCCGCACCTGAGACAGGCCTGACACAAGTCCGCACTCGATCACACGCCCAAAAGTTCAATGCTCTCCTTGCAAAACGGCTGGCATCCACACAAGTTCAAGCGGGCCAACAAGGCGTTGCGCAA
>NZ_JBSKBP010000162.1:0-1493 GCF_053714275.1 Mesorhizobium sp. Arg314 | reverse complement strand
GTGGATGCCCTCAGCACACATGTCGCGCTGAACGGCGCCGTCGGTCTTGTTCCGGGTGCCAATTTGAAAGGGACGACAGACTTCCTGTGGGTTACACGTGAATTTTGATCGGTTCGATGTAAACACGATCATCAAAGCTGTTGTCTCGCGGGGATCTTCGACTTTCCTCCGCGCCACCACAGCAAGAAGCCCGACAAACCTATCGCGCCGGTCCAACGTTGCCGCCGCAGCGCAATGATGCGCTCGGCGATCAACGCAGCGGTGGCCTGTGGCATATGGGCGGGCCGCGAGGAACGGCCGATCATGCCGGCCCGCCCTTCGGCCTTGTAGCGCTCGACCCAGCGCGCCACGATCTTGGCCGACACGCCATAGACGCCCGCCGCATGGGCTTTGGAAAAAGCGCCCTCTATCACCGACAGCGCCATCTCCTCTCGACGCAGCGGCGTGAGACGGGCATTCTTGTGGATGTTCATTCGGACCCTCCGATGAGTGCTGAAGCCTGGTAACTCCAGTCTCCTCGGTCCGGTCCGAATGGACAACCTCCTGAAAGCTCACAGCTAGCTAATCATTCACACCCCCTTCACACTACAACAGCGGCCCGCTGCTGCCAGCATGTAGTTTCACGCCGGCGGTCATCGTTCAGCGCCTCTTCGGCGGTGGGTATCCCGGGTAGCGGTCCTCCGACCGAACCCCAGAGTGAGTGCGACGATCAAGTTTTCCCCATAGCGGATTCTGACATCCCAACCTCGCTCACCAACGCGCGCAGGTAGTGTGCTGAGAGTTCTGCAAATTCGCTGAGAGAGGGCGGTCATGGCAGGCTGGTGATTGTTCACGTCACCGATTCCCGCGAAGGAACGCCACCATGACCAACACTGAAGATAAATCCGCCATAGCCGCCGTCAAAGACATTCTGCTTTCGAACCCGGATGGATTGCACGAGGTTATCCGCGCGGTGATGCAGGAGGTGCTCGAGGCCGAGATGGATCAGGCGCTGGGTGCTTCGAAGAGCGAGCGCACGCCGGAGCGTCTTGGCTATCGCTCTGGCTATTACGGCCGCACCCTTGTCACGCGGGTCGGCAAGCTTGAGCTGCGGGTTCCGCAGGACCGGGCGGGCCGCTTCTCCACCGAATTGTTCGAGCGCTATCAGCGTTCCGAGCGCGCCTTGGTGGCCACCCTTGCGGAGATGTACGTGCAGGGCGTGTCGACCCGCAAGGTCAAGGCGATCACGGAGGAACTGTGCGGTCATGCCTTCTCCGCCTCGTCGATCTCGGCCATCAACAAACGCCTGGACGAGAGTCTGAAGGCGTTTGCCGAGCGCCCGCTTCAGGAGCCGTTTCGCGGGGCCGGACACAAATCAGGATGCCGGTTCCACAGCTGTTGTTTCTGCCGTGCTGGCCGGTGACGCCCCTTTACACACTGCATGGCCGGAACGCAAAAAACCGCCCCGGTCAGACCGGGACGGTTATTGATTTATGATAGAATTGGTTGCGGGG
>NZ_JBSKBP010000161.1:0-1497 GCF_053714275.1 Mesorhizobium sp. Arg314 | reverse complement strand
GCGATCCGCTCAATTTCCTCGCTGCCATCAAGCTCGCTTCAGTGCGCATCTGGCTCAGAAATTATGAGTCTGCGACCATGGGCCCCAGCAGATGCGAGCTTGGCGGCGTCATCGTGTTCCGTGCGCGGATAGGCAGCCAGGTCATCGGCATTGTTGAATTGCCTCGGGTTGACGAACAGCGTCACAATCACCCGATCAGCCTTGGCCAGCGCGGCCCGCACGAGGCTGAGATGACCCTCATGCAGGGCGCCCATGGTTGGCACAACGGCAATCCTTAGGCCCTCGCGGCGCCAAGCAGCAACGATGCTGCGCAATTCGGAGACGATCCGGACGATCGCGGTGCTCATGCGCCTTCTCCTCCACTAACCGTGCCCGTCTCATCGCCGAATACGTGATCGGCGGCCGGAAAGCAGCGTTCGCGCACATCTTTTGCTTTTGCGAATGCCGCGATCGCTGCGTTGGCGACATCCGCAAGCTCCGCATAGCGCTTGACAAATTTCGGCCGGACGGTGCCGAACAGGCCCAGCATGTCATCGACAACCAGGATTTGACCGTCGCAGGCCGGCGATGCACCGATACCGATTGTGGGAATTGCAACTTCCTGTGTAATCAGCCGGGCAAGTGCTTCCGGTATCTTCTCGAGTACGACGTGCGTTATGACCTTGCCACCCTCGGCGGAGTAGGCTTGGGCAGGTCGCGAAATTGAGGGATGTTCCACCGAAGTCGTGATAAGCGTCGCGCGCGCCTTCCACGCCGAGGCTACAATCGTGTTATTCGCTTCGGTGCAGCCAGACGTGAACACTACTTGTTCGGGGAACACGCCATCGCTGAGCTCGGCGACCGCATCTCGGGCTGCTGTAAGGATCGATCGGCCATCCTCTCCCGCAGTATGCGCACTCGAGGGATTGCCACCGACCAATGCCTCTAGGACGGCAGCCTGCACGCGGTAAGTCGCGGGCGCGTCAGCGTTCGCATCCAGATGGATGTGAGACACCACGTCTTGTTGTTTCCTGAGGAACTTCGCCACGGTGGTATGTATCGCTGCATTCGTCATACCGATTACTACGAATCTCCTCAACGGCCGACCGCAGCTCAGTCGGTCGGGCGCAGTATTGAACTGGAGCTGACGTCAGAATCGGACACGCTCCCCCAACCCTGATGCTACACGAATAGAGCACCCTGAGCGAGCGTCGGACGGTGTCGATAACTTACTTACCGTGGGTCGTGATCGATGGGGGCTCATGCAGTTGGCCCGTCACCACGGCACGCCAGTGCATCGCGAGTACGACAATGGCCGCGAGGGTTAGCGCGCCGAAGATTGTTGGCTCAAGGCCCGGCAGCACGGTCGCATTGCCGATACACGGATCGGCCAGCTCCTTGTGAAATTCAGTGCAGATACGAGCGGGATCGTTTAGCGTCTGAAGCTGCGACCAATCCCAAAGGCTGGCGCCTGGGTCCTTCTTGCCGTCGTTCAGCATTACCGTCGCGGAGAGGAAC
>NZ_JBSKBP010000160.1:0-1518 GCF_053714275.1 Mesorhizobium sp. Arg314 | reverse complement strand
GCGTGAACGCGTTCAGCAGCAGAAAGACTCAGCCAAGCAAAAGGACCGACAGGCCGACGACCAGGACCGCAAGACGCGACGCGGCCAAGGCGACGAATATGAGCGCTAAAACCTGCCTGCCGGAAAATTCGGCAATGTTGCATATGGCCCCAGCATGGGTCCGAAGTAGCTGTAGCATTTCAGGTTGTTTACGAGACGGCTGATCCCCCGGAGCGTCGGAGCGTTCCGACTCGGAGACGTCGGGGAGGGCGAACTCCAGCTATGGCACTGAGGACATCGGGTTGGCGCAATCGTCGCAGCCATCAGTACGGCGCCATCGGCAGGTCTCTCATTTCGGCCCCGGTAAGCGGCGCTCGCAGCTGCAGAGGTGACAGGCGGTCATGACGGAAGCCCCGAGAGAATAGCGCGGCGGGCAGTGCGAGGTTCCGTCGTTCCGTGAAGTCTGATCACCTTGCCGCTCGCCGAAGTTGGCGGACGTAAAGAGGAGACACAGACCCACCAGTGCAAGGGGGGGCGTAAGGCAATAATAATAATCCGATTTGCTCAAAGGGGCGCGGAAGCGCGGCATCTCACCCGAAGCCCTCGGAACTGAGGAGTCGAAGAAAAAGGCCGGGCTCGAACGGCCCGGCCAAAAGAAGGATCGAACCTTCAGAGGAGCGGTCCAGAGGCTTGGGAGGAAACCACTGAACATTCTCCTTGTGACTTGGTTCTCAGTGATTTTCGACTAAGACAATTCCAAAGGTTGGGCGCTAGGCGGAAATATTTTCGCAATGGAGCCTGATTACGCTCCGGCGAGGGCCGTAACCTTGTCGACGGGGCGCTTGTAGAAATTACTCGTCCACGACGTCCGGCAATGCTTCTGCGACGACGCTTAAATTGCGGTCGAATGTCTCGGCGTCAGCCGACTTGGGACGGAAAGAGTTACCCCCGGCGAGAATGGCTGCAATCACGGCCTGTTTTTGCGGCGAGACCCTGGTCGCCGCCGCGCCGGCAAGACGATATGAGTCCAACGCAGCCTTTGCCGCAAGAACGTTTTGTTCGCGGCCGAAAGCGCACAGGAGAGCAGGCGATAGATGTCTGCAATTTTTGCCAACGTCCGTTCTTGGCCGCACCGGTTCTCCACCTCGGTGCCAGCAGCGCATGCCCTGTTGGGCTGCCACCCCGGCGAGAGCTTCCATATGCGGTGGCTATAGACGCCACATCTCCCGTATAGGGGCGTATAGGGGCGGGATGAGCACATATTCGGACCGCTGATAGCGCTCCAGATCGTGTCTGAGGTACAAGCATTTCTGACTTTCAGTCGATCACTACCCGCAGGGCGCCAATCCGCTGAGAGTTGGCGAAAATGGAAGTAGATGAGATTTACGAACTTGACGAGATTGACGAACGAGACCATATTGGAGCCCAAGAGGTGCAATATGGCTAACATCAAACCCAAGGCGAGCGGGCACGGCCCCAAGCGGTCGCCGCGGCAATCCTCGCAGGCGATGCTCACGACTGCATTCATGACCAATGGAG
>NZ_JBSKBP010000159.1:0-1548 GCF_053714275.1 Mesorhizobium sp. Arg314 | reverse complement strand
GCTTTCCTCTCCTTTGCGTGGCTGTAGCACCACGAACTTGGCATATTGCGATGCCGTCGGAGAAGGCTGGCATCCACATGGGGTAATCGCGGGAGCGACGCACCCTGGAACCAATCATAGCCTTGGAGGGTGGCTGTTCCCCGATAAGATGAAGGTACGGGCTCACGACTAGACGCCGGGCCCAGGCATCTAACGGAGAACAGCCATGGCAGAATATATCGGTCTCGACGTGTCGATGAAAGAGACGGCAGTGTCGATCCGCCGTGAAGGCGAGCGGATCTGGCGCGGGAAGTGCGCATCTGATCCCAACATCATTGCCGAGCTTGTCCGCAAGCGGGCGCCAGCTGTAAAGCGAGTGGTGTTCGAAACGGGGCCTCTCTCCGTATGGTTCTATCATGCGCTGCGCGCCGAGGGTTTGCCGGCAATCTGCATCGATGCCCGCCACGCCAAAGCTGCGCTCGATATGGCGGCGAATAAGACGGATGCGAATGACGCCGATGGTTTGGCGCAGCTTGCAGAGGTGGGCTTCTTCCGCGAGGTGCGGGTGAAAGGATACGACAGCATGCTGACCCGAACGCTCGTGGCGGCACGCACCCGGCTGGTCCGGATCACCACCGAGCTTTCCAACCAGATTCGTGGAATCATGAAAACGTTCGGCTTGCTCGTTCCTGCAGGTAAGGGAACCACGTTCGAGAACAACGTTCGGCGCCTCCTTATCGATAACAAGGAGCTTGCTCTTATCGTGCTGCCGATGTTGGAGGCCTGGCGCGGCATTCGCATCCGCGCCGCCGAGCTCGGACGCCAGCTCGTCGCGGATGCCCGCCAAAGCCAGGCTTGCCGCATCCTCATGTCGATCCCCGGCATCGGCGCCATCACCGCGACCTCTTTCGCCACTGCCATTGAAGATCCGGGCAACTTCAAGAAGTCCCGATCTGTTGGCGCCTGGATCGGCCTGACGACGCGCCGCTACCAATCCGGAGAAGTCGATTATGACGGCCATATATCCCGACGCGGCGACCGCCATTTGCGAGGGCTTCTCTACGAAGCCGCGGCGGTCATTCTGACGCGTAGCTCAACTGACAGCACCCTGCGCACATGGGGACTTCAACTGCGGGAGAGGATCGGCTTCAAAAGAGCTGCTGTGGCCGTGGCGCGCAAACTGGCGGTGATAATGCATACGATGCTTAAAACCGGTGAGCTCTTTAATCCGAATGCGGGAGCCACAACGTAAAACCGGATAGCGTTCAGACTCTGAACGCCTGAGGCGTCCCTGCCGGGACGTGAGCCGAGCCATTCCGCTGATGGGGTTGCACCGCTGTCTCAGCAAAGTGCGTCGTCCACATTGAAGGCTCGTCCCGCGAAGCTCCATCATGCGGCGACTAATGTCGACCGCGAAGACAACCATGCACCCGGCAGTGCCGCTTCAACAAACTCCACGCTTGACGCCCCAACTGCGATTAGACAACCCCATCTGCTTGGCGTGCGCATAGCGCTGGTGCTTGATCAGCGCCAGCTTGCCGACCCGCACATAGGTCTGGCGCAAATCCA
>NZ_JBSKBP010000158.1:0-1606 GCF_053714275.1 Mesorhizobium sp. Arg314 | reverse complement strand
ATCCTGCAATGCCAAACCCGCGATCTTCCTCATTCAACAAGTCAGATCAACGGCTTGCGCATAGTTCACGGGCGACTCTTTAGCGGTGACAGTATCGCTCTCTGCAATCCTCACACTGGAGGAATTGATCGCCAGATCCCTGTCCAGCTAACTGTGATGCGCAACAGCTTCCAATTGGAAATGCATCGTCGTTGTGCAGACGTGTTGCAGGCTACGAAGCCCGATCTCCTGTGTCCCGGCCACGGGCCCCTGATTGAGATGAATGACTCAGAAATCGCCGAGTATATGGGCTATATCCAGCGGAAGGAGACAGCTTTCCGCGATGTGGTAAGCGAACCCGCGGACCATTTCATTGATCTTTTTTGGGCGCGAATGCTGCCATATGTTTCAAAGGCAAGCCCGAACAGCGAAGTCACATACACTGTCAGGATCCGAAACAACCTGAATCGCAACGCCCTCTATGAAGCTCGCCTATTGCCGGCATTTGGTTGGCGGCCGCACGCCGAAGTGCAAGGCGTCACGCTTGCACCGGCAGAGCAAGGCGACATATTTCTCCGGGCGACCGCACCATCGCGTGAGGATTCAACCCGCAGGCTGTTGGTTGCCGAGGTTTTTATCGATGGCGTGTCGCAGGGGCCCATCTGTGAAGCGCTCGTCACAATATCCAGCGGGCATCGTGGGTCGTGAGTTCCCTGCCAAGCGACCGATCGAGAGAACGGCTTTCAGACTGGGGCGACGCAACCTTTTGACTGGGTCCTTGAGCCGTCTTGGCGATAGTCGATGCGATAGCTTACCTGGCCGGGTTCGAGACATATCTCTTCAGTTGCAGCGACCGCGGAGGTGCCACTGCTCTTCGCGCCGGGCGACGCATCTACTTCTGTGTCTCGCGCCTTCCCATTGCGGGTTCTCCGCCTTGGCGCACCTCGTATCCTGTAAGCAGAGGTGGGATAAGTGCGCGCTCGTGATCCACCCTCCCCGCGCGGGGCGCCAGAGGCCGACGTCAACGACCTCATTTCCTTAAGTCGCACGATTCATTGAACAGCAACAAGCGCGGTCTCCGATATAAAGAAAAACCTGCCGCTGCCGCTTTTCCAGGAATCTGGATCGCAATTGCAATGCCAAAGACGTTGGATCGGCATGGTGGTGGTTGTCAGGATTTTTGTAGAAGCGCAAAGGTGAGTCGTTCGCCCAGTCCTGACCTAAGTCGTTGAGCGGATCATGTGCCCGACAAGGCAAATGCGCATCGCTGGGCAGAGAAAGACACCCGCCCAGTGAATTCGCGCGCCGGGTACGCCGTGAGTCACAAGGCATGTTTTCCGGCGATTGGAAGACTGCGAAACATGCGCAGGAGCTTCTGCAGGTTCGGGCTGTGATGCCCGAACGGTGCACGACGGAATTCACCTGCCAGTGCAAGTGCCTCTGAGGGATCAGCAAAGTTCATGAGGTCTCACCTGGCCTGAGCGGCTGCCTTTGCGGGAGCAAGCTCGCTCTCGAGCGCGACGTCGATCGATTCGTCGATGATGCCCAGGGCTTCGTCGACGAGCGCATCCGTCAGGACCAGCGGGACAAGGAAGCGGATGACGTTGAAGTGTCGGCCGGCCGATGC
>NZ_JBSKBP010000157.1:0-1609 GCF_053714275.1 Mesorhizobium sp. Arg314 | reverse complement strand
CGCTTCACGCTCGACAAGCAGCGCCACGTAGGCGCTGGCAAGATCCGAGGGAAGATCAACCGGCTTCGAATTCATGCACCGATTGAATCATATTCCATTGTATTTTCAACTCAAAAGCCATGTTTCCTGAGGGTTGTGCCAGTCAGTCCCGGACAATAGATAAGTCAGCTGCGCAGGAGATACTGTCACAGCTCCACCCTCAACTGTCGGCCAGATGAAGCGTCTGCATGATCCTTGGCCATCATGCCAGATGACCTTCAACAAATTTCCGCGTTTGCCCCTGAAGCAAAACAGGTTGCCCCCAAGGGGGATTGTGTTTGAGGACCTCCTGCACCCGGAGCGCCAGCGATGGAAAGCCAGATCTCATATCGGTGTAGCCCGTCGCCAACCACACACGCACGCCTTCTGTCGGGATCATCGCAGCATTTCCAGGCCCTGCAAGATCCGCATCAGGACACTTACGTCGACAGTGCGGTCAACGATCACACGCCGACCGGTTGCACCGACGATTTCTATCCGGCCACCTGCAGACACCGCTTGGCTGGCAGCCGACACTTCGGAGTGCGATCGCACAGGAGCCGGCTCTTCCGTCTCCACATCGTGCACGCTGTGACCGACCACACCCATGTCAATGAAGGCCATCGGTGGGGTCTCGGATCGGCCACCCAATCTCCGTTCCTGGGCTTGCTTGATCCAGATGTGCAAGTGGTTCGCGTTCATGTCGTGACGCCGCGCGACAACCGCCACCGGATCACCGGACTCCTGCACCTCACCCACGATCGCCAGCTTCTGCTCGACCGTCCAGGAGCGGCGCGTCCGCTGTCGGCCGGCATCCGTCGGCAGCGATAGAGCTGCCGGCGTGCTCGCTTCCACCCTCGACGGCTGCTCCATAGCCAGATACTTCATCGCTAAGCGTCCACTTAATTTAAGCGGACACTAACGCCACAAGGTCATCGAACACGTGATGCCGTGGTCGGTCATCAGGCGCTGGAACTGCTCGCCTTGCGACCCCTGGTCGGAATGATGCAGCAGGCTGTCGGGCTTACCCCGGCGCCAGATTGCCATGATAAGCGCATCGGTGACGAGCTGGGCTGTCATCTCGGCCTTCATCGCCCAGCCGACGACACGGCTGGAGAACAGATCGACGACGGCGGCAACGTAAAGCCAACCTTCCGCGGTCCAGATATAGGTGAAATCGGCGATCCATCTCTGGTTCGGCGCCGACGCCTCGAAAGCGCGGTCAAGGAAGGTTGTAGTCCATTCTCCCGCTCGATGCGATGCAGACCGCAAGAAAGTCCCTCGGCCAGCACGTCATGCCAGACGCGACGAGACCCATAGGTGCGGTCGATGCTCTTGAAGCTTCGGTCGATCCTAGACACGAGGATCTCGTCGTCCCGAGAACGACCGCTGGGGCTGCGGTTGAGCCAAGCATGGAAGCCTGAGCGGGACACATCCAGCGCACTGCACAGCCATACCACCGGCCAGATGTTCCGGTGCCTCGCGATGAAAAGCGGACCTCATGCCACTTCCCCCGCGAAGTAGGCTGCGGCCTTCCTAAGAAACAGCACCGCCGGCGTCGCAGGGAACGGCTTGCAAGACGAAGCCCAGC
>NZ_JBSKBP010000156.1:0-1650 GCF_053714275.1 Mesorhizobium sp. Arg314 | reverse complement strand
AGGCCTTTGACGGCGAGATCATCATGATCGACAGCTCCTGTGTCCGCGTTCACCAGCACGCCGCCACGGCAAAAAAGATCCCATGGGGCGACGGGCGGCGGAACTCAGGTAAGGTTTCGGGGTCCGACATCCTAACCTTGGAGACGTCTTATGAATCTCTCATCCGTTGCTCTGCCGCCCGTCGGCGAGAAGACTGCCACGATTTTCGTTGCACTGGAATTGAGCAAGTCGGCCTGGCTTGTAGCCCTGCACTCGCCAGCGGCCGACAAGATTAGCCTGCATCGCCTGCAAGGAGGTGACACCGAAGGGCTTATGGCTCTCATTGAACACCGGCGCGAACAGGCGCAGGCCACCTTGACGCGTCCGGTTCGGGTGATGTCGTGCTACAAGGCCGGTTACGACGGTTTCTGGCTGCATCGTTTCCTGTGCGACCGCGGCATCGACAATCGAGTTCTGGATGCGGCCAGCATCCTGGTCGACCGCCGGTCACGCCGGGCCAAGACGGATCGCCTCGATGCGGCGGCGCTGCTGCGCACGCTGATGGCGCTGGAACGCGGCGAGCCGAGGGTCTGCCGGATAGTGCGAGTGCCAAGCCTCGAGCAGGAGAACGATCGCCGTCGCAGCCGGGAACGGGCTCGCCTTGTTAACGAACGCGGCCAGCATTCGAGCCGCATCAAGGGGCTCTTGATGACGCAGGGTATCCGCGACTTCAAACCGGCCAGGCGAGACTGGCGTGAACAGCTTGAGGCGCTGGGCACAGCCGACGGACGAGATCTACCACCCTGCCTCAAGCGCGAGATAGAGCGCGAATGCGACCGTCTGTGGCTGGTGATCGAGATGATCGCGCAGGTCGAGGACGAACAGCGCCAGGCGGCCGAGACCACGGCCCCCGCGACCATCCAGTTGAGCCATCTGCGTGGCATCGGATTGACGATAGCAAGCGTGCTGACGAACGAGGTCTTCTTCCGCGATTTCCAGAACCGGCGTGAGGTCGCCGGCTATCTCGGACTTGCATCCAGTCCCTGGAGCAGTGGCGCGGTCAGCCGCGATCAAGGCATCCAGAGATCGGGCAACCCACGTGCGCGGCGAACCGCCATCGAGCTTGCCTGGCTATGGCTGCGCCACCAGCCCGATAGCCGTCTCGCCCGCTGGTTCCAAGAGCGCGTCGGCGCCGGCAAGGGGCGCATCCGCCGCACCATGATCGTCGCCTTGGCGCGCAAACTGGTAGTCGCCTTGTGGCGGTACCTGACGCAGGGCCTGCTGCCGGACGGCGCCATGACCAAGGTCTGACAAGAGTTCGACGCGAGGGACGGCCAACGTCACTTGCGGCGAAACGGGATGGCTGTGGACCGCTGCCCCCCAGGGCTTTCAATGCCGTCAAAAAGATGGGTCCCATCCTCCCGGCCTCGCCAAACTTGCCCGTGCATGCGGGATATGGGTGCGGGCTCCACGCGAGCCGACCGGATATGAGGTGATGTGGACTTGTTCCGCAGTTCGCCGCGAGGCCGATCCCGACAGCGTCCGAAAGTGATTAGGCCGCCGCCGCTACCATTGACACGACACGCCTCATATGAGGGGGCGCTGACGATGGCTGCATGGGACGTTCCCGCGGCGGCCTCACGACCAAGATCCATGCGCTCGTCGATGCCG
>NZ_JBSKBP010000155.1:0-1676 GCF_053714275.1 Mesorhizobium sp. Arg314 | reverse complement strand
ATAGATGGGGCTCGTCCCGATATCGCCATAGACCACACCGAGCGCGCCAAGCATCAACAACGTAGTACTTTGTTTCTTAGCCGAGCCGGGATGTTCCGCTAGTTGCCAACCGTCACCATTGTTGGCAGAGTCAACGACAGCCATTCGTGTGCTCCCACAGGTTCTGCCTCTACGGCCAACCCGATTGTGCGTTTGCGAGGCGCGCCCCTTGCGCTGGGCAGCCTCGGCCGATTGGGCGCACGACGCGGACTGGGAGGAGATCGCTGCACTGCCGCTATCGGCCGAGGCATCTGGAAATTGCTAACAGGGACCGCCGTGTTGAAGTCGACTGGCACGTCACCCGGCCGACTATCGCTCAACCAGAAATATTAGCAATTCATAACACGTAATCCAGGGTTAAATCACACGAATATCCATTATTAAACTGTGCAATTTGAGATTTATTGATCCTCTATACGGAACAGACACCTGCATAATATCACGAATTCCTATTTGTTATTGATACATTAACTATCGTCGAGTGGCTTCTGGAAGTCAATATTTTCATGGTTTCAGATGTAGCATTTCGGAGGGAACGCGTCTCGCGCGGCGGCCCGATCATGGCCAAATGGCGCCTGCACCATCACCGGAAAAGTTTCCTCTACGAGCATTTCGCGGAGATCTGCGGCATCTGCCGCGCCTATGGCGTGTCCTTGTCCCTGGGCGATGGCCTTCGCCCCTGCTCGATCGCCGACGCCAACGACGCGGCGAACTCGCGCGAGCCCGAGAGAGCCGAGATATCCTGGACGTCCTCCGCAAGCGCGGAGGCAGTGGCAGGCAAAGCCGGAAACAATAAATCAGACAACGTGGCGTTTCATCAGCCTTGGCGAGGGCCAGAATGGCCTGATCGCACTGCGTGATCTCGGCATCGAGTTCGCTAAGTTGGCGCACCAAAACGTCTCGTGTGGGAATGCCCGGGATCGCCAACGCGCCGCAGAAGAATGTTTGGCGCGCCGAGCAGTGCGCCCGGCCTCATTCAGCTCCAGCAGCGGCGCATATAGCGCATCCCAGCGGCGGCAGCGATAATCGCAACCGCCCGTGCTTACGAACACGGTCGGGCGCCCGATCAACGGACCTTCTCCCTGGACCGTTGGCCCGTTTCGCTGATGCGGATGCTCCCCTTCATGGACGGTACTCCGCCCACGTTTTCGGGGTCTCGCTGATGCGCAGCCGCGACCTCGGCCCACCGCTCACTGCACCAGTCATAGATCCACTTGGCAATGACCTCGCTGGTCGTGCGGTCATGTCCGAGGACCTCATTGAGGTGACGATGATCCAAGGTGTTATCGATGAGCGCCTTGAGTTCCGACAGTTCGCGGTAGTCGCGGAAAAAGCCGACCGAATCGAGCGTGGCCGATTGCAACGCGACCTCGACTTCTTAGTTGTGGCCTTGCAGCCGGGCGCAAGGGTGATCCGCCGGCAGGCCGCCGATCACAGTGATGCCGAAAAGGCAAACCGTTTGGTGATGGTGGACATGACTGCGCGCTCTAGTGCCGTTGTGTTGCCTGGTAATCCTGGCAAGCTTCGATCCAGTAATCCGGGTCTTCGTAAGATGTTGGATCGTTTTGAGCAGCCAGGTGAAAGGCCTCGCGCCGCTCGACGCAGGTGCCGCAACGACCGCAATGGTGAGCCCCGCC
>NZ_JBSKBP010000154.1:0-1706 GCF_053714275.1 Mesorhizobium sp. Arg314 | reverse complement strand
CAGCGAGCCGCATCCATCAAGGCTGAACTTGTCAAGTTCGGCATCGCCGCGGCGCGGCTTGACACTGATGGCCAGGGTGAGAAGAACCCGAAGAGCGGCAATGACACGCTGGAAGGCCGGGCAGTCAATCGCCGGGTTGAACTTGTCCGCACTGACCGCTAACGCCAAACTCGGAAAGCCACGGGAAGCGGCGGCAGACCGATAGGTCTGACCGGTCGCCTACGTCTACATTCGTGCTGCTGGTCCGCCAGGAGATCGCCAAACGCTCCTGTCATCGCGTGGCCTGTTTCGCGGTGGCCCGCAAAGTTGGCGGTGATCATGCACGCGATCTGGAGCGACGGCACATTTTACGTCGGCGATTCGGCGCTGGCTCGGCCGCGCAGCGCGCGCATGGCAAGGACCGCTAGCTTCTGGAGGCGCATCGATGAGCGGCGCGAGACGCAGTCGCCGACGACGGGCTGACCGAGGAACTGGTGGCAGCCATGCTGTCGGCCCGCGCAGCGATCCTCGATCGGGCGCCCGCGTCTTGATCGACATTCGCTCCCGATTCGGGTGGGGGCTGAGTCCCTCACACCGAATCGCAAAGGGAGGTGGTGAGGCCAAATCAACCAAAATTGCTAATCCTTGCCATCTATTGCTATATCCGACGCTGGGTCTCATATTTTCCTCAGGAGGTTCCCATGCCCAACTACGCTTTGAACGAGCACTATGAGCGCTTCATCAAGAGGCAACTCGAATCAGGCCGTTACAACAATGCCAGCGAGGTTGTCCGCGCCGGCCTGCGCATGCTCGAGGATTTCGAGGCGGAGCGGGAGAGGTGGCTGCGTGAGGAAATCCCGTCGCGCATGACCGAGCTTCAGCAGGATCCGGCAAAGGGAATTCCCGCCGAAACGGTGTTTTCCCGGCTGGAGGTCCGTCATCGCGCGCGGCAGGCGAAAGCCAGGTAGGGGATGGAATACCGGATTGTCTTCCACGCGAGCGCGGAAGCTGAGCTCGAACAACTCTATGACGAGATAGCCGAGCGCGGGTCGCCGGCGGTTGCCTGGGATTTTGTTGCAGGCATCCGCGATCATTGTCTGGGCTTGTCGACATTTCCACAGCGTGGCACCGAGCGGGTGGAGATCATGCCGGGGCTGCGGATCATCGGTTATCGTCGCGCGGTCAGCATCGCTTTTGCTGTCGATGGCGAGCGTGTCCTGATCCTGGACATCTTCTACGCAGGCCGGAACGTCACGCCTGAATTGCTCGAAGAACGGCTCTAAACCAGGCTCAAACGGGGGCGGCGGTCGATATCCGGCTAAGCGCTGCAGGCGATTTCGGGTTGAACGCATCCCGCTCGGCGAGCCGTTGTGGCGAGCGTTGCCGGAATGGCTGGCAACGGAACGCCGACCAAAATTCTACCAAGCCAACTCAGCATTTTTACCGCCGCGGATATCTCGACGAGAAATCGAAAAAAGAGCGATCTTGGCTGTTGACAGTTTGATCGGGTGGCGACTATATACGCCCCACGAACGAGGGCGGTGCGCCGCTGGCGACGAAGAAGTTTGCTTCTAAATCTGCCCTCTGTGAGATTCAAGAGAGCCGCGTGAGCGACACTCGGACGGCCCTGCAGCGAAAAGCGAAGGGGCGACGACATTGCGTGAAGTGATGTCTGTTCTTTGACAATTGAATATTGAAGAAAGAGAAACGTGGGCGGCAGAGTCCTG
>NZ_JBSKBP010000153.1:0-1752 GCF_053714275.1 Mesorhizobium sp. Arg314 | reverse complement strand
CTGGAGAATGTCGGTGCGGCGCACAGCGCAGTTGCAACCGGGGCCCGTGGCAAGATCGTGCTAAAACATTGAATATTATAGTGAATTTTAGATCACGGTTCCTGGGATAGATTGTTCTTTCGCAGCCCACCGGCTCAAGGTGAACTGTTCGAACCGGCCCGCAAGCTGAATGTCGCCGCTGATCGCCTCCCGCGCCTTGTTGACGCCGAAGCAGACCAGCGAGATCTGCAGACGATTGCTGAGAAAGCGAAGAGTGTTCAGAACGATGCGCTGCTCGCGATAGGATCTTCGCCGGCATCGCCGAGCTTCGCCGCAGAGACCTTGTGCAGCAACGCGGACTATGGCGGGCGATCCTGCCACACGCCATCGCAAACCGCCTCGCCGCCATGGCGCTCCAGAACATCCCCTGGGGCGACCATTGAAACCCAACTCGTCAACGGCGCCTCGGCTACCTTCACGGCAGTAGGGAAGCAGTCGCGATCGTTAAACGTTGGCTTGGCCCCGTGGCTTTGTAGCCAATATCGCCAACCTGAATGGCTTCGGACGAACGATCCTCGAAAACATCGCACCGGTGGCGCCGATGGCCGCTCTCGATGCTATCGAGCGCGCAGCTGTCGGGCCCGATAGCGAGGCAATGCGAGAGAATGGCCGACATCTCCTACGGCTTCAGCGCTCGCTTGCGTGCGACCCCGAATTCTTCGATCGGGTGGTCGCCCTGCTAGCGAGTTTCGCACGTCCGGAGCCCGACGGCGCGCGAGATGAAGCGGCCGAGGCACATAGAATCCTTGTTCTACCTCTATCTCTCCGGCACCCTCGCCAGCATCGACCAACGCATCCGCGCTGTCGACACCTGGCTGCGCTCGGAAGATCCGGCCGAGGGGGTGCTAGGCATTCGAGCGTTGGGCGCAATGCTCGAGGGCCTAGCACTTCGCGTTCTCATACAATAGCCGGTTTCGAAGTTCGCCGTTCAGTTCGGCCGTTCGGACCTGCATGAGCATGTGAGCGCCGTTAAGGGACCAGCGCATTTGCTGCTTCTTCACCATTCGCTTGCCGACGAGTGAGTTCACAGCTGCCTCGGCGAGGGTCGAGGCGACCCGCAGGCCGGCTCGGTAATGCTTCCCATAGTCGATGATCGCACCGCGGTTCGATCGGACATGGGTCAGCAGTTGGGAGCCAAGGCTATGAAGGCGTGCGATCGAGAACTCGGCTTCTACCTGCGGCTGCTTCAGTCTGGCGAGAAGCCCTCCAAGTCGCGGATCGTGCGATCGACGCGTCCATGCCACAGCCGCCATTTCACGGCTCTGATGTCCCCTGTCGATGGTTGGAAGGCGCCGAGCCCAATTCAGCGCGAAACTTTGAGCTCGTCGTGGCCAGATGCGGGCGTGGGGAAAGGGCGAACCCGGTGGCCGCTATTTCGTACGCTTGCGCACGGTCGCATACCTGTCGGTCGGTTCAATGGGCAGGAGCTCGGCCAGCACCTTCGCCGCCTGCCCGGTAATGGCATCATGCTTCCCAGCCGCGCCGTCAGCTCCATCAACTCCGGCGTGGCGCGATCGGGACAAATATCGTTCAGCGGCGCGAACGCAGCGGTCATGCCCAGATGGCAATCCCGACACAGCATCCAGCGCGGATTGCGAACCTTCACCAAGCCGAAGACGATTCGGATCCGGCGTGTCGTGTAGTCCTTCACCGGCCGGAACGTGTAGCAGTCCGGGCAGGCCCGGCGAAAGAGAAAATAGGTCTCCGCCTCAT
>NZ_JBSKBP010000152.1:0-1806 GCF_053714275.1 Mesorhizobium sp. Arg314 | reverse complement strand
CCTGCAATGCCAAACCCGCGATCTTCCTCATTCAACAAGTCAGATCAACGGCTTGCGCATAGTTCACGGGCGACTAGTTCCGCCAAATCGCGGACAGCAGTGGAGTGCACCCCAAGACTAAGACAAGGAAAATTGCGGACATCGTCCCAGGTTAGGCTATGTCGCCTTTTCTATCTGTCGTCCACCTCCTGCATCACCGCGCGGATTACTTCGTGCAATCCATCCGGGTTCGAAAGCAGAATGTCTTTGACGGCGGCTATGGCGGATTTATCTTCAGTCTTGGTCATGGTGGCGTTCCTTCGCGGGATCGGTGACGTGAACAATCACCAGCCTGCCACGACCGCCTTCTTCAGCGAATTTGCAGAACTCTCAGCACACTACCGGCTGAGCAGCACCCCCCCCCCGCGCCCTCGCGCGAGGGCTCATGGGCCCAGGCCCGCCCCGCTCGCCCGGCCTTTCCGGACGCGGAAGCGCCCCGCCGCGGCAGACGGTTTTTCAGACAGAAACCGGCGCCTGTCGGAGCCTTCGGAGCGACAAGGATAGGATCTTCACATTGATCTCGCACCTCTTGGCAGCATGCCAGAATCGTTCACCCCCGCAAGGGCACACTCTGGATGGTCCGGCTCTGCTGCCCGGACCCAATCAAGCCAGTGACCGCCGCCTACGAGCAGGTCGCGGGCGAGCGCTGGAAGCCCCTCTGAGCGGCCCGTAGCAAACCGCGGGCACCATCGACGGCAAGGCCGCCGCGCTCCACATGCAGGTGGGCACCGGATCGTCCTTCTACTCGCCCCTATCTCCGCCTGCCGACACCGGCTGCGCCTTGGCATTCGCGAAATCGCTTTGCGGAACCGCACAGAGATCGCCGAAACAAACCTTCTCACCCTTGTAGTTGGCCAGGGTCTGCAGCAACCCCGGTGCAAGCTCCTGTTTCAGTTCGTCTGAGCCACCCTGCCAATCGCTGAGCGACTTCATTGCCACTTCGACCAACTCGATCGCGCGATCCTTGTCGCCGGTCTCGTAAAAGTACTGAGCGACCGCCGGATAGTGCGCGAACTTGAAGTCGCAGTCGCCTTGCGGGGGATGCAGTGCCAGGATGCGTTCGGACAGCTCCTTGCCCATCGCGAAGCGCTCGGCAGACGGAATATGCGAATTGTCCCTCCCCGGATGGAAGAGTTGGTCTAGCACCTGAACCAGCCAATCATCGGAGTTTTTGTTGATCGCGTCGCGAACCAATAGCTGCATGACCGGCAAGCCACCCCCCACGTCACGCATTCTGTGAAGCAGCAGATTGGCATGAATCACGCGAAAATGGACGTCGTCCGGCCGCAAGGTGACGCCTTCTTCGATGGCCGAGAGCGCCGCCTTCCAATCTTCTGCCTTCGACGCCGCCCGAAATTTCTCATAGATCGGCTTCTTCAAGGCTTGGTCGCGCATTCTGGCTTCGTCTCCGGCAATCCGCTTGGCATCGCCGGCCTTCGCTTCATCGCTGGTACGCCAGCTGCCGTTGATCACTTTCGGTAAAACGTCATCGAGTTGCATCGGATGACCGATAAAGGCGATATGGCCGTCACGATCGACAACGAACGAGGTCGGAATCCCGAGGGAGAAGCTGGGTTCCATCCAAAGCTTGTCCATTTCGCCTGAGAAGTCGAACGCGATCCGATAATTCAGATTCGAGAACTTTTCGGTCAACCAGGCGTCAAGCTTGGTTCGCGCCTCGTCCGCGGTAGGAGCGTCTTCGCAAGCTGCGACTCCGATGACCTCAAGTCCGCTATCTTTGTATTTCTCCTGCAACTGCATCAGATG
>NZ_JBSKBP010000151.1:0-1813 GCF_053714275.1 Mesorhizobium sp. Arg314 | reverse complement strand
TGCAGGACGGCATACGCCTGTCGCGTCGTATCGAGAAATATGTTCCTGCCTGGCTGGAGGACGTGATTCCCTGGCAATACACGGAGCAGTACCGACAATTGCAGGAGGCTACCACGGTGCCGATCTGCACCGGCGAGGACATCTACCTTAAGGAGGCCTTCGAGCCTCTGCTCAGGAGTGGAGGCCTCTCCGTTATCCACCCGGACCTGCTCACCAGCGGCGGCATCCTGGAGACCAAGAAGATTGGCGATATGGCGCAGCATCACGGCGTCGCCATGGCGATCCACATGGCTGAAAGCCCGATCGCCGCAATGGCCGCGGCGCATGTCGCCACCGCGACCGAAAACTTCATGGCCCTCGAATACCACTCCGCCGATGTCGACTGGTGGGACGACATCGTCGCCGGCCTTCCCAAGCCGCTCGTCAAGGACGGCTTTATCACTGTTCCGGACAAGCCGGGCCTGGGGATCGACGATGTTGTCGATCAGGTGATCTTGCGGCATCTGCAGCCGGGTGTCACCGGCATCTGGCAGCCCACGGATCACTGGGACGACGAGTATTCCTGGGATCGCACCTGGAGCTGACGCGAGAAAGACCCGAATATGAAGATCACCGACCTGCGCTGTGCCGTCATCGGCAAGCACCCAATCGTGCGCATCGTGACCGATGAAGGCCTCCATGGCCTTGGCGAGGTCGAGTTTACAAAGACCTACCTCAAACCCTTTGTGCTGCATTTCCGTGAGGCGCTGATCGGCGAGGACCCGACCGACGTCGAGCGGGTGATGCTGAAGATCCGCCAACGCGGCTCGTTCAAGCCCTATGGCGCGGCGGTGAGCGCCATCGAGCATGCGCTGTGGGACATTGCCGGCAAGGCAGCGGGCGTGCCGGTCTACAAACTGCTCGGCGGCAAGGTGCGCGACAAGGTGCGCGTCTACAACGGCTCGATCCGCCAGAAGCGCGCAGGCGACCGGCCGGAGGATTACGCGGCCGATGTCAAATGGATGATGGAGCAGCCGCAGAACTTCTTCATGATCAAGCAAGGCATCTCGTTCCACTCCAACATGAAGGACAGCATTGAGGGGTTCCACTACGGGGTGACGCAGAACAAGGCCGGCTATCACGGTGCCATGGATCAGGGCGTGATCAGCGAGCGCGGTTTCAATCACATGCTCGATTGCGTGATCGCCATGAAGGAAGTGCTGGGCGACAAGGTCAGCCTGGCGCTCGACTGCGGCCCGGGCTGGATGCTGCCCGATGCGATCAAGTTCGCTCGTGCGGTCGAGAAGTACAATTTGATGTGGCTCGAGGACATGTTGACCGGCGACTATGTGCCGTGGGTCAATCCGCAGGCCTATCGGGAGCTGACCACTTCAACCTCGACCCCGATCCATACGGGCGAACAGATCTACCTCAGGCACAATTTCAAGGAATTGATCGAAACCCAGGCGGTGCGTGTCATCGGCCCCGATCCCGCCGATATCGGCGGCATTGCCGAGCTCAAATGGGTTGCGGAGCACGCCTACATGCACTCGATCCTGATGGCGCCGCACGGCACAGCCAACGGCCTGCTCGGCCTCGGCGCGCTGATCAATGTCTGCGCCACCTTGCCTGCCAACTATATCGCCTTCGAATATCCGAGCGCCTCCGACCCCTGGTGGGAGGATCTGGTGATCGGCCTACCGGCGCAGATCGTGAAGGACAGCATGGTGGACCTGTTGGTAGCGCCGGGGCTCGGCCTCGATATCGACGCCCAAGCGGCCATGAAGTATCTCAGGGAAGAGGATGCGGGCTTCTTCGACTGAACCTTTCCTCC
>NZ_JBSKBP010000150.1:0-1930 GCF_053714275.1 Mesorhizobium sp. Arg314 | reverse complement strand
CTGAGAACCATCCATACCGCTCTCCATCGAAAATATTGATTGCTCGCAAGTCTGCGCAGACAGGCTCAGATCAAAGTATCAGCGGCGAATGGATTGCGAGCTCGCACGCCAACGACAAGCTATCGCAACCAGCTGTCGAGAAGCTGACCAGTCAGGAAAAACGCGCGTCCACAGGGCCTCCATTTCTAACACGCCCGCTCGGGCCAAGGTCGGAAGAGCGCGCTTGATCTGGACCGAGTCTTCGATCAAGATTCGCCGATGTGGAAATGGCCCGTGATCACGGCCAGCAGCCGCAAGCGTTTGGCTGCTTGCCCGTGTGTTGATGGCTTTTCAAAAGCGCGGCTAAACGACGACAAGAGTTTGGTGCTTGTGGAGGGAACAAAAAGGCGGCCTTCGCGGGCCGCCGAGTGTCGAGGATGTGTGCTTTAGAACGAGGACGGGCCGTTTTCGATGTCGCTGTGATCGGTCGGTGTTCGTTGCTGCTCCTGGGTAAGTTCCTGGAGTTGACGCAGTAGTGCGACCAGATGCTGTCGGCGAGATCGTTGAGGAAAAAATCCAGAGGGCGTAGGCAGCGTACGCTCTCTCGATTGGTCCCCGACCTCATTCCAGATCAGTGGCGAAGGCTTGGATGTCACGGGCGAACTGCTCGGCCGCATTTTGCTGCTGCGCAATCAGGGCCGCCAGTTCGGCTTCGGCCGCAGCGCGTTCTTCCTTGGTGAAATAGCAGCTCCGAGGCTCGGCGCGTAATTCGCTGATTTGATCGATAGTGGTCCTGTTGATCGTCTCCTTTTGATGACATCGACGCGACCACGTGCGCACGGAAGCGTGTGTCAGGGACGCGGAACGCGACCGGCAGAGCCGGCGAGTGGGGGCGGGTTTTGTCGCAGCGCCGGGAACCGGAGCAGAGATAAAATCGGGGGCTCACGCTCGTCCTTGACACGGGCTAAGCAGCCGTAGAATGGGACGGCAGAAAGAAGAGAACCCGCGGCCCCGACCAGGGGACGCGACCGTTGTGCCCATCGCAATATGCTCGTGCCTTACACCCCGCAGATGCCCTCGCATTCGTTCGGCCACAGATCGAGCTGGCGATGATCGGCGGCCGTCGACAGATCGGCCTGGTCGAGCGGGACAAAGGAGCGGTGCAGGAAGATCTCGCCGCGAATACCGAGCAGTCCGGTGCGAATGGCCCGGTCGACCGCAACGGGCATCGGCCCAGGCTTCCGGGTCGTGGTCGCGCATACGGCGCCAGCGCGCATTGTCGTGGAAAGGGCAACCCACGCAGGCGCGCTTCGGGGGCGCGGGATAAGCGCCGGCGCAGCCAGGAGAGGCGATCCGGCCTGCTCATGCGTTTCTCAATCAGCGGGAACCGCTTGACCTGCCATTGCTCGATACTCGGTTTCGCCCGAACCACCTCGTCGGTCGATATCCTATCCAGGTTTCGACAAGGTGATGCGCCGGTGAGCGCTTGGCGCCTAAGACCGGCAAGCTCCCTCGCCGCGCAGCGGAGCCTGCCTTTTCGGGGACACAAGGTTCTCGGCAGGATCGAACCGGCGGCTGGCGCCATCGCTCATGCGATGAACCTCGAGTGTCTCTTTCGAGATATCGACGCCGATGGTAGAAGGGATCATCTTTTCCTATCCGATGCTTGTCATCCGGGCCGCAAAGCCCCGGTATCCGTTCAGGCCACAAGGAAAGAAAGGGCGATCAAACTTTAACTCGACCCGTCAGATGATCTGCGCGTGCGCCCCTTTCATCACCGGCGGCTGCGAACCGCCGGTGATAGAACCACAGTGCCCGATATCCGGGAAAAATCATAAGACAAGCGCGTCGCCTGATTCCATTTCGACGCGAAGCGCGCTTTAACAGGTTGCTGAAAAAGTCGTGCACCGACTGCCAAGCAAGTCGGAATTGGAGTCCAAACGAGAATCGA
>NZ_JBSKBP010000149.1:0-2008 GCF_053714275.1 Mesorhizobium sp. Arg314 | reverse complement strand
CGCTCGCTCACCAACACCTTTTCCGGCATCAGGCCGGTCGATCTGCCGGGCTTCATCGTCGCCGAGCTGCTCGGCGCCCTGATTGCGCTTGCGCTGATGGGCTGGCTATTAAGGCCCGAAATCATCGTGCAATCCCAGCCTCTGAAAGCAAAGTCATGACGATCACGATCTACCACAATCCCGATTGCGGCACCTCGCGCAACACGCTCGCCATGATCCGCGCCAGCGGCGAGGAACCGGTGGTGATCGAATATCTGAAGACGCCGCCGAGCCGCGAGCGGCTGCTGGAACTGATCGCAGCTATGGGCATCACCTCGCGCCAGCTTTTGCGGGAGAAGGGAACGCCTTATGCCGAGCTTGGCCTTGCCTATCCGAAATGGAGCGACGACGAGTTGATCGATTTCATGCTCGCCCATCCGATCCTCATCAACCGGCCGATCGTCGAGACGCCCAAGGGCACAAGGCTCTGCCGGCCTTCGGAGGCGGTGCTACCGCTGCTCGACCATCCGGTGCGCGAATTCGTCAAGGAAGACGGTGAGAAGGTCGACTATACACAGCCCAACTAGCAGTCGCGATTGCTCTCGCCCAGATCGCCAGCGTTTTCCCAGTCGCATAGGTCAGCCATGGGCTCGTTCCTGAAAACGGCTGTGGCAGCGTTCGTCTCTTTTAGCGACGTCCATTTGCCTTGACGCGCGTGCTGCCTGCCTTTGCAGTAGCGCTCCCTGTCTCGTTCCCTGCCGCGCGGGTCGGCGTTCCGGCGATCTGCCCATTGCAGCGGTTTTTCTCAATCTTTTCCGCGAAATCGGCCAGGCGCGCCGCCCGGTCAAACCCCGCCCGCACCACTCCCGCCGGGAAGGGGCGGGACCGTGTTAGGGCCTGGCCGGCCGGCTCAATCGCCCGGCCCTGCTTCTCCGCGTCTTGAGAAAAACCCGACGCAAAAGGAGCAAGGTCATGTCGGACACCAACGAAACCCCGCGGCAGGACGTCTACAGCCGCATCACCAACCAGATCATCGAAGCCCTCGAGCAAGGCGTAAAACCCTGGACGCAGCCTTGGAGTGCCGCCCATGCCGCCGGCCACGTCTCCCGGCCACTTCGCCACAACGGCCAGCCCTATGCCGGCATTAACGTCCTGACGCTCTGGGCGTCCGCGATGACCGGGCACTATGCCGCGCCGATCTGGATGACCTTCAAGCAGGCCATCGAGCTGGGCGGTCGTGTCCGCAAGGGCGAAAAGGGCTCTCCCGTCGTGTATGCCGACACCCTGCGGCGCACCGAGACCGACGAGGCCACCGGCGATGAGGCCGAGCGCTTCATCCCGTTCCTGAAGGCCTACACGGTCTTCAATGTCGAGCAGGTCGACGATCTGCCCCCTCACTTCTATGCCCGCGCCGAAAATGTCCGCAACCCGGATGAGCGAATTGTCCATGCCGAAGCATTCTTCGCCGCGACGCGCGCGGACATCCGTCACGGCGGCGACTGCGCCTACTACAGCCCGGCTCTCGACTTTATTCAAATGCCCGCCTTCGAGGCCTTCCGGGATGCGCAGGCGTACTATGCAACAATTGCCCACGAGTCGACACATTGGACCCGGCACGCCACGCGCCTTGACCGTGATTTCGGCGGCAAGCGGTTCGGAGACGACGGCTATTCCCTTGAGGAGCTTGTCGCCGAGTTGGGCGCCGCGTTCCTTTGCGCCGATTTGGGGCTGCGCCTCGAGGATCGCGACGACCACGCCGCCTATATCGGTCACTGGCTGTCCGTGCTGAAGGGGGACAAGCGAGCGATCTTCGCCGCAGCGGCACACGCGCAGCGCGCCGCAGACTATCTGTCGCGTTTCAGCGCCTCCGAAGCAGCCGCCGCGTGAGCGGCGGCCTTCTGGACCGACGCGATTATAATATGCGACAGCTGGCCGTCGCTGCCACGCCGAGTGCCTCTTACGCCTCGGCGTGTGTATCGGCGCGCAAGAGGACATCGTCAAAAATAACGCCGGCCTCGTCGCTTATGGC
>NZ_JBSKBP010000148.1:0-2038 GCF_053714275.1 Mesorhizobium sp. Arg314 | reverse complement strand
GCATCAAGGGCTGCGGCTGCACGTCGCCGAACATCTGCCCCCCGCGCCGACGCACCGGTGCAGAATCAGCATCATCACGCAAATCGGACGGTGTGGGCGCATTCAGGTCGATAACAGACTGAAGGCCGCCGAAGGTGCCTGAGCGAGCCGCGGCAGAGTGCGCCGGCGCAAAGTGCGCGTCGTCGCGCAAATCGGACGGTGTGGGTGCATTCAGGTCCACAAAAGAGTGAAGGCCGCCGAAAGTGCCTGAGCGAGCCCCGGCAGAGTGCGCCGGCGCAAAGTGCGCGTCGTCGCGCAAATCGGACGGTGTGGGTGCATTCAGGTCCACAAAAGAGTGAAGGCCGCCGAAAGTGCCTGAGCGAGCCCCGGCAGAGTGCGCCGGTGCAAAGTGCGCGTCGTCGCGCAAATCGGACGGTGTGGGCGCATTCAGGTCGACAAAAGACTGAAGGCCGCCGAAGGTGCCTGAGCGAGCCCCGGCAGAGTGCGCCGGCGCAAAGTGCGCGTCGTCGCGCAAATCGGACGGTGTGGGCGCATTCAGGTCGACAAAAGACTGAAGGCCGCCGAAGGTGCCTGAGCGAGCCCCGGCAGAGTGCGCCGGTGCAAAGTGCGCGTCATCACGCAAATCGGACGGTGTGGGCGCATTCAGGTCGACAAAAGAGTGAAGGCCGCCGAAGGTGCCTGAGCGAGCCCTGGCAGAGTGCGCCGGCGCAAAGTGGGCATCATCGCGCAAATCGGCATGCGGCGGGATTTCATGGTAGACCCCTGAGGGTGCCTTGGCATTTGATGGTGACGCGGATTCTTGCATCGCCTCGCCTAAGAAAGCCCCGGCCCGCTCGCTCTGCGCGGTCGCGGGAAGCTCCTGCGAAGTGGGCCGTCCAGCGTCCAGCACTGCCGGCAGAGCCGACTGCTCAGCTGCTTGCAGCCGCAGGTCTCGATTCGCCTCGACTAGCTTTTGGTAGTTCCGAAGATGCGACAAAGCGGCAGAGGAGATACTTTTTCCAGTCCGTTGGAACGCTACCAGATCGCTGCCCAGCCTTAACTGCTCCTGCATAGAACCGTTTAGTCGGGCAGCTATGCTCCCCTTGCCCTCGCTTCGAAGCCAATCACTCAGCCCACGAAGACGTGAAGCCCGCAGTTGCGCAGATACCCTCTGCTCCGCAGTCGGGGCTCCAAGATCTTTCAACGTTTGGCCGAGCGCGCCCTCGATCAAGGGGGCGTCTTCGGGATGAGGAGCCAGTTGACGGGGGCGCCCAAGGGCAGGAGGTTGAAGCCGTTTGGCTTGTTGAGGTACAGGCAAGAACCGCTGGAGATCAGCCAGAGTCGTTGTAAGGCGGTTCTGGGAGTCCCTCCCCAGCGCCCGATACTCCGAAATTTCCTTATCCACTGAACCGCCTTGCAACTGAGAAGCCAAAGACCCCTTGTTGTTGTCCTGGAGCCACAGCGCAAACTGCCTCAATCCGCAAAGGGTAGTGCGGACGGTCCCTTTGGCGGCGATGTTGCGCTGCTCGGCGTCAAGCCGGAACCTTGCCAAAAGATCCACGTCTTCGGCAGGGAGCTTCCCAGTTAGATGGTCTCGCGACGGGAGGCTCCCTGGCGCAACCCTTTTCAGGTGCGGAACAATAGCAGGACGGCCACCAGCCTTCAGATAGTCTTTAACATCAGCCACAAAAGAAGCATGCCTTGGCGAATCGGGGTTAAACCGGCCGAAAATGGGCTGCCGATTTTCCTGACGCAGCCAGTGGCTAAGATGGTGCAGATCACCTACCAATTTCAGGACTGTCTGCTCGTTTGTCTTCGCTTCGCGGGCCACTTTCTTGAAGGTGGAAACAAGTTCCTTGTCCTGGGGAAAGGGCTTGGAACGGTCGCGCTTTGCGCCCACGCGGACCTCTTTGTTGACCGCAAATTCCGGTTGCTGTTTCCCGCTATTCGGGCCTGGGCCGGGTCCATGCGCCGCCGCCTCTGGCGTTTGGTGGCAGGGGATGAAGTCGTCACGCAGATCGGGCAACGACGGCACCGGCCGTGAAACGCCGAGATGCGT
>NZ_JBSKBP010000147.1:0-2144 GCF_053714275.1 Mesorhizobium sp. Arg314 | reverse complement strand
TCGATGTCGTCGGCAAAGCCCGGCCATTCGACTGGCGGGATCACCCGCCGGACGCGCTCATAGAGGGATGCGGCCGTAGGTAACGCGCCGATCATCCGCGCCTCGCTTATATTCCGGCTGACAATAACCGGCATATATCTACGCCGACTATAAAGGTGTCAAGCTCGCGAGAGCGGCAATTTTGTTCCGGCGACTGCCCGGTCATCGAGGACATTGCGGCGAAAGCGATAAAGCTTCGCCGGCCGCCCGCCCGTGTCGAGGGCAGTTTCACCTGTTTCTTCGACCAACTCCTGCTGCTCGACGAGCCGGCGGAAGTTCGGCTTGTTGATGAGTCGGCCTGCCAGCGCTTCCACGGTTCGCTGCAGATGGAGCAGGGTGAAGCTCGGTCGCATCAGCTCGAAGACGACCGGCCGGTATTTAATCTTGGAGCGAAGCCGCGCGATGCCAGTCGCAAGGATCCGGCGATGATCGCAGACCATCACCTTGCCTGACACGGCTACCGATAGAGTGGGCTCCGGTTTCACCCCAGACTCTTCGACCAACGCTGCTTCATAGAGCAGCTCGTAGCGCTGGAGCGTAAGATCCTCGTTCCAAGGGCGATCGTCAAAGGCGAAGGCAATCGCCACACGCTGCCGGCGTTCGCGTCGCGTCGCTGCGCTGCTGGCACCCTTCGCCCAGGCCATCAGGCGCGGCCGCAAGATGCTCAGCGCCTTCGGCGTGCCGTATCGATGGTCCTCCCAGGGAAAATAGTCGTACCAGCTTTTCCAGTCGCAATTGCGCGACACGGCAATAGCTTCCTGCCGGGTCAGCGCGAGATAGCTGATCGAGATATTGCGCTGTTTGCGCCCCGCCTCGATGCGGTCACCGTCGGCGAAGGTATAGAGCTGCTCGATATAGCCCAGCGGGTGGCCTGTCTGTTGTTCGACCCAGTCCCTCAGGCCAGACTGCAGGGAACGGTGACTGAGCGCGAACGGACCGGAGGGCAGCGCGTCCTGTTGCCCGATGGTGAGAACACAAGGTTCGCGGTCGGTCACGGCCGCGACAACCGCGATCAAGTCCAGGTTGATGTCGCGGCCTTCCCGAGCATTGCTATTTTTGTTTCGTGTTGCTTGGTCGTGCATGTTGCAGACGTGGCCGTGCTCTGTGAGGCGACGGGGCTAAACCGATTTAATCAACGTGTATCATGCCGGGGGGCGCGTCAACGGCGTACCGGTACAGTCTTTGGTGCTCGCACTCGCATAGAACTGGTCCAAACGCGACACCCGCGGTAGGTAACGCAAGGGAAGGGCACGGCTTTTTGCCGACCGTGAAGACGCGGCGAGCGCAATGAACAGATTGAGGCGGTTTAGCCCGGTGCAACGCGTATAGTCGGCATTCTCGATCTGCGCGTCACAGCGAAGTTTCGCTGCCCTGGCTGCCGGATCGCACACAACGGTTTTGGACTAACCGTTCGGCCAGAGCGGCCATGGCGAGCGATGGCCGCTGCAGCCAAAGGACGAAGCAGTTGTTACCCAAGCGTTCACAGCCGATATCCTGCAGGGATTTTCCTCTGGCAATCCAAGGGGCCATACGATTTCTCGTTTTTGCTGCGCCTCTCCCCAAATCAGAGTGTTAGCTGGCTTGGGCAAACCAACGCTGCAACCGATACAAAGGAAAAATGCATGACAACTGGTACTGGACGTTTTTGTCCACATCTCCGAAATCGAGCAGGACCGCCGCACCGGCAAATCCTCAGCCGGCAATCTCAGTAAAATAAGGTGAGCTGACGGCTTCTTGCGCATGGCGCAACAGCGCCGAGCTTCTACGATCGTCGCAGACGAAATCGCGCCGGAACATGAATCGACGCAGGCCTTGCGCAAATTGCTGCAGGCCGGGGAGCGCGCGGCGAAAGGAGGGTTCTCCCCGCCTTTCAAGTCAGCGCCCCGGAACGCTCAAGTCGCACCGTTTTTGCGGGCCCTGTTTGCAGGTGCACCCTCTTCGGTCTGACCAGGCTTTCTACCGAGGCCCATGGTCTTGGCTAAAGCAGAGCGCGCCGCGGCATAATTCGGGGCTACCATCGGATAGTCCGCCGGCAGGCCCCACTTGGCGCGGTATTCGTCAGGCGTAAGGCCATAGTGGGTCGCGAGATGCCGCTTCAGAGACTT
>NZ_JBSKBP010000146.1:0-2213 GCF_053714275.1 Mesorhizobium sp. Arg314 | reverse complement strand
GGGTGAATGGCGTATTTCACCTCGACGCCATTGGCCTTGAGCTTGTCGGCCATTTCGCGCAGCGCGTGCTGCGCCTGGGCGACCGCCATGCCGTAGCCGGGCACGATGATGACCTTCTGCGCGTTCATCATCAGATAGGCGGCATCGTCGGCCGAGCCCTGCTTGACGGTGCGCTCGATGCCGTCGTCGACAGCCGCGGCCGTTTCGCCGCCGAAGCCGCCGAGGATGACCGAGATGAAGGAGCGGTTCATGCCCTTGCACATGATGTAGGACAGGATCGCGCCGGACGAGCCGACCAGCGCGCCGGTGATGATCAGCGCCAGGTTGCCGAGCGTGAAGCCGAGAGCCGCCGCCGCCCAGCCGGAATAGGAGTTCAGCATCGACACCACGACCGGCATGTCGGCGCCGCCGATCGGGATGATGAGCAGCACGCCCAGCACCAGCGAGGCAGCGACGATCAGCCAGAAGACGAGCTTTGCTTCGGTGGTGACCAAAAGCACGATCAACACGACCAGTGCTGCGCCGAGGGCGATGTTGATCAAGTGGCGGCCGCCGATCATGATCGGCTTGCCGGACATGCGGCCGTCGAGCTTCAGGAAGGCGATGACCGAGCCGGTGAAGGTGATGGCGCCGATCGCCACGCCAAGGCTCATCTCGATCAGCGCCTGGGCGTGGATGTCGCCCGCCGTGCCGATGCCGAAGCTTTCCGGCGCGTAGATGGCGGCGGCTGCCACCATGACGGCGGCGAAACCGACGAGCGAGTGGAACGCGGCGACGAGCTGCGGCATCGACGTCATGGCGATGCGGCGCGCGGTGACGGCGCCGATGCCACCGCCGATGGCGAGGCCGAGCACGATCAGGCCGAAGCGGCCGGCCGACGGGGTCGCCAATGCCAGCGTGGTGACGATGGCAATGCCCATGCCGATCATGCCGTAGAGATTGCCCTGGCGGCTGGTGGTCGGGTGCGACAGGCCGCGCAGGGCCAGGATGAACAGGATGCCCGAGACGAGATAGAGGAAGGAAGCGAAGTTGGCGTTCACGTCACTTTTCCTTCTTCTTGTACATGGCCAGCATGCGCTGAGTGACGAGGAAACCGCCGAAGATATTTACCGAAACAAGCACCAACGCGACGAAGCCGAAGCCCGCGGCAAGGCCTGAAGCGGCAATGCCGACGGCAAGCAGCGCGCCGACGACGATGACCGAGGAGATGGCGTTGGTGACGGCCATCAGCGGCGTGTGCAGCGCCGGCGTCACCGACCACACGACATAATAGCCGACGAAGATCGCCAGCACGAAGATGGCGAAACGGAAGACGAAGGGATCGATGGCGCCGCCTGACAAGGCATGCGCCGCGTTGCCGGCGGCCTCGGCGCCGGCCGGCGCGTTGGCAAGATCCTGCACCGCAAGGCGAACGGCGGCGGTCGCCTGATCGAGCTGGTCGAGAGCTTTCTGCAGCTGTTCCATCACGCGGTCCCTTTCGACTTGGACGAGGGCGACTTGGCTGCGGCGGGTTGTTTGGCCGGTGTCTTCTTCGCAGCAGGTCTGGCCGAGGCGTCGGCGACCATGGTCGAGGCCGGAATGGCCGCCGGTTCCGTGCGCGGCTCCTCGGCTGGCTTGGCGAAGTTCGGATGCACGACTTTGCCGGCGTCGGTCAGCATCGTCGCCTTGACCAGCTCGTCGTCGCGCTTGATGGCAAGCTCTCTCGCCGCCTTGTCGACCATGGTCTCGAGGAAGGCGTAAAGGTTCCTGGCGTAAAGCAGCGAGGCCGAGGCCCCGACGCGGCCCGGCACGTTGAGATGGCCGACGATCTTGACGCCGTTTTGTGTCGTCACGACCTTGCCGGGCACCGCGCCCTCGACATTGCCGCCGCGCTCTACGGCCAGGTCGACGATCACCGAACCCGGCTTCATCGAGGCGACCATGGCGGCGGAGACCAGCTTCGGCGCCGGCCGGCCCGGGATCAGCGCCGTGGTGATGACGATGTCCTGCTTGGCGATATGCTCGGCCGTGAGCGCCGCCTGCTTGGCCTGGTATTCCTTCGACATTTCCTTGGCATAGCCGCCGGCCGTCTCGGCCGCCTTGAACTCCTCGTCCTCGACCGCCAGGAACTTGGCGCCGAGCGACTGCACCTGCTCTTTCACCGCCGGCCGCACGTCGGTGGCGGTGACGATGGCGCCGAGACGGCGCGCCGTGGCGATCGCCTGCAGGCCGGC
>NZ_JBSKBP010000145.1:0-2231 GCF_053714275.1 Mesorhizobium sp. Arg314 | reverse complement strand
AGCTTGCCGTACATGTCGATGACGGCGTCGATCTTCTTTTCCAACTCAGGATTGCGGCGCCGGTGGAGCGAATAGGCCGCGGTCTCGATCGTCTTGCCCCAGTCGGAATCCCAGAACATCTGCGCGGTCACGGTGCAGGCGGTAAAACCGTCGCTGACATGGAAAGGAATGACGACGCCCGGCGACGGGCGGCCCGGATTGATCTGTTCCAGCATGCGCGCCTCGACGCAGCGGTCGTAGAGGATGCCCGCGGTCTTGGCGGCCACCGCGTCGACACGGTCGCCCCAAAAACCGCGGACATCGACCTGCGGCACGGGCAGCGGGCGGAAGGCGAGTTTCGGCTTGCTGGCCTCGGTTGCGGCGGCAGGTTGCGATGCGGTCATGAACTTCACTCCATTCGAATGTGGCTGGTTACTTGACGGCGCCGGCCATGAGGCCACGGATGTAGAAGCGCTGCAGCGCCAGGAACAGGATCAGGCCGCCCGCCTTTCCCTTGCCCCAATATGCTGAGTTGCAGGTGAGGCGGCCCCCCCACCTTCAAAGCGTTTGATTGCCTCGATTTCGGCGATTCTGAAAGGCGTGGACGACGCTGAGCGTGGCCGACGTTCGAACATGTCGACGATGTCGGCGTCCATAGCCCTGACGGAACGGCGCTGTTGCGATACTGCCTCGCTGGATGGAAAATCCCGATTTTGCCCTGCCCTCGGAGCCCGATGGATAACAGAAGGTGCACGTCCTGTTCGGTGAGGTGACGAGAAAACAGCCCCCGAAAGGTGGCATGGCGCTCGTCGCCTATCTCCAACTCCTTTGTCCCGAAGAAGCCAAGAAGGCGTCGTCCGACGGGAAAGGCCGAGCCTTCGCGCAGGGATCCCTTGCAACAAGCATCAAACAGGCCGGTCCAACACCTCACCGCTTCACAACGTGCGCTACCAGACTTGCTATCGCCTCATGTCGACTGACTGAATGGGCAACGACAAATCTGAGATAAGCTTCGGCCAGGTCTGGGTCGAGACCCGCGCTCAGAGCTAGGTCACGCAAGCGCTTGGTCTGTGCGACCTCACGCGTGCTGTCTTGAGGCAAGTATCCATATTGGGCTTTGAGGAAGCCGACCTCCTCCGTGCAGCGAAATCGCTCAGCAAGCATGTGGATGATCGCGGAATCGATATTGTCGATTGTTTTCCGATGCTCAGCCAAGCGAACTTCCTGCATAAGATCTTTCTTCATCCATTCTCCTGAGCTGACAGCAAAAAGCCTGGATGACCCCTCGCGAGAACTCGGGCTTTCAGCAGATTTTCCTACCGCCATCGCCGCTGGATGCTGGCTGTGACGAACGTCCGCTGCGGCACCCGCTCGATCCCTCGTGGCGCCATAAGGCAGCGTCTATTGTCAGTGACAATAGCCTCGCAACCTGTCCTTATCATGTCGGCAATCGGGATATGTCTGCGCGCGAGCATCCGGAAGCGGGTTTGAGGCGTCCAACTCGCACAATTTTATGCGCGCAGCCGCAGCGGTCAGCGGCGGACTCCTTCACCCATAAGACCATGGAGCGCTCACCGGTGGCATGATCAACGGTCTGGGAAATTCTCCGTACCAGAAAATTGCGCAGGCTCCGAGCCACCGCGATCATGAGACGCCGAAAATTGCGCCGCGGCGGGGTGTAACTCCGGTCGGGCCACGCCCTCTCGTCATGCAGCCGGATCACGACCTGCTGAAATCACTCAACTCTTTTCGGGACGGGCACTTAGTGCGGGCGGGCAGGCCTTGAGCCGATAGCTGGCCTTCAAACCCCCTTTGCCCATCGAGGCCCTGATGCGACGTCAATCAGGCGGCAAGGATTTCGAACTGATCGGCCAGGGACGGAATCGGATTGAAGGCGTACCTCGCCTGTCGCTTGCGCATCATGTGAATCATTTCGATACCGGAAAGGACGGTGGAGGCGGTGGCCGTCGATTTGAAGCCGAGCATCGGCCGGACTCGGCGCTTGATGCGCCGATGGTCCTGTTCGATCCGATTGTTCAAATACTGGCTCCGGCGGATGCCGATCGGCCTCAGCCGGCGCTGGGCGCGATCCTGCAAGCGATTTGTGGTGTCGTAGGAAACGATCGCCTCGTGGTTAGTCTGGCTCCCGTCGATGACCAGGCGATCCGGTCACCAGACGCTCCAGCGCCTTTCTGAAGAAGCGCTTGGTCGCCGGCAGGCCGCGCTGCTCGCTAAACCAAAACTCGACTGTG
>NZ_JBSKBP010000144.1:0-2334 GCF_053714275.1 Mesorhizobium sp. Arg314 | reverse complement strand
TGAAGATGATAGATCGCCATCGCGACCAGATGTGCGTTGGGAGTTGAAAGGAAGGAGGGATTCGGCCTTCATGCTGCAATGGATCTCGCGGGATGGAGGACCCCGCACGCCGTATGACGCAACATGCGGCGATAAGCAGATGGGTGAGGAGAACCGGGCGCTTCCGGGGAACCGTAAATTAGCAGAACCCATCAAAGCCGAACGGGCGGGGACTTCCGACCCCGTGAGCGGTTCGGCCAGCGAGCTTGCCATGGCGAGGGAAACCGAACCGATGGTGGACGCCCCGTTTAGAGATGGAGCCTGCCGACTCGGAAGTGGGCGGGTCGATCTGTCGGGTAAACCAAGGATCGGTGGAGTGCTGGTCCGCGCTATCAGTACGCGGATTGGAGGCGCGCAGCTTGCTGTGCGCCAGCCTCGGCATGAGTTTGCGTTGCGCCGAGGCCGGATTCCACACGGGGTAGAGTCGGCGCCTAAAGCGAGCGAGAGATCAGTTGCGGAACCCAAGAACCTTGTCACCATCTCCGGCGGTTTCGGACGTCGGACGACTGAAGCGGCCAGTGACCGTGGTGCCGAGGGACGGAGCCTTCGTAGTAGTCCGAGGACGGGAAAGCCGTTCACATGGCGAAGGGAGGCAGTGGATACGGCTTGCAAGCAGGAGGCGGGCACATGTCCGGCGGGGTGAATATCTCGTTCGTCCTCGACATGCAGCGCAAACTGTATCGGTGGAGCAGCGACGAACCTGACAAGGTCTTTGCTGATCTGTTCAATCTCATATGCGACCGCAGAACCCTTGCCGAAGCTTGGCAACGGCTCGCCCGCAACCGCGGCAGCCGAACACCGGGAACGGACGGGATGACGCGTCGCACGGTCGAACAGCGTGCCGGTGGCGCAGCAAGGTTCCTCGACGAAATACGCGAGGCACTTCGCAACGGAACATATGACCCGGAACCCGTCAGGCAGCGGCTCATCCCAAAGCCTGGCAAACCGGGAGCATTCCGGCCACTCGGAATCCCCACGCTGAGCGACCGCGTGGTGCAAATGGCCATGAAGCTGATCCTCGAACCCATCTTCGAGACGGATTTCTATCCGACCTCGTATGGGTTCCGGAAAGGACGGAGCACCCATGATGCTCTGGAGCGAATCCAGAAGTGTCTTCACCCGTCGGTTCGTGGACCTTCGGTCTACGACTACGCCATTGAAGGCGATATCAAGGGCTGCTTCGACGCAATCGACCATCACGTCATGATGGAAGGCGTGCGACGGCGTATCGGCGACCGTAAGGTGCTGAGGCTGATCTTCGCATTCCTGAAGGCCGGCGTGATGATCGAGGGGACCATCCGACATCCCGTAACCGGCTCGCCACAAGGCGGGATCATCTCGCCGATGCTGTCGAACATCTACTTGACAGCCATCGACGAACGGTACGGACGCTGGTCCATGCGCCCCCGTGAACCGAGTAGCAGGGCGGCAGGCCGGCGGACTCTGGACCGCAAGAACGGCAAGCCGACATTCTACATGGTGCGATATGCGGACGACTTCGTCGTCCTCGTGGAAGGCACGAGGGAGCAAGCGGAAGCTGAAAGGCAGGCGCTGGCGGAGTTCCTGAAGACGGAACTTCGTATGGAACTGTCGATGGAAAAGACCCGGATCACCGAAACCAAGGAAGGCTTCGACTTCCTCGGCTATCGGGTGGTGCGCACCAAAGCGCTCCGCACGGGGCGACTGGTCGGCAACCTCTTCATCCCGAGGAGCAAGCTCAACGACCTGCGCCACAGGATCAAGGTCCTGGTGAAGAGCATTCCTACCGGATGGCCGCTCACCAAAGTCGTCGGTACCCTCAACCCGATCCTGCTCGGGTGGCGGAACTACTACCGATATGCCACGCAGGCGTGTCGGGACTTCAGCCATCTCGACAAATGGATTTGGGAGCGCGTTGGACGTTGGCTGCGTAAGAAGCATCGAAAGGCAACGTGGCGAGAGCTCCGTCGCCGCTTCACCGTCAACGTTACGGGACAACGGCATCGATGGGTCGAAGGCACGAAGCGCCTGAGGCTCCTCCGCGACGGCGGAACCATGCGTTACCCTCACCAAAGCATCGAGAAACCGAACGGATGGAATGCCCAATCCCGGCACCGTCAGCGCGAGAGCGTGGGCGACTTCTGGGACGCATTCTACCGCCTCACGTCGGACTGAGGCGCACCCATGAGCGATCTTTCGCTCATGCACGGAGAGCCGGATGCAGGGAAACTTGCCTGTCCGGTTCGGGGAGAGGGATGGAGAAACTTGTCTCCGAAAGGGGAAGTAGCGCTTCATCTCTACTCCACCATTTGCACG
>NZ_JBSKBP010000143.1:0-2377 GCF_053714275.1 Mesorhizobium sp. Arg314 | reverse complement strand
AACGTGCAATGGTCGATGAAATCTACTCCCGGCAGGAAATCCTGCGCTCGATCGACAATGCGGACGAGCGCCAATTTATTGCCGAGCTTCAGACGGGCATTGTCTCGCTCAGCCGAAATCGGCAATATTTCAAAGGCTATTGCTTTTTTTCCGCGAAACGGAAGGCGCGCGAACTTCATGATCTGCCGATCGATATTCGCTCGAAGCATCTCCTAGAAATGGCGATGGTCGCCGAGGCGGTGCAGACCGCTTTTGGCGCGAAGAAAATGAACGTCGCATTCTTCGGCAATTCTTTCGCTCATGTGCATTGGAATATCATCCCGCGCTACGGCATCGATCCGCTTCCGAAAGATTCAATCTGGACCCTGGACCGCAAGTTAATCGAGTCGCATTTCCTGTCAGAGCAGGAGCTTTCCGAGGTGAAGTTCACGCTGCGCGACATCCTTTCGAAGTTGGGCGAGCGTGATCAGATGTCCGTCTCCTTCTTCTAACCCGAACGTCGAGAAACTACAATCAAGAGCTTAATGGATCGGAACAAGATTGATCTGCATCGGCGTTATTGAAACCCGACAGGTGTGCCGCGATGGCCGCACGAACTGGTTGGTGATGACGAACTCGCTAACTTCGAGTTTGCACATCGCTTCCGAGCAGGATGGCCCTCTATACTGAGGGCGAAGCGCCTACTTGGCGGCGCCTACGACCTCAAAGAGGCACGGAAAGCATAAGATGGCGAACATTCAAGTTTTGGCCAGCGTTGGCATGGATCGAGTCTGGTGGCTTGACAGCACCCCCCCACCCAGGCGCCAGGGTCCTATGCCACCGACAGGAACTGCGCATAGGCGGAGCGGGCTACTACACAAGCTTGGCGGCGATCGATGGGGCGGATTCAGTCGCTATTGTTATGACAATGCGGCATTCGCGACATACGCCCTTGGCTCAGTTATTCTCATGTGAGGGGTGCACTGCCGTCGGTTTGTCGGGTTGCCTACAGGACTTGTTGAAGCCCTTTCCTTTTTGCCGCGCGGCTAAATAGCTGAAAGCCAACCATAACATTTCATCTTCTATCTTCGGCTTGATCACCCAAGTTGGCACGAGTCTTGCTGCCTGCGGTGCCAAGCGGCGGAAGCTGCCGACCGGCATTCATACCGCGGTGGCACCGCGATAAGGAAAAAACCATGACAGGTAGGTCCGCGTCACGCCTTCTGCGGAAAGGGAAGCATCGTGGGCAAGTAAAGACGAGAAGAGGCAATCGAGGAAGAAGCAGATGATGAATGGGATCAATGTGACGTTAGACCGGCCCTGGGACGAGTTCACCGGCGAGGGAGAAAACTATGATCGCGCACGGCCAAGCTACCCGACAGATGTTGCGAAGGCGGTTCGATCACATCTCGAACAATATAGCCTGTCAAGTCCGGTCGTTGATGTTGGCTGTGGAACAGGCGTTTTCACGAGAGTTCTCGCCCATGAACTCTCCACGATGCCTGTTATCGGCATAGATCCCAATGATGACATGGTCCGGGTTGCGAAGAAGGCGACGCCGTCGGCATTGGACATAGAGTATCGAGTAGCGACTGCTGAGGAGTTGCCATTCGGTTCGGATTCTCTATCGGTGGTCGCGGCAGCGGCCGCAGCACATCGCTTCCAACGCGACAAATTTTACGCCGGCGCCACTCGAAGCCTGCAGAAAAATGGTCTCGTTATCATTCTTCACAACAAACATTGTTGGTGGAAGAGTGACGCATTGCTCGCGTACCATGATTTGGTCGAAGCATGTACACCAGAATATAGTTGTGGAACCGTCACAACAGCACGGGGTACATACGCTGCGGTCGATTTTGCAGCTGAGCTATCAGACGACCAGCGCTTCAAAGACGTACGCGTTCGCCGATGGTATTGGGATCTCAACTCAGCGCTTCCCGATTTCCTCGCGCTCAGCTTCTCGTCGAATCTGATACAGAGGTCCGCCATACGAGCCGGGCGAGAGCAGGTTATTGAACGACTTACGGGGATATTTCACAAGTATTCCAGAGACGGACTTTTATGTCAACCCTATATGACGGAAGTGACTTTCGCTATAAAAGCGTAATACGAAACGATCAGCAGATCTGTAAATCTAGGGATCGACCATTGGATTACGACAAAATCGTTACCCATTCTCGCTTTGTCATCGCGACGATGCGAAAGCCCTTGGTGTACTTACTGGCGGAAGAGTGCGAAGGTGTGGTCGTTTATTCCGAAGATTTGGAAGTTTCGTGACTCCACGACGCCCGATGCGCTAGCGCATGTCCCAAGACAAACTCGGCGCTGATGAGGTCGACCGTGACGCCACCCATTTCCTTCGAGAAGTCGCGCAGATTGGGGATGAGCAGCGTATAGG
>NZ_JBSKBP010000142.1:0-2522 GCF_053714275.1 Mesorhizobium sp. Arg314 | reverse complement strand
TTGTTACGGCTCACATTCGTAAACACCGTCATCCCGTCGGCATCCATAACGGCTTAGTGTCGTTGCGAAGTCCATTGAGGGCCAAGTCGATATGCGCCTTTATGAAGGCAGCCTCGTCGAATTGCCTTCGATCTGCGTACATGATAAACGACAGAAGGATGAGGGAGTTGCTGCCGCAGCGGTTTGACGGAACTCTCCCGATGACAGCCCTTGCCTATAAGAGCAGCAACAGCATCCTCCAAAGCGCACCAGGGGTGGTAATCAGCCCGATCCTCCACGCCAGTTTCTTACGCCTCACGGCTGTCCCTGACCGAGGCGCGCGCGCTTCGCCCGCATCGTTGGTCGGCACCATCACGAATTCATCGCACCGCTGCGCAAAGGCTATTGCGGCTTCGGCGACGTCACCGTGATTTCGGACGGCGCCGAGATTCCTGAAGCGGTTGCCTCGGGCGATACCGAAGCCGACAGTTCACATAATCGACTGGTGTTCCACATTGCCATGAAGATCCAGCCGATGCAGCAGATCGCCGACCACATCGTACGATCCAGATCCGATCTCCCCGAAGCCTTTTCATCCATCGACAGGGAGATCAAGGTCGTGAAATGGCGCCCTGTGGCACGGGCGTGCTGATCGTGCGATCCGCGGCCTGGAGCAGCTTCTGGCGAGACTTAAGCAGTCGCAGTTAGAAGACGAATTCTCGATCGCGCGTCTTCACCGCCTTGGCTCGCAGCTCCTGACCTATATCCGTTCGAACCCCGGTGCGATCGTCAACTATGGAAGACGCTATCGGGCCGGGCTTCGTGTCGCAACCACGCTCGCCGAGCCAGCGGTGAATTCGCTTGTCCGCAAGCGGATGGTCAAGAAGCAACAAATGCGCTGGTCGCTACGCGACGCCCAATATGCTGATGCAAGTCCGCACCGCCGAACTGAACGGTGAGCTTCGCGATCGTCTGCGGGCACCGTTCCGGCGTCCACATATGCACCCCAGACTGAGACAAGGAAATCGTCCGCAAAGAGAGAAAACTGGGGCATGGCCAGGCGCAAAAGAACCATTCACAAGGGCCAAAAGCGGGAGCTGCTCCAGCGCGTGGAGGCGGGCGAAGCCGTCAGCCACACTGGACGTGTGTCCGCGATTTTCCTTGTCTCAGTCTGGGGGTCCACTCCGCCACCCGGAACCTGCACCGATGCCCTGTTTGATGGGCGCCGAGTTATCTCGGCATCCTATCGAGATCGCCTCGTCAATAGTGCCGTCCGCGAGAAGCCTCAGCAGAAAGGTTGAATGAGCGACATCGTCGGATAAAGGGTTGTCCACGAACCGTAAAGCTCATGGTGTTGATATGAATATACCTCACTTGCAGGCCGGCCGGTGTCGAGCGCCGCACCGCTTTCAAAAGTGCCCAGGCGACCCGATGATTGCCGCCCAGGATTCCCGGCGCTTGATCGAGCAGTCGATCGATTGCATTGCCACCGAATGTTCATGTCACGGCCGGCAAAGGCCTCTGGCGAAACGGGAGGACGACGTGTTGTCCGACCGAATCGGTTACGGTTGCAACTTAACAGTCGGACACGGTTGCAACCTAAAAGTTTGCCGGAGTAGGCTCGCTCAGATGAATTTTGATGTGAGGCTCACGTGGACCCGCGAAAGAGTAATCCATTCCGTGTAACAGCCTTGTGGCAGGTGCAGGACGCCGGCTTGGAAGAGGGGCAAGCTGGCCAGGTCGGGCAACTGGGCTTTGAGCAGCACGTGGCCGAGGCGCGCCGAGCCGATCCGTTGCAACGGGTTCGCGATGCGGAGCCGGTTTCCTCGGGCGGCTCTCAGGAGCCCGGCCGCCGGGCTGCCCCGTCCCCCAGGTCAGACGGGGTTCCCGAGGCGCTCCGGCCGCTGTTCGATGATCGAGCCGACGAGCCGCCAACCAATCCAGAGGAGCTTCTGCGACTGGAACAGGGGGTTCGCGAGGTGCTTCAGCGACGGCAGGATGATCAAGCCGCCTCTGCGATCAAGGATGCTATAAACGTCTCATTCGCCGTCCCCAGAGGCTTCTCCGATGGGGCTCAACGCGTCCCAGACGCGATGCCCTCTTCCTTGGACCGCGATGGCCACTTGCCGGATGCGGGCCAGGCCCGGCAAGTTGAGCAGCACCTGGCCGAGGCGCGCCGAGCCGATCCGGCCCCTGTCGCGAGTGGCGCCCATAATGCTCCCTATCCCCATCTGTCCGGCGAACACCGGGACCTTGTTGATCAGGCGATCACTCACGTTGCGGCTCGGGAACACTATAGCAAGGAAACGGTCCGTAACTACAGGAATGCACTTTGCCAATTGGCGAATGATCTCGGCGCTCGTGGCCTAGCGGTTGATCTAAAAAATCACCAATCCCTGGTCGGTCATGTCGATGCTTTCTTTCCGAAAAGCCGTATGATGAAGTCGGCGTTGAACGTCCTCCATGCGTATCATGAGCGGGGCTATTCAGCTACTGCCGGGCGGCCAGCGCCCGCAGACGCGCATGTCTTAGAACAAGTGGCC
>NZ_JBSKBP010000141.1:0-2613 GCF_053714275.1 Mesorhizobium sp. Arg314 | reverse complement strand
CGCTTTTCGATTCTCGTTTGGACTCCAATTCCGACTTGCTTGGCAGTCGGTGCACGACTTTTTCAGCAACCTGTTAAGCCGCCGCCTTCACCGTCGGCGGCGCTTTCTTCAGCGGAATGCGCACCGATACGATGGTGCCGACGCCTTCGGTCGAGCGGATCTTCAGCGCGCCGCCCTGCAACTCGGCCAGCGAGCGTGAGATGGCGAGGCCGAGGCCGGAGCCGGTGTGGTTCTTGGAGAACTGGTTCTGCACCTGCTCGAACGGCCGGCCGAGCTTGCTCAGCGCCTGCTTGGGAATGCCGCAGCCATTATCCTCGATGGTGAGCAGCAGCGCCCCCGAGGTGTTGCGTGCCCTGACCGTGATCTTGCCGCCCTGACCGGTGAACTTCACCGCGTTGGAGAGCAGGTTGATGGCGATCTGCTTGATCGCGCGGCGGTCGGCGTAAAGCCGCATCGAGTCGGCGATGCGCGTCTCGACATTGATCGACTTCTCCGCCGCCTGCAGCGAGATCACCCGCACCGTCTCCTTGATCAGCGGGCAGAGATCGATCTCCTCGCGGTCGAGCGAGAACTGGCCGGCCTCGATCTTCGACATGTCGAGGATGTCGTTGATGACGCCGAGCAGGTATTTGCCGCTGCCGTTGATGTCGGCTGCGTATTCCTCGTAGCGCTCGGAGCCGAGCGGCCCGAACAGGCCCTGCTCCATCAGCTCGGAGAAGCCGATGATGGCGTTGAGCGGTGTGCGCAATTCATGCGACATGTTGGCGAGGAACTCCGACTTGGCGCGGTTGGCCGCCTCGGCTCGCTCGGTTTCCTTCATGTATTTGCGGTTGAGCTCGACCAGTTCGCTGGCGCGTTCCTCCTCGGCGCGCCGCGCTAGGCTGAGATCGTGGATCGTCGCCATCAGCCGGCGCTCGCTGTCGACCAGCTTTTCCTGATGCAGCTTGATCTGGGTGATGTCCGAGCCGACCGAGACGACGCCGCCGTCGCGGGTCCTGAGCTCGTTGACCTGCAGCCAGCGGCCGTCGGCAAGCTGGCGCTCGAGCGTAATGCCGCCATGCGGCCCGTTGGCATTGGCCAACCTGCGCTCCGAGGCGAAGGCCAGCATGCGCTCCTCCAGCATATCGCGGGTCGCGCCCGGTACCACGTCGCGGTCAGACAGTCCGTTGTCTTTCTGGAACTTCGAATTGCACATGATCAGCCGTTCGGCGGCATCCCACAGCACGAAGGATTCGTTGATGTTCTCGATCGCGGTCCTGAGCCGCATGTCTGCCGCTTCCGAACGCAGCGCCAGGTGCCGCTGCTCGGTGACGTCGACGGCGATACCGATCAGTTGGATCTCCGGCGCCTCCGGGTCGATGACCTGGGCGCGGGCCCGCATCCACACCCACTGTCCGTCGGCGTGGCGCATGCGGAAGACCTGGTCGATATGGTCGATCTCGCGTTCGACGATGCGGTTGGCAAGCTCGAACAGGTCGCCGTCTTCGGGGTGGATGATCTCGTCGACCTCACCGAAGGAGAGCATCGCATCGCAAGGCTCATAGCCCAGCATGTCGTACATCGAGCGCGACCAGTACATCTTGCCGCGCACCATGTCCCAGTCCCACAGGCCGCAGCGGCCGCGTACCAGCGCCATGTCGATGCGCTGATGCGCCTCGAGGTAGATGCGGTCCGCCGCCTGGGCGCGCGCAGCCTGGCCGAAATAGGCGTATAGGATGACGATCAGAACGCCCGCCGTCAGCACGAAGAGCGTGACATTGAGCGACATCGACTTGCGCCAGCTGTCGAACACCGCTTCCTGCGGCACCAGCACGGCCGCCGCGTGTCTGCGGTCGCCGGTGAGGCTGACGGCGGCAAACCAGTCCTGTCCGCAGATGCTGACATCCATCACGCCGGCATCGTCGCCGAACATGAACAGCGGCTGGCCGCCCAGCACGAGACCGTCGAGCGTGCGGCCCTGCCAGCCCGTCGACAATGGCGAGACAGCGATGACCTTGAAGGAGGCGTCGGTGATGGCGAGCACATGGGCTCGGCTCATGGCGCCCTGGCGGCTGGTGCTTTCCAGGAGGCCTATGGCATTGGCGCCGGCCGCGCTGGGGTCCGCGGTGATTGCCTGCGCCATCTGGCCGGCCGCCAGCGCCAGCACCGCCTTGGCGTCGCGCTCGATCTCGTCATGCTCGTTCATCAGCGACAAGAAGCGCAATGCCGCGATGACGATTAGGAAAACGACGATCAGCGCCGGGATCGACCGACGCAGCAGCGGCTCGGCGGCTAAGAGCCGCTGATAGGTGGGTTCGGCGATCAGGCGCGTATTGCCGGCAAGTCCATCGCTCCTTGCCTTGCGACGCGCAAAAGCCTTCCCTCCGGGCGCGCCCCACGCGTCCGCCTTCGCCATAAATGGCACTCCCCGATCTGCCGTATACTGGATGACCCGGATACGCCGCACGCCCGAATCGCCATTAAAGAATCAAAGGCGATTCGCCTTGTCCAGAGGCGCGGCCAAAAAAGATTAAAAGTTGATTGAAATTTGTCTTTTCCCTTCTCCCCTTGTGGGAGAAGGTGGCCGCGAAGCGGCCGGATGAGGGGTGTTCCAGGGAACACCAACGCCTCACT
>NZ_JBSKBP010000140.1:0-2728 GCF_053714275.1 Mesorhizobium sp. Arg314 | reverse complement strand
ATGTCGCCTATCACTACGATTCCCTTCAGCGAGGGCAATACAACGACGCGCCTGCAGCACAGCTGGCAGGACTGCTGGACGCCACCTTGGTGCCAGCCCGCATAGCCCAACAACCGAACAAATACGATTGCGGCGTCTTTGTGGTGGACGGCACGCGGGCGCTGGTTGAACGATTGGTGGATGGGCAGCGCCCAGACCACGCGCCGCTGCACCTCGACAACCTCGTCGCCGATCGGCAGGCGCTGCAAAACCGACTGACAAGGCTTTGATTTTGGATTTTCGAAACGGCCCTTTCGGCGGCAGAAGCAACTGCTTGATCCTGAAGGGCGTTGCGTCCGCCGCGCTGCCAATTAAAGCCAATTGAGGTGGGGCGGCCATCGGCGCCGGCGCGCCCAATTTGATGGCAGGTGTTGCAGCTGATTTGTGCGCCTCCGAAGTCGCGGCTCGAAATACAGCATCCTGCCCAGTTCGACCTTCTCTACAGTCGCCGGATTGCCCTCATACGGATTTACGATCTCAGCAACTTCCTCGTCACTCCTACCGTCCTCAGACCCAACTTCGTCTGCGCAACCTGATCTTCAACAATCCCTACCTTCTGACTATCGGAACAGAACGCCTTTCCGACGATGCGGCCTGGACAAAATGGCTGGAGCTAATGGAACAAATGCCGGCGGGTTGGAGAGTCGAGACTTCAGCTACCTTCGCAGTCGCAGCGCTGGAGTTCAAAATTCGTGTTCCCGTTCGGCCCTAGCGCACTCTACGAGGATGTCGCCGTGACGGCGTCCGCGGGGTCTCAACGGACAGGCGCTGCCCTTCGAACTGCCCTTGTGGCCGGTTTTTACACGTATCCTGAACCTACCCCAACTCATCCAAAATTCTCGCCTACTCCGCTCGCGTCGAAGCACGATAGCGCTCTGAAACCGCAGCCGTCAGATCTTTCCTCGTCGCCATGCTCAGCCGTCCCATAGTTGCCCCTGTTCATACCCCTCGGCAGGGAGCAATTTATGTGAGGCAACGGTTGAACATTCAGGAACATTTTTGACGAGGCAATGCGCCGATTCGTTGAGCCACAATCACAATCAACGCCGACCGGCCCTCCGTAATAGTTGCGCTACAGTCGAGGAGCCACGAAATGACAACCAGGCCGCTGAAGCGTGGGGTTCCAGCCCGAGCGCGTTCAGCCACCTCAAGCGTGACGGGATGAGCTAGATGGAGCTTTGCTGAGAGCCGGAAACCGGTTCGGATCCACTTCCCTAGTCCTCAGCTCGGCTGTGTCGCGCTCACCTTGTAGGATCATCTCGCGTCCGCAGCGCACGGTCCCGCTAGATATTAAGGTGTTCCAAATACCAGGCCGGATCATCATCATCGGACGAGTCTGTGTCGACGCTTGCTTCAGTATCGTCGTCACCGCTCTTGGAAAGATATAGCGTAGGCTTGTCGGTCCGCCGCCATTCACCGTCATCGTTATTCCACTTTTCCGGATGCTGTGCAGGATCAAGGATCCAGTGACCTCCTCCCACCTTAGCAAAACCCATCTGCATGAGACGGCCCTCTACCTCATGGGAAGCAGGCACTGACATGACCAATGGGCGTTCGCCGTCAAGCCGAAGTTGATGCTCAAGCATGATATCGCCGGCATTCTCGACAAGGGGGTGAGTAACCCGAAGAGCTACTTGGGAAGTGATTTCAGTTCGCCCGGGAAACCGGGCGTGAAACCGTCTTCCCCCCCCCGTGACGCTCAATCCGCCGTCTATCTTCAGAAGGCCAACGCTTTTGTCGCCTAGCTTATAGCTGAAATATCGCGCATCGGCCGCATCGTTGTCGGTGCCGGCGTAGCTTCTGGCAACGATTGCCGCGCTCAGGGCCTTTTCCGACACGAAATCCGAGTACTCTTGCGGATTATCGGCAATGTGCTTGATATCATCGCCGTAGAAAGCCTTCACTTCTCTCCTGAAGGTGGACCTGTCGATCTCCTCGATTGGAGGTCGCGAAGTCAGGAAATATGGCCGTGTCTCTCCCGAGGACGAACTTGGGCGAAGATCGGACGCCACGCCTGCAACAGTCTCCGCAAAGCGGTGGGTATCTGCTGACCGATTTGATTCGTCGGCTTGGCTAGCACTTGGGGTTTGGCTGGACGAGGCATTGATTCGGCCATACATCAGATTCGCTCTCCTATCGGTAGATTTAGATCGCACCGGGCAGATTTGCTCCCAAGCGCTAGAGCACACTAGACCGCGCAGCTGACCATAAGCTTACGCGCAGATTTCCTCGGCTCCAAGATCATCGGTCTCGACATCAGCGCCTTCGCCGCCGGCGAGCCGAAGCACGGACGTGTCAGCGCTGTCCGTTTCGACGACTGAGCGGCGGCTCTCCGGCCTCGCCTGAAACTTTGCCGGTGAGGCTTTAAAAGCCCCTCCCCTGGCCCCGCTTGACGCCGCAGTATGGCGATCCGATAGAGAGGTTTTCACCTTAACATTTCAATTTTTGTGCCCTAGCGCCTCAATTGAACTCGGGCAGTAAAGGCGACCCCCCCGTCGGGCTGGAACGACCGACGGCAGGCTCTATGCTCTAGACAATCCCCCACGCCCGATAACGTCCTCTCCCCGTGATTTCGCGCATGCCCAGCTCGCCGACGAGGTTGAGCGCGCCCCTGGTCGTCACCCTCAGCTCTTTTTCGATCATTGCGCTCGAGACCAGCGGCCGGGTCAGGACGTAGTCGATGAGCCGC
>NZ_JBSKBP010000139.1:0-2762 GCF_053714275.1 Mesorhizobium sp. Arg314 | reverse complement strand
ACGCCGCCCATCACGTTTCCTTTCGTGTTTGCGAAAATTTTGGAGGGATCAGGTAGTAGCAGCGCTTCTGGGGCGCGAGGCGTCGCTAGCTTCGCGACCTCATCGGTAGGATCGGTCGTGTTGGCCAGCAATTCGTCCAAAAGATGCTTGGAGGCGGGCGTGGTCGGCACAAGCCCGCCGAAGGCCTTGACCAATGCACTTATCCGCACACCCTCGTTAGCGATCCAGTCTATTCCGTCGTCTGGTTGCCCAGGTGACCACGGAGAACCGTCCTTGTTGAGGATCGTGTTGCCACGCATTTTTGGGATGGAGGCGTGGTGCAACCCGACGACCTCCCACATTTCCGAATAGCAGGCGGAGCCCGATGATCCTTGCTCGGTGTCGGTCTCGTACCGGAGGAAACCGTCGTCCCGCAGCTCAAGCAGCCGGCAATTCTGCATCGCATAGCGTTTTGGCCCGCCGTCAGGATATTCGATCATCCGGATCGGCATTCCAGGCAGGATCTTTGACCGCGATCCATTGATCGCCAGGAAGTTGACAGAGGAGAGAAGCTCGCCGGTGATCGCCTTCGGCTTCACCGCGACGAGCGCGAAATCGAGATCCTCCGCCGAGAAGAAAAGGGCGTCCGGATCAAACTCGAAAATGATGCCGCGGGCGACACCCGATGCCGTCTCATCATGAAGAAAGTTGGCGCCGGTTCCTCGTACCGAGCCGGGATCCGGAAATACGTGCCAGTTGGTCAGAAGAACGTTAGGTGAAACCATGAACCCGGTCGCAAACCCGACCGGATCGACCTTCGGATCGACGTTGGCCACGATGCGCGCGACCGGCCGGCCAGCGGCTCGGGCAGCATCGTCTGGCGGCAAGGTGTACCAGTCAAGGGTAGGGCCTATCTTCCGCTCGACGAACACCGGAAGACGGCCTTGTGCCTTCAGTTCGCTCGCCTGATCAAAGCTCGAACGGCGAGCGTCGTAGCGCGCCTGTTCCGATGGCGTCACTTGCGTCGTCGCAGGCGTTGGCGGCTGCGCTTTCCATCGTTTTGCAGCCGCAATCATGACCGTGCGGCGGCGCTCGTCGAACAAATTGGTCGCGACCATGGTAGATTCCTCCCTCCAAGGAATAGGAAAGTAGATAGAACTCTATTTGACGACAGAAATTGAGAGATTGGACTTAAAACGATTAGCGTTCAAACGCTATATGTTTAAGCGGCTAACAACCTTCACTCGAAGTCCTTTCGATCCGCGCTGATGCTCTAGAAATTTCTTTCAAAAACCCCAGACCCCTCTTACATCATTATGCAACAATGAGTAATGTGCGGTCAATGTGAAGAATAGAGTTCTCAACGAAGTTTCCTAGGGCGGGATCGCTTGTTCGGTTGTCTTTGGCGGCAGGAGCTGCGGCGCCGGCCTGCGCATGGGGGACCTGAAGGTCATTCGATCACGTAGAGATCACAAAGCGGTGGCTCTCAGCGCCACCGCTTCATCAGGTGCAGAGCATTCTTGGGGGAGACGTCCATGACAGCGCTTACCGGACCGGACACGAGGTTGCGTGTCGCTCACTTTGCCGCCGCCGCTCGCCGGTTCGTTCCTGTCCTTCTCATCTTGCTTGGCGTTTCGGGCTGCGAAGAAAATCTCTTCCAGGCGCCACCTCATGGCGGCACTGCCGATGTGCCGCCGGCACCCGTGACGGACAGCGTGCTCACGCTGGTGGCACAAATCCCGTATGGGACGCTTGTGCAAGCAGCGCAATCGAAGATACCGCAATCCGTTCCGGTGCAAGGAGATGGTCACATCGGATGTGTCGGTGTTCCTCAAATAAATGGAGGACACGTGGGGCATCATACCGAGTGCAAATGGATCGGTATCCGTGTTTGTGCTGAAGTGCCTGACATTACCGCGCCAAGCCTTGAGTTTAAAGATCAATGCGCCGACTATCATTGGCACGCTGATATCAAAACGGATGGCCCTCTTGTCGTGGCCCAGGCGGGCAATGGCGTTCACGTCGAACAGCCGCTGTTTGTCAGGGGTCAGGCCGGCGTCGGCGGCGACCTCGCCAAAGTGCTTTCGCTTTCCGGAAAGAACTTCGAGGCTCGGCTGGTCCCAGGCCTCGATCTGCAGCTCGATATGAACGATAAGTGGTGCCCCGTGCTGTCGGGAACCCCAACCGGCAGATGGGTGAGCAGTGCTTCAGTGGAGGTAGTGGGCAAAAACTGCCAAGGCTTTGATTTTGGAGACCTAGGGCACCCCCAAGTCTGCGCAGGGCCGATCAATCTGGGACTGGCTGACGTGTTGAACGGGCAGATCAATGACCACCGTTCCAACATACAGGATGCCATCGCCAAAGCTCTGCCCTGTGACGCGCTTCGGTCAAAGGTTGAGGCCCAATGGCACGCCATCTCGATCAAGATCGACCGAGCGGACAGCACGCCCGTCTATCTCAACATCGTCCCCACAGGGGCGAGCTTTTCGGGCCTGGTCGGTGAAGCGCAAGGCATGAAGATGACCGTGCGTGTCGCGGCAAAGACCAGTCTTGCCGCAGAACCAGTTGCCACGCAGTCCCAGCCTCTGCCGCCGTTGGGTAAAACATCAGCCGATCGAAGTCAGGCCGATATCACCCTGCAAGCAACCGCACCCTATGGATTGCTGTTGGCCGAGCTGTCAAAGAACCTTAAGGGTCGCGATTTCCGGCAGCAGACGCCCGCAGGCGCCATCGATGTCAAGGTCGACGACGTTGATCTCTATCCTAGCGCTGGCTCCGTCGTG
>NZ_JBSKBP010000138.1:0-2917 GCF_053714275.1 Mesorhizobium sp. Arg314 | reverse complement strand
GCACCTCGACAACCTCGTCGGCGATCGGCGGGCACTCCAAGACCGCCTCGGGCTGCACCCGACAATCGCCATGGAGGCGAGTCGCCCGCAGACGGCGTCAAGCTCGAAACCGAAACGCCGCAATCTCAAGAGGCTGGCTGCCATCCCCGAATTTGTGAACAAAGCGGTGAAGGCGAGTTTTCAGCTGTCACGCGAGGAGTGCGAAGGCATTGGCAACCGCCCCGGTGGAGTGTTTATTCTGCAGGCCTTTGTCGACACCGCGGAAGAGTTGGCGCAGCTGGAGTTCAGCGGCCACAAGCTCAGCAAGGATGATATCCTCAAGATCCTGAGGAACCGGGGTGCGGGGCAGGCGCTGAACACGCTGCTGGATAACGCGCAGCCGTTGGCGGAACTGCAGTTCAGCGGCCAGAAGCTCAGCAAGGACGATATCGTCAAGATTCTGGGGAAGACGGGTGCGGCCCACGCGCTGAACACGCTGCTGGATAACGCGCAGCCGTTGGCGGAACTGCAGTTCAGCGGCCAGACGCTCAGCAAGGACGATATTGTCAAGATCCTGGGGAAGACGGGCGCGGCGCAGGTGCTGAACACGCTGCTGGGAGAAAGCGGAAAGGACCTGGGGGTGCTGGAGATCAGCGGGCAGAAACTCAGCAAGGAGGATGTCGTCAAGATCCTGGGCAATAATGGTGGCGCGCAGGCGGTGAGGGCGTTGCTGAAGAACGCGCAGGCGCTCGCGACACTGGAGCTCAGCGGCCAGAAGCTCAGCAAGGACGATATCGTCAAGATCCTGAGCAATGATGGTGGCGCGCAGGCGCTGAAGGCCCTCCTGGGAGAACGCGGAAAGGCGCTCGCGGACCTGGAGCTCAGCGGCGAGAGGCTCGGCAAGGACGATATTGTCAAAATCCTAGGCCAGCCCGGCGCGGCGCAGGCGGTGACGGCGCTGCTGGGAGACCCCGGAAAGGACCTGGCGGCGTTGGAGCTCAGCGGCCAGAAGCTCAGCAAGAACGATATCGTCAAGATCCTGAGCCAGCCCGGCGCGGCGCAGGCGCTGATGGCGCTGCTGGGGAAGGCCGATAAATTAGCGAATATGCTTAAATCGAAAGTCTTGGCAGCCGCGAGTAAACACCGTGGCGCCGCCACCGCAATTCGAAATCTTAAATGATGTCATCGCCGGCGATGAAGATCACGTCTGAACACCAGGCGCTCGCCGGCCGTCGACCAGCTTGCCAACAATCATGAGAGTCGGCGATGTCAAAATGGCCTCGGCGAGCGCGCACGGCGGTCCAGCCGTGGATGGGATGACCATCGACGACGCCAAAGGCTACCTTCGTGAGCACCGGCCAAGCATCCAGTCAAGCGGGTCGAAATCCCCAAGCCGGTGGGCCGGGTCAGAAAACGCGGCGTACCTTGCGTCGTCGACAGACCGATCCAGCAAGCCCTGCTGCAGCTCTTCCAAGAGCAGTGGGACCCGACGTTCGCGGAGCACAGCTACGGCTGCCGCCCGGGACGCTCTGCTCATCAGGCAGTAGCCCAAGCGCAATGCTACATTGCAGAGGTTACGCTACGTGGTTGACTTCGACCTCGAAAGATTTTTCGACCGGGTTAATCATGATAGCCCGATGGCGCGCGTTGCCGCGAGGGTGTCCAATAAGCGTGTGCTCCAATTCATCCGAGCATTCCTCAATGCGGGGGTGATGGAGGATGGCTTGGTCCGTCCGGTGGACGAGGGGACCCCGCAAGGGGGCGCCTGCACTCACCTAACGCAAAAGGTAACTTTGGCCATCCGTCGGTGATTGCCGTCTGCCGGGGGCGGGCTCTGTGCCGGTGGGTGGTGTCCTCGGGAAGGACGGGATCGAGTGCCGAATCGTGATGGTGTCGTCGTCGACCAGGACATCTTTGACAAGGAGTCGGACCACTTTTGCCGCTCGGTGATTTCCAACGTTTCCGCCGACTCGCGCAGCCGCTTGAGGAACGCGGTTAAGGTTTCGGCCCGACGCAGGAACGACATCCGGTCTGCTGCCTGATCGAGGATGGCCTGCAATTCGGATCATGGACTGCTCGCGTGCGCGCAGTTCCGGCATTCGACGGCGCAGTTCGTACAAGAGATAGGTGAGCCTCTTGGTAAGCTCTGACCAGACGTTCCATGCTCTTGCTGACCCGCGCCAGCTCGCGTTCAAGAGCTTCTTGACGACGCCTCGTCGGTTCGGCCGTGCGCGCTGCATCAAGGCGCCGATCGAGTTCGGCCCGGATAAGCGTGGGGTCCTGGATCAGGCGGATGACCTGCTGCCAGACAATCTGGTCGAGCAGATCCTGGCGGATCGGACGGCTGTTGCATGTGGAACCGCGAAAGGTGGCGCCAGGCATCCGAGGCGAGACAGCGATAATATGGATTTTGCGCGCCGAGCTGAGGGTTGACGTGGCGACAGCGCGTACCCGCATTTACGGCAGACCAGTCCCTGGACGATGCTCGGCTCGATGGTTCGGCCGGGCGCGAAGCGCTTGTTGTCGGCCAGGCGCTCTACCGCCAAAGCGAAAGTCTCTTCGCTGACGATGGCAGGACTGGTAACTCGATCCATTCGTCGCGCGGGCGCTTATGGCCTTTGAGCGTGGGCGGCCCAATCTCGCCGCGAACCGTCAGGGCGCCGCCATTGCAGCGCGTGGCCCCACCGCTCCTGCCGTAGCCGCCGTTTTGAAAAGCCATCAACACTAAGGGAAGCAGCCAAACGCTTCCGGCTGCTGGCCGTGATCACGGGCCATTCCCACATCGGCGAAGCGGTCCAGATCAAGCGCGCTCTTTCGACCTTGGCCCGAGCGGGCGTGTTAGAAATGGAGACCTGTGGACGCGCGTTTTTCCTGACTGGTCAGCTTCTCGACAGCTGGTTGCGATAGCTTGTCGTTGGCGTGCGAGCCCGCAATCCAT
>NZ_JBSKBP010000137.1:0-2945 GCF_053714275.1 Mesorhizobium sp. Arg314 | reverse complement strand
CGCAACTCGATATGACCGCGATCCGCTCAATTTCCTCGCTGCCATCAAGCTCGCTTCAGTGCGCATCTGGCTCAGAAATTATGAGTCTGCGACCTAATGCGAGACAATAATCCCTCGTGCCGCCAGCAAGTAGGAAAGCAAGGGAAAAGACTGCGACCGGCAGCCTCACCAATACGCACGTCCAGCATATCAGGACGCCCTGCTTGTCCGACCAACTCTCAGGTGCTGCCCATATTCCCTCTCCGATCCAGCGAAACGCATCGCCCAAAGCCTGTCAACAACGGGCATCATTGGTTTGAGTGCGGTCACGCGAGCCTGCAACGACATGCTTGAAAGCCGCAGCATTCACGCAACGGCAACTGCCTCGACAACGCCGCAATGAAAAGCTTCTTCGCCACTCGATCGCTCCGACAGCATCGCAAGTCCGAAAGTGGGGGAGGACTATATCCGCTATTACAAACCAACGACCTCATCAGGCTGAAGCTCAAAGGGCTGAGCCCTGCACAAAACGCCCATAAATCGCTATGAACCTTACCGCTCTACGGGGCGAATCTACGGGTTTTGCGGTACAGATTGAGCGATATCGATCAGGCTGCGTTCGAAATCCAGTTCAAAAGAGCTATCTTCGGTTTGGCGCCGACCGAGAAATCGGCCACTTCGCCGCCCTTGAAGATCGCGAGCGTCGGAATGGAGCGCACGCCCAATTGGGCGGCGAGTTCCGGGTTTTCATCGATGTTGAGCTTGGCGACCTTGATCTTGCCTTCCATCTCCACGGAGATTTCCTCGAGGCTCGGAGCAATCATCTTGCAGGGATCGCACCATTCGGCCCAGAAATCGACGACGACGGGTGCTGCGGATTCCAGAACTTCCGACTGGAAGTTATAGATATCGACTTTCACGGTAGCCATGGCTGCTCCTTTGACCGAAGAAGATGTTGAACCACATGTGACGGTGCGGTGCAGAATTTTCAATTATCAACCCGACGCTGAAATGGACCCGCGGAGCGGGACCGCTTGAACCGGTTTGTTAGTTGGAAACTGACTGCTCCTGATCCCCTTCTATCACGCTGCCACAGACTCACGTCTGCTGCAGCCCCAGTGAGCATGCATCAGCGTTGTCCACCATGTCCACAGTCTTCGCAGCCCGCATCCGTTCGCGCCGGACCGATAAACCAACCGGGCTGTAGAGCACCGACCGGAAGGTATGAATGGGCATAGCGCGAACGACTTGTTCTGCCCATCCTTACGTCTCTCAGCAAGCCGATTTTCAAAACGGTTTCTAAACGGATCGTCGAGTCGATCACTGCCGTCCAGATCCCTTGGGCCCGCTCTTCATGCTGTGAATTCGCAAAGTGTGGTCGCCGGCGCTATGCTCAGATTTCCACCTGGCTGCATTGGTCCATTTTTTAGAGTCATTTCTGGTTTCCAAGGGCTACCAGCTAGGAGCGATCTGCCGAACTGATTTTGCGTTACATTTGCAATTTTGGGAGGCTTCTCCCAAAGAGTTCGCCCGAGGGTCATGCCTGCTAACGAGATCGCCTTGCCCGTCGCCGCACTGGAACGATGCGATGAATTACGCGCGTTCGGCTGCATCGACTCCTTCCTAGGGCCGGGACAAGAGAGCAGTTCAAAGTCCTGCGCTAAGGCCGAACGAACGATGATCGACGAACTCGGTTGTCCGGCCATCGCGCAGGCCGACGAAGTCTAGCCGGGTGAGATAGGCTCGTCGCGGTGCTCGGTTACGAGCCGGTTGAGGAGATCAACGAACTAAGAAGTGACCACGCGTTCCGTTGTGGACCAGGTCGCGGGCAATGGCGATTGCCGGATGGTCCCGGTGACACCTATATTCACAATGTTGCCCCGGTCGACGTGAAGGTGAGTTGGCAAGGCCGGACCAGCACCTCGACGGGCGTGCCGTGGAAGTCGAACTCATCTTTGGCGAACGGCAGCTTGGTGACACTGAGCTGTATTTGATGGCGCGCATCCGCTTCTCGGCGATCTCGGCCGACAGCAGATCGCTCACCATCATCCGAGGCTCGTACTGCTGCTTGATACCTGTTCTGGTCATAAGCTCCTCGCATGCCAAGGGCCGACGCCAGGCTTTAACGGGAGCGGTACCGTGGCTAGAACGTGACGCATTTTCACGAACACCTGGTTCGCCTGGTCAGGTTCGGGGGGCACATAAAATAGAAACCTTTATTAATCGATCGGTGAGCGATGAACCGCGAGCGGTCGGCTGTAATTTGAAGCGCGGCGCTGAGGATCCACACAAGCTGCCTGAACCAGTGTAGCAGGGGCGAGAAGTTGTAGCTGGCGTCGGCCAGGATGGTTGATGGCATCGCCCTGCTCGCCGGCATGGTAGTTGCGGCCTATCCGGTGCTCGGTTCTTAACGTGACCGATCACGGGTTCGGTCGCGGGCTTGATCGAAGGCTCGGTCGAGATCAAGCGCACTATTCCGACCTTGGTCCGAGCGAGCGAAAATGGAGGCCTGTGGACGCCCCCGTTTTTGCTGAATGGTCAGCTTCTCGAAAGCTAGTTGCCATATAGCTTGTCATTGGCGTCCGAGCTCGCAATCCATTCGCCGCTGAGACTTTGATCTGAGCCTGTCTGCGCAGACTTGCGAGCAACTTATATTCTCAATGGAGAGCGGTATGGCTGGTTCTCAGTTCAATTCTCGGCAGTTGAGCTCGTTTGCGCCAGGCTTCGCGCGGCAGAATACCGGTATGCACGTAGGGCAACAGGCGGACGGCGTACGATATGATGCGCGCTAGATCGACCCCAGCTTCAATTGCCGGTGCTTAACCTTCGACCATCCTTTCAAAAACTACCAACACTTGCCGACCGCCTGAAAACGCGGCTGGGCAAGCCAGCAACACTCTGGAGTCAAGTCATGAAAGCCGCTCTTCTTAAATCCTATGGCGACATCGATCAGTTCGTAATCGAAG
>NZ_JBSKBP010000136.1:0-2971 GCF_053714275.1 Mesorhizobium sp. Arg314 | reverse complement strand
AATCGAACAATTTTTCCTGTTCGCCGGTCCTGGGAGCCTGAGTGAGAGAGCCGCCAGCGCTCGGAGTCTCGCTGGCGCCAGATCTAGAAACGGGCAACTTTCCCCGCTCGTCAACGTTTCTCACAAATTCAACTCCAATGTGAGGCGACATTGCCGCCGGCCGTCAGGCTACGTGCCATTTGGCCCGCTTATATTCGTCTTACCTGACGTTGAGCTGACGGAATGGCCGACTAGGGGCGCCGCCGCCTTTGAAACGGGTTGTGGCATTTTGCGCCGACTACGGCCCTCAAGGATCCCCGCGCGGATCGGCCGCTTGGCGAGCTCAGCATGGCTCCGCTACACGGGAGCTCCGCAGCCTTCCTGAAAGCAGAGATCGACAAAGCGTCTTTGCGCGGCGAATCCCACCACCCCTTCCAGATAGCCTTAGCTGGGAGCCGACCTGGCATCAGAGTTGACAGCATAGACCCAAGGAAATCGAAAACCCCGCCACTCCACTCCCTTTATTCAGCATTTTCCTCCCCTGGATTGGGAGAAGTCGAAAGAGCGCAGCTTCGACAGACGCCGGGAGACTTTATGGGGTTCGATCCGCCCAAAATCCTGACCAAGATGCACGAACGGACCGGGCAGCGCTCTCCCGCCAGGACTCATGTCGTCCAGCGCGACCTGCTCGCTGACGACGAGCAAGTTGAACTGTGAGAAACGTCGGCGATCGAACGACCTGTTTCGGTTCGTCCGGGAACGACGCCGAACTTTGAAAAACTCCTGAAGCTCACTCGGCGAAAAGCACCGCACCTGGTTCGGACCAAGGAGATCCTGGGAAACCTGATGCCAGAATCGAGCGGGCAAGGATGCAGCCGACGCGATGCCTTGCGCCTCATCGCATTGCCGAGCCAATCCAATATCTAGCTCGTACTCACCACCAATTCAGAATCTTCGCCACCAGCTGTGTGCACCTTGGTGAACTGTCTTCGGAGGCAAGGGGTCCCCGGATCCGGAACCCAGACCTCCGGCAGAAAGCCCGAGGCGTAGAGCTTCGCAAGGACAGTGGCGTCGATCGTGTCAGTCTTCACCTTCGCGTGCGCGATCATGTGCACCTGCTTGGGATTGGCGATCACGACCCGATCAACGTATGGCGATAGCACCCCGGCGACGGCCGCGGCATTGCCGGTCGCCTCGATCACCACGTGGTCGTCATGGGTGAGTTCCTTCTTGGCGAACGCCTCGAGCTTATTGCGCAGCATTTGAACGCGGCCGAGCTTGACGATCTTGCCATCAAGCAACGACACGACCTCGGCGGCTACGCGGTGTATGTCCATGCCAATAATACGCACGGTTCCCTCCATCGTTGGTCACGAACAGGGAGCCAGCGGGCAACACGACAAATACGGATCCGCGCTCGCAGCGCATCCGGGCGGGTCGTAGGGGCGGCCAGATAACGTGCTCGAACTCGCAGTTCATCTGCATACAGGGGAGCAGGTCAGGCCATTTGACATCGGCAGCTCTCATGATTGTTGGCAAGCTGGTCGACGGCCGGTGCGAGCGCCTGGTGTTCAGACGTGATCTTCATCGCCGGCGATGACATCATTTAAGATTTCGAATTGCGGCAGGGGCGCCGCGGTTTTTACTCGCGGCGGCCAAAACTTTCGATTTAAGCATATTCGTTAATTTATCGGCCTTCCCCAGCAGCGCCTTCGTCGTCTCCGCCCCGCCGGGCTGGCCCAGGATCTTGACGATATCGTTCTTGCTGAGCTTCTGGCCGCCAAACTCCAGCGTCGCCAGCGCCTTTGCGGGTTCTCCCAGCAGCGCCTGCAGCGCCCGCGCGCCACCTTCATTGCCTAGGATCCTGACGACATCGTCCTTGCTGAGCTTATCGCCGCTGAGCTCCAGCATCGCCAGCTTTTCCGCGTTGTCCAGCAGCGCCGTCACGGCCTGCCTCGCGCCGTTTTTCCCCAGGATCCTGAGGACATCGTCCTTGCTGAGCTTCTGGCCGCTGAGCTGCAACGCCGCCAGGTCCTTTCCGCGGTCTCCCAGCAGCGTGTTCAGCGCCTGCGCCCCGCCATGATTGCCCAGGATCTTCATGACATCCTCCTTGCTGAGTTTCTGCCCGCTGATCTCCAGCGTCCCCAGGTCCTTTCCGCTTTCTCCCAGGAGGGCCTTCAGCGCCTGCGCGCCACCTTCGTTGCCCAGGATCCTGAGGACATCGTCCTTACTGAGCTTCTGGCCGTTTAATTCCAACGTTGCCAGCTCCTGCGCGTTGTCCAGCAATGCTGTCAGCGCCTGCGCCGCGCCGGTCCGTATCAGGACCTTGAGGATATCGTCCTTGCTGAGCTTCTGGCCGCCGAGCTCCAGCTCCGCCAACGCGCGCGAGTTGTCCAGCAGCGCCTTCACCGTCTGTGCGGCACCTTCATTGCCCAGAATCTTGAAGATTTCATTCTTGCTGAGCTTCTGGCCGCTGAGCTCCAGCGCCGCCAGGTCCTTTCCGCTTTCTCCCAGCAGCGTGTTCAGCACCTGCGGCACACCCCGGTTCCTCAGGATCTTGACGATATCGTCCATGCTGAGCTTCTGGCCGCTGAGCTCCAGTGTCGCGAGCGCCTGCGCGTTCTTCAGCAACGCCCTCACCGCCTGCGCGCCACCATGATTGCTCAGCATCTTGAGGATATCATCCTTGCTGAGCTTGTGGCCGCTGAACTCCAGCTGCGCCAACTCTTCCGCGTTGTCGACAAAGGCCTTTAGTGCAAACACTCCACCGGGGCGGTTGCCAATGCCTTCGCACTCCTCGCGTGACAGCTGAAAACTCGCCTTCAGCGCTTTGTTCACAAATTCGGGGATGGCAGCCAGCCTCTTGAGATTGCGGCGTTTCGGTTTCGAGCTTGACGCCGTCTGCGGGCGACTCTCCTCCATGGCGATTGTCGGGTGCAGCCCGAGGCGGTCTTGGAGTGCCCGCCGATCGCCGACGAGGTTGTCGAGGTGC
>NZ_JBSKBP010000135.1:0-2994 GCF_053714275.1 Mesorhizobium sp. Arg314 | reverse complement strand
AGCGAGGCGTGCGGAGCGGATGGTTAGGGAGATATTGGTGGCCGCAGCGGCGGCTGCGAGCGTCGGCGCCGCCGCTCTAGGTGATCAGTCCAAGGGGGGCGGCAGCAATCCGATGTGGCCTGCCGGGCTACGATGGGATTGCTCGACGGCAGCAAAAATTGTGTGTGAACGCGACGGCTCCTGCAAGGTCGCTAAAGGGGATGCTCAATTCCTGCTCAATTACGACAACAACAACATCGAGTTTGCCAGCGGCGATGTCCGCATCAGGCGCCATTATCAGCAAACGGTGCAGGCGAGTCCGCTTCAAAGCGAGGTCAAGGTGGAGCTGGCCGACAATCGGGTCATCTGGCTGACGGCGGTAGACGCCAGCCGCACCTATTCCGACGCTTGGGTCGGCGCCCTGACGGAATTGAAGGGCGGCGCCGTCCTTTTGGAATCCCAAGGCGTCTATTGCACCCCGCACAAGTGAGCGACGCGAACCGAGCCCGCGCCAAGCACGGCTCCTGTAGAGCAAACCGCCAGCGGCCCGTTATCTCCGGCCTCCGCCGTCCCTACGGCGCTGTGGGGGGCGCGCTCCGGCTCCGGCTCTTTGGGCACGGGAATTGCGGCGACACGAAATGAAGATCCTTCGATGGGCCGGATTGCGGGTCAGATAGTTCCGGTGCCGCCAGCGGGCGATCACTGCAGGAAGGATTTCGACGGTGTTGAGACAGACCGCGGACCTGCGCCGAAACATGACCTTCGCAAGCAGACAATCATTGAACCTGCCCCGCTTGCCAGCCATCAGGTCCCCTGGAGAACGCGACCACGCCAACAGCTTCGTCTTTCCAAAAAGTGCGAAGCTTGTACTTCTCGGCGCACTGCACGCCAGGTCCGACGGTGTTCTTCGAGCACTCTCCCAGCCGCAGCGTCGCTTGATCAGTGTTCTTTGCTCGCCGGAAAGCTTCCAAAGCCTTGGCCGGAGATGGAATCTCAAGGCCGGCTGCGGCCAATTTTTCACACAGCGCCGGCTCGGACGCAATCGCTGCGGTGAGCTGGTCTTGTGTCGGATAAAGAGCGAGCGTGCCGCCTATGCCGACCAATGTTCCGGACGCCGCCCCCATGACAAGAGCCCCGGCATTGAACATGATTACGGCTTCGGAAAAACGTTGAACGTCGAGGCGATAAGGTCCGTGGTATAGACCGTCTCACCGTTGCGTTTGAAAGAGTTGTTGCTGATTCGGCCTTCGACAAGGACAACATCGCCGGGCTTGGCGTTCTCGGCTACCCAGGCGGCTTGCTTCTCCTCCAGGACCGTTACCTGGACCCAATCAGTGGCTTCCTTGGGTTGGCCTTGTTCGTCGCGCCAATTGCGATTGGTGGCAATGTTGACCCTGGTGCTTTTGTCGAAGGGCGCTACCGACCCGACATTGCCATGAATGGTGAACCTGTTGACGCTTTTCATCGGGGTAACTGCCTCTTTTCATACACCTAATTTAGCCGTCCGGGGTGACTCAAGATTATGGTCTGCTAAGGTTGAACCAGCTGCGCTGCCGCAGCCCGTTCGCGTCGTCGTAATCGATGTAGTAAGGCTTCGCGCGGCGTGGGCGTTGGATGTCGTAATAGGTGGTTGTTCGATCGTTATGCGCTCCGCTCGGTACATAGCTAAGTTGGACCGGCACGGTGCGGCCGCCGAGTTGGATGGTTCCCGTCGGGTTTCCATCGGCCTCTCCACGCTGCACTCCAGAGCTGCCAAGCTGACCGAGGTTGCCAGCCGCGATTCGGCACATGCCGCCTTGGCCTTGTCCCGGCCGGTCGGTTGCCGGCGCGTAAGGCGTCCATCCCTGCGGGCAGGCCTCGTACGGATCGTAGCGGGCGCCGGACGAATTGGCCTGCGGACAAGTCGGCCAGGAAAACCCAGGCAGTCCCATGGCGTCGATCAGCCGATCAATTGGCGGATGGCAAGAGGGCGTGCCCTGCCAGTCACCAGACAGACAAAGGAGGACCTGACACCCCCACTCGGATGCAAGTGCTTGGGACGAAACAGACGCGGCGCCCGCGATAGCGGCAGCGCTCACAACGAGATACTTCAGCACGGTCGTGACCCTTTTTCTCTGTGCGCCATTTGACACTTTACTATGGATTTTGGTCTGGGAAAAGGGCAGATCGAACAGGCGAGTTCGTGCGAATACACAGATTTATGCTGCCAAATGAAGCGGGCGAGGTGAACAACCCCCTTCGAGACAATATCGCGGCGTTCCTTGAAAGCGAGCGCCGTAAGCGAAAGCTTCGCCATCAACAGATGGCGGAACTGTTCAGAACGTCACCCGGTCAAGGGCTCGCGTACCGCACTTACATTCGGACCACTAGAAAGCGAAACAACGCGACGCTCCAGACGGTCGAACACATGGCCCAGGCGCTACAGGTCTCGATCGCGACACTTCTGGTCGGCGGCGCCAAGGTGGAACCCTGGGCGCACAAGCTCACCGAAAAATCGATTCGCACGCGCCTCGCCGCCATCATCAACAACGAGCGTGAGCGCCGCAATCTGCTCCGCTATCAAATGGCGGAGCTTATGGGTGTGTCGAAGATCACTTTCACCAAGCTCGAGCGCGCGACCGGCAATGTCAGCATCGATACGATCGCCGCCGTCGGCAAGGCGCTCGGCCGCAACCCGGCGACCTTTTTGTTTGAGGAATCCGACAGCCAGCACCAACCAGCCTGATTTGGCGCGGCCGATAGCCAAGGCTGCCTTTCAACAGTCTCTTGCGGGTCTCGACAATCCTGGTTTTGGCGACGCCGGCCGTTAGCCTGTCGACGTTTTGTGAATAGCGAATGGATTCAAGTCGCCCGAAGTGCCGCCGGATCGGCTGCTGGACGGTGGTCCGCTAAGTTTATTGCGGTACGTTCCTGTGGACGCCGCTTTTTTGAAGGCAGCCGGATAAAATTTGAGGCCGAGATTGGGCCGAAATTTTGCAATCCACTCGATCTGACGGCGATGCACGACAACGATGT
>NZ_JBSKBP010000134.1:0-3001 GCF_053714275.1 Mesorhizobium sp. Arg314 | reverse complement strand
ACATCGTTGTCGTGCATCGCCGTCAGATCGAGTGGATTGCAAAATTTCGGCCCAATCTCGGCCTCAAATTTTATCCGACTGCCTTCAAAAAAGCGGCGTCCACAGGAACGTACCGCAATAAACTTAGCGGACCACCGTTTAGCAGCCGATCCGACGGCGCTTCGGGCGGCCTGAAGCCATTCGGTATTTACGAAACGTCGACAGGCTAACGGCCGGCGTAGCCAAAACCACGATTGTCGAGACCCGCAAGAGACTGTTGAAAGGCAGCCTTGGCTATCGGCCGCGCCAAATCAGGCCGGTTGGTGCTGGCTGTCGGATTCCTCAAACAAAAAGGTCGCCGGGTCGCGGCCGAGCGCCTTGCCGACGGCGGCGATCGTATCGACGCTGACATTGCCGGTCGCGCGCTCGAGCTTGGTGAAAGTCATCTCCGACACACCCAGAAGCTCCGCCATTTGATAGCGGAGCAGATTGCGGCGCTCACGCTCGCTGTTGGTGATGACGGCGAGGCGCGTGCGGATCGATTTTTCGGTGAGCTTGTGCGCCCAGGGTTCCACCTCGGCGCCGCCGACCAGAAGTGTCGCGATCGACACTTGGAGCGCCTGGGCCATGTGTTCGAGGGTGCGCAGCGTCACGTTGTTTCGCTTTTTTGTGGTCTGAATGTAGGTGCGGTACGCAAGCCCTTGACCGGCTGGCGTTTTGAACAGTTCCGCCATGTCTTGATGGCGATGCTTTCGCTTACGGCGCTCGGTTTCAAGGAACGCCGCGATATTGTCTCGAAGGGGGTTGTTCACTTCGCCCGCTTCATTTGGCAGCATAAACCTATGTATTCGCACGAGCCCGCCTGTTCGGTCTGCCCTTTTCCTGGGCCAAAAGCCATAGTAAAGTGTCAAAAAGCGTCTCAGAGAAAACAGAAAAAGGGCCACCACCGTGCTGAAATATCTCGTTCTGGGCGCTGCCGCTGTCGCGGGCGCCGCGTCTGTTCCCTCCCAAGCACTCGCATCCGAGTGGGAGTGTCAGGTCCTCCTTTGTCTGTCTGGTGACTGGCAGGGAACGCCCTCTTGTCATCCACCAATAGATCGGCTGATCGACGCCATGGGATTGCCGGGCTTTTCGTGGCCGACTTGCCCGCAGGCGAATTCGTCGGGCGCCCGCTACGAGCCGTACGAGGCCTGCCCGCCGGGGTGGATGCCTTATGCGCCGGCTACCGACCGGCCGGGACAGGGCCAAGCGAGCATGTGCCGAATCGCGGCCGGCAATCTCGGTCAGCTTGCCAGCTCTGGAATGCAGCATGGACAAGCCGACGGAAGTCCGACGGGGACCATCCAGCTCGGCGGCCGCACGGTGCAGATCGAAGTTACCTATGTTTCCAGCGGAGCGCATAACGATCGAACGACCACCTATTACGACATTCAACGCCCGCGCCGCGCAAAGCCTTACTACATCGATTACGACGACGCGAATGGGCTGCGGCAGCGCACCTGGTTCAACCTTAGCAGACCATAATCCCAAGTCACCCCAGCCGGCTAAATTAGGTCTACAAAAGAGGCAGTTACTCCGATGAAAAGCGTCAACAGGTTCACCATTCATGGCAATGTCGGGTCGGTAGCGCCCTTCGACAAAAGCACCAGGGTCAACATTGCCACCAATCGCAATTGGCGCGATGAACAAGGCCATCCCAAGGAAGCCACGGATTGGGTCCAGGTAACGGTCCTGGAGGAGAAGCAAGCCGCCTGGGTGGCAGAGACCGCCAAGCCCGGCGATGTCGTCTTCGTCGAAGGCCGTATCAGCAACAACTCTTTCAGGCGTAACGGTGAGACCGTCTATACGACGGACCTTATCGCCTCGACTTTCAACGTTTTTCCGAAGCCGTAATCATGTTCAATGCGGGGGCTCTTGTTATGGCGGCGGCGTCCGGAACATTGATCGGCATAGGCGGCACGCTCGCTCTTTATCCCACACAAGACCAGCTCTCCGCAGCGATTGCGTCCGAGCCGGCGCTATGTGCGAAATTGGCCGCAGCCGACCTTGAGATTCCATCTCCGGCCGAGTCTTTGGAAGCTTTCCGGCGAGCAAAGAACACTGATCAAGCGACGCTGCGGCTGGGAGAGTGCTCGAAGAACACCGTCGGACCTGGCGTGCAGTGCGCCGTGAAGTACAAGCTTCGCACTGCCTGGAAAGACGAAGCTGTTGGCGTGGTCGCGTTCTCCAGGGGACCTGATGGCTGGCAAGCGGGGCAGGTTCAATGATTGTCTGCTTGCGAAGGTCCGGTTTCGGGACAGGTCCCGCGGTGTGTCTCAACACCGTCGAAACCCTTCCTGCAGTGATCGCCCGCTGGCGGCACCGGGACTATCTGACCCGCAATCCGGCCCATCGAAGGATCTTCTTTTCGTGTCGCCGCAATTTACGTGCCCAAAGAGCCGGAGCCGGAGCGCGCCCCCACAGCGCCGTAGGGACGGCGGAGGCCGGAGATAACGGGCCGCTGGCCGTTTGCTCTACAGGAGCCGCGCTTGGCGCGGGCTCGGTTCGCGTCGCTCACTTGTGCGGGGTGCAATAGACGCCTTGGGATTCCAAAAGGACGGCGCCGCCCTTCAATTCCGTCAGCGTGCCGACCCAAGCGTCGGAATAAGTGCGACTGGCGTCTACCGCCGTCAGCCAGATGACCCGATTGTCGGCCAGCTCCACCTTGACCTCGCTTTGAAGAGGACTCGCCTGCACCGTTTGCTGATAATGGCGCTTGATGCGGACATCGCCGCTGGCAAACTCGATGTTGTTGTTGTCGTAATTGAGCAGGAATCGAGCATCCCCTTTAGCGACCTTGCAGGAGCCGTCGCGTTCACACACAATTTTTTCTGCCGTCGAGCAATCCCATCGTAGCCCGGCAGGCCACATCGGATTGCTGCCGCCCCCCTTGGACTGATCACCTGGAGCGGCGGCGCCGACGCTCGCAGCCGCCGCTGCGGCCACCAATATCTCCCTAACCATCCGCTCCGCACGCCTCGCT
>NZ_JBSKBP010000133.1:0-3033 GCF_053714275.1 Mesorhizobium sp. Arg314 | reverse complement strand
CGCAACTCGATATGACCGCGATCCGCTCAATTTCCTCGCTGCCATCAAGCTCGCTTCAGTGCGCATCTGGCTCAGAAGTTATGAGTCTGCGACCTAGTCCGAAACCTTGCTCGACTTAGTGTCATTCTTCTCGTGCGTTCGGTCCGCATTGCAAGTGGTTGGAGCAACCAATGGACCACCTAACCCCGTCCGCTCTCGATTTGGCTACATCATCAAAAAAGACCAGCCGATAGCGAATACACCGCCAGTCGAGCTGCGCGTAAAGGCACCGTTCGACATTGCTGCTGACCTTGCCCCCAGCTTCTATCCAGTTGTGAGTTCGTTCCCCGAGCAGGAACTTCCGGGGGTGATGGCTCAGGGCGGAACGGCCGCCGATGAGCCTTTCATAAGCGAATCGGAGGCGTGATGGACAACCTGTTCGCCTGTTCGATAAGCTCTTCTACATTATTTTTTTGATCAGGATTGAATATCCTGACAAGGGTTAATTAAGAATAGAATACTAAAAGCAAACGTCGAGTATTAGGCAGATATGTCACGATCATTGAATTATATTCATACATGTTTACACATCGCAAGCCGCCGTCAGTGTAAGGTTCCACCTACGACCCGCGCCATCTGAGGCAGCTGGAGTGTTTGAACGGGTGAAGCATGAACGACTTGACCGCTGCGATGATCAGGCAGGGCGTGTGGTGTAGCGAGCCCCTGCTGTGACGTATGCATTCGAATAGGCAGACGGACACAATCGACGTTTGGGTTTTCCGGCATTCACAGCTGACGATGCCAATGTTGCACATGCGTGAAGTGCTGAGCCCAGATGAGCGGGAACGGGCGCAAAAAATTCGTCACTTAGACCTGCGTCTTTCATATGTTCAGGCAAAGTTTGCTTTTCGAATCATCCTAGCATCGCACTTGCGTATTCCGCCGAGGGACCTCCCGATGACCATTTCGAGGTTCGGCAAGCCCCGATTGTCGGCGCACGATATTGAAGTGAGCCAGTCTCATAGCCACGATTGGTCCGCCGTCGCCGTATCAGCCTTGAGCTCGGTTGGGATAGATATTGAGCATTGGCGTCCTCTGGCAAATTGCTGCCAATTGGCTTCCCACATTATGACCGACCAAGAGGCAAGATTTTTTGAAGAAATTCCGCAAGAGTTGCGGGCACAAAAGTTACTGGAGTTTTGGACCAGGAAAGAGGCCGTGCTGAAATGCGCAGGTCTCGGTCTCCACAAAGACCCTCGATGCCTCCATACCGGCTGGGATGAGCCGACCGCGCAATTCGGCGGTTTGCAATATTACCTCAACGCGCTCCCAGTACGCGGGCAGTTGGTAGGGCATCTAGCATCCCATAACCCCCAACATATCATCATGCGCTGCTTGCCATCACAGTTGGACGCTTGCATGGGCCATCATGCGGCCCCGCCTAGGTAATCCTTTCTGCTAGGCCGCGCGGCAATTTGTCTACAAGCGAAGACGTAAGTGCAAGCGGTTTGTCTTGCGCTCGGTGAGGCAGGGTGGGTAACGGCATGGTTCGGACTCGGCGTCAACGTGCAACTGGCTAGCCCGCGCTGGATTGTTCGACGGACGATCTCAATTTACAGCGCTTTCACCTATGGCGGCATCGCCGGCGGCAGCTGGTTTTGGGCCGATCGTCCAGCACCACTCGCTTTCATTGGCCATGGCCTGGTCCGCGGTCGCTACACTGGGAGTCGTCGCGCTCGGGTTCAAGCTGCCGATCAGCAATCGCTCCGAGTCGGAGCTCGAACCATTTGGCGCCTTTTGCGCACCGGTGATCGCCGTTGATCTGAAGCCTAGGAGCGGCCCCATCCTCGTCACAACCGAATATACGATCCTCGAGGGAGACTTGGATCAGTTCATGGAAATCATGCAGAAGCGCCGACATGCCCAAAGCCGCGTCGGCGCCCGGCAATGGACACTCACGCGAGACGTCCAGCAACCGACGCGAGGGGTGGAGTCATTTCGAGACGCCTGGGCGTTCAGTTGGAAAGCTCTCTCACATCTCGCCGATGACGGACTGATCGCGTTCCTGTTGCCGGCGAGGGGATTTTTGCACAACCACGCCCAAAACACGGTTGACGCACGTGACGCGTTCTTCCGGAAATCTCAGGTCCGCCGCATTATCAACTTCGCGGACCTTCGATTTCAGCTTTTTGAGAAAGCCCATCGCCCCGCCGCTCTGATAATCTACGGCAGCGCGAAAGCGGACGGTTTCCCATATCGTTTCGACTATTGGGCGCCGAAGGCCGATCTTAATCTCCGCATCAAGCGTGTCATTACGCTGAGCAGCGCCGACAAGGCCGTGCTTGGGGTCGGCGCGGTTCTGGATAACCCGCTTATCTTCAAGCAACGGCTTTGGATGCGGGACCCAGACGCCAAGCTATTTTGTTACCTCGCCAGGCTTCCCAAGCTGGACTGCAACCCGAGAGGGGGTCTCGAACCTGCTTGAGAAGGTCGAGGCGTTATTGGATGGTTCCGTCGAGGCGGATGCGATTAGTGATCGATCCAGCAGATCCGCCGCGACCACCGGCTCGACGACGAACCAGCTCGCCCGGTTGCGGAGATGGAAAAGCTTGTACCGGCGCTGGCTGCCCTCAAGGATTCCCTTAGGATCGAGCGCCTCGCCGAGGCGGAGCGGAAGGCGCCAACCGCGGCCGAAATTGCACCAGCGGCCTCTGCCGAGCAGGATGCGGAACCAATGTCCGACAACGGCCGAGCCGGCACTGGTCGAAAGTCAGCAGTCGGCCGCCTGAGTCGAGCCGCGCCTATTCGACGGATGGCGTGCAGCCTTTCGGCTCCCGTCTCAGAAGGCAGCCGATCGCATAGAATTCCACGGCCGGCGTTTGATGCGCAAGGAAGTGGCGAAGCTGAAGGCGGAGCGCGACATCCTAAAAAACTGTCACGGGCCGGGTGCCCGCCTGCGGGCGGTAGAAACAGCCCATGCTACTCTCGCACCCCGGAGGGTAGCGGCCGTCAGCTTATTGGAGGCACAGTCCCCGTTAAAAAACGTGGCCCATG
>NZ_JBSKBP010000132.1:0-3045 GCF_053714275.1 Mesorhizobium sp. Arg314 | reverse complement strand
CGGCGAGATCAATCACTATCGATAAGGGCTCATTATCGATAGTGATAAGCCAAGCGAAAGCAACGGTGTCGCTTTTCCTTGCCGATTTCAATTGAAACGCCAAGGCAAAAGAATGAAAAGCCAAAGCGCGTTGCGTCGAAACGGATTCATGCGACGCGCTTTAGGTCTTTGTTTTGATGCATGTCGTTCTGCCAAAACCGAGGTCACTTCTGGGCGATAGGCATTAAAGTGAAAATCCCGCCCGTCGCGACCGCGCCATCCCGGCTCTGGGCGGGGCAGGGGGGCTTTGATCGCCGACGCCTCGGTGAGGTTGGTCCGGAACCGATCGCGCCGACGATCGGCAGTCTGCAAACCGCGCTATTTCTTGATGGCCAGCGATTGCTTGAGCAGGACGATCTCCTTCAAAGCGATGGTGTGCAATTGCTCAAGCCGCTTTAGCTCGCCTTCCAAGGAGGAATTTCGCCTGTCGAGCCGGGCGCGGTCTTCATCAAGAAGCTCAATTTTGAGTAACGCGTTATGCAAATTATGGCGCTGCTCCTCGAAGAAAGCGCGTTCGACGATAACCTGTGTCTTTGAATCGAACGTACCGTCGATGATACGCTGCACACGCGGTGCCCTGCCGGCCGCAGCCAACCGCGCACGATAGGCGCGCTGTCGGTCCGCCGGCGTTGGTGCGTCGGGCTGACGCGGCCGGCCACGTGGGCGTTTCGGCGTATCCATGCCTCCAATTAGCATAACGCGTTACGAAAATAAAGCCGCCCTTGCTGCGTCCCGTCACGGCCCTTGGCGGGATGTCAGAGCCCCGACGCCTTGGTCAGGTTGGTGCGGAACCGATCCCGTCGCCGCTGATATTTGCGGGTCATCTCGGCCGAGGCATGGCCGAGCTGCTTCTGGACGTAACGCTCCTCGATGTCGGCCGACGACGCAAGGCCGGCGCGCAGCGAATGCCCGGAAAACAGCAACTCACGGTCTCCTTCCGCAAGATCGGAGCGGACGCCGGCGGCGAGCGCGGTCTGCTTGACCAGGCGGGCGACGTGCTTGTCGGAGAGCCGCTCGACGTCGACGGTTTTATTGTCGCGAAAAATGCGCCGGAAGAGGGGGCCTCGCGCGATGCGGCCGAGGCGGATCCAGGTCTCGAGCGCGACGACGGGGCAGGACAGGTCGCTGGAGCCGCGGCCGACCTCGACCTCGCGCCAGCCGGTTTTTCCGCGCAATGTGACCAGCACGCCCTTGTCGGCAAAAATCTCGATCCAGCCGGCGCCGTCACCGTGGTCGTCGCGCACGACGTCGAGACCAACGATCTCCGAGCGTCGTAAGCCGCCGGCGAAGCCGAGCAGCAGGATCGCCCGGTCGCGCAGACCTCTCAGATCATGGCCAAGCGTGGCGATCATCGCCAAAAGATCGTCGCCGAGCACCGCCTCCTTTTGTCGGGGCGGCTTGGCGTGTTTTCTGCGAATGCCGGCGAGCACCGTCGCAATGTGTCGATCGGAGCGGTCCATCGGCACGCCGCGCTGGGTAAAATTCCAGGCCAGACCGGAGAGGCGCCGCTCGATTGTCGCGACGGAGAGCGAGGCGATGCCGCGCTTAGGCTCGCCGGCCGCGCAAGCGCCAATATAGAGACCGATGACCTGGCTGGAAGGCGGCGTGGGCTCGAAGCCTTCCCGACGGCACCAGGAGGTAAAATGCCGCCAGTCCTTGGCGTAGGCGTTGCGGGTGTTTTCGGAGCTGGCGGCCTTGGCGTAGTCCGTCGCGGTCTCGACGAGGGCTTCGAGACGCGCCGGCGTGCCTGAAGCTTGACCCATTTCCATGACCAGATCGAGGATGTCGGGCAAGTCGCCTGCGGCCTCGTCCTCGACCTTGGGCGAGGTTTCACGGGGATTTTCCATTGTCGCTCGCGTTCTATCAATGGAGGGCAAATCTTTGATCCGGCGCGAATCATATTCGGGGCTCATGGCCGGATTCTAGTTGAGTCAGCGAATTTTTGGTAACATTGGCAGCCTACCGGGGATGTTGGGCGCGGCGACGCACAGGACCAACTGCGGATCGCGATCGGCGACGGCCTTCGTCAGGTTTTCGTGGCTGTTCGGATTTTCGGTGTGGAAGGACAGGGAAATGACAGCAGAAAAAACCGCTGGGCGGCTGACCCATGCCAGCCGCATTGCGCCCGACGAACGGGCGCCGGCCCTCGCAGATTGGGTGCGTCAGGCGATGCGCTTCATCGATCTCTGTGATGCTGACTCAGCAGGTTACGATGAACTCCATGAGGATGCCAGGCAGCTAACCGTCGCCGGCTATGCGCTCTTCGGAGCAGACGTCATCTCCGATGGGAACTGGTGCCTCGCCGACCTTGAGGGCCGTCAGCTTGCCGGTCTTTCCACACTGAAATCGGAATAGCCGTATATTTTGGGGATGCCGGCGAGCACTCTCGCGAGATGCCGATCCTTGCGGTCGTGGCAACGGAATTCGGCTGCCGGTCGGCCGTCCCTGCGCCGGCGAGGCGCAGGCGCTGATGGTAGAGCCCGACAGCCTGCGGATCCGGGGGAGGGGGAGAGAGGATCTGCCGCTGGCGCAGGGCGGAAAAAATGCTTCCAATCGGCGGCGTAGGCCTCGCGGGTGCTGGCGGAACTGGCGGCCTCGACGTCAGTGCGGGGCACAATTGGTAAGGGCCTGCAGCTGCGCGGGCAAGGCCGGGCGAGCGGCGGCGGGAATAGGAGAGGAGATTCCTCGTCGAGATCGGGATCGCTGGTCATCACGCCGCCTCGATATCGGTTTGGGAAAAGTCGTTGCCGATAAAGAGCAGCGCTTCGTCGGCGCGTTTTGCCAGGGCGTAGGAGAAACAATCAGCAAAATTCAAGCCGGCAGGATGGCGGGCTTTGCCGTAGGCCAGCCAGGCCTGCGTCGCCAGGTCGACCAGGTCCGCATCGACCGGAATGATGTCGGCCTCGATCTTCGAAAGCCACAGATCGACCTCGGCCAAGGCGTGTTCGCCCTTGCGGCTGACCAGCACCATGCGCGCTTCCAGGACACACGTTGCAGGGACAAGGC
>NZ_JBSKBP010000131.1:0-3126 GCF_053714275.1 Mesorhizobium sp. Arg314 | reverse complement strand
CCGCGGCAGCTGGCCGCCCGACTTGGCGCCGAAGGACTCGAATGGGTGGATCAGCATGGCGAGATGGACTGGTGCCTGTGCGTGATCGACGTGCCCAGGACGTTGGCTCGCTCGGCGCGAAAATGGGCACGCCAAGGCGCGTCGGAAATGTTCGTGGTCGAGCGATAATGTTCAGGAAAATCCTCATCGCCAACCGAGGCGAGATCGCTTGCCGGGTCATCAAGACAGCGAAGAAGCTCGGCATTGCAACCGTGGCGGTCTATTCGGATGCCGATCGCGACGCTCTGCATGTGAAGATGGCGGATGAGGCGATCCACATCGGGCCATCGCCGTCCAACCAATCCTATATCGTCATCGGCAAGATCGTCGACGCGGCAAAGGCCGTGGGTGCCGATGCGGTGCATCCGGGCTACGGCTTCCTGTCGGAGAACGCCAATTTCGGCGATGCCCTCAAGGACGCCGGCATCACCTTCATCGGCCCGCCGGTGGCGGCGATCGAGGCGATGGGTGACAAGATCACCTCCAAACGCATCGCCGCCGCGGCCGGCGTTTCTACCGTGCCCGGGCATATGGATCTGATCGAGGACGCGGACGAAGCCGTACGCATCGCCGCTTCCATCGGCTATCCGGTGATGATCAAGGCGTCGGCTGGCGGCGGCGGCAAGGGCATGCGCATCGCCTGGAACGACCGCGAGGCGCGTGAGGGGTTCCGGTCGTCACGGAACGAAGCCAAGTCCTCCTTCGGCGACGACCGCATTTTCATCGAAAAATTCGTCACCGAGCCGCGCCATATCGAGATCCAGTTACTGGGCGACCAGTACGGCAACATCGTCTATCTAGGCGAGCGCGAATGCTCGATCCAGCGGCGCAACCAGAAGGTCATCGAGGAGGCGCCGTCGCCCTTCCTCGATCCGGCCACGCGCAAGGCCATGGGCGAACAGGCCGTCGCGCTGGCGCGCGAGGTCGGCTATTTCTCAGTCGGCACGGTCGAGTTCATCGTCGACAGCAAGAAGAACTTCTACTTCCTGGAGATGAACACCCGGCTTCAGGTCGAGCATCCCGTGACCGAACTGGTTACCGGCCTCGACCTGGTCGAGGAGATGATCCGGGTCGCCGGCGGCGAAAAGCTGCGCTTTGACCAGGACGATGTGAGGCTGAATGGCTGGGCGATCGAAAGCCGGCTCTATGCCGAGGATCCATACCGCAGTTTCCTGCCCTCCATCGGACGCCTGACCCGCTATCGGCCGCCGGTCGAGGGACCCGGCGAGGACGGCACGGTCGTGCGTAACGATACCGGCGTGTTCGAGGGCGGCGAGATCTCGATGTACTACGATCCGATGATCGCAAAGCTCTGCGCCTGGGCGCCGGACCGCGGCGGAGCGATCGATGCAATGGCGAGCGCGCTTGACAATTTCGAGGTGGAAGGCATCGGTCACAATCTTCCGTTCCTGTCGGCGGTGATGGCGCAGCCGCGCTTCCGCGAGGGCCGGTTGACCACGGCATACATCCAGGAAGAGTTCCCGGACGGCTTTCAGGGCGTCGAGCCGGACGATACCCAGGCACTTCTGCTGGCGGCCGTTGCCGCCTTCATCAATGCAAGGATCGTTCGCCGGTCGGCACAAATTTCGGGTGCTCTCGCCAACCATCCGCGCAGCATCGGCAAGGACTGGGTCGCGACAGTGGCCGATCGCGAATTTGCGTTGGTCATGGTCCAGGACGAGGCCAGCGACGTCATCGCCTTTGCCGATGGGCCAAGCCTCGCGGTGTCCAGCAATTGGTTGCCGGGCGACGGCCACGCGACCCTCGTCGTGAACGGCGAAGCGGTGGGCGTGAAGGTGTCGCTCGACGGCTCCGGCCTGCGGCTGCGCTGGCGGGGCATCGACGTCACGGCATTCGTGCGCTCGCCTCGCGTGGCCGAGCTTGCCCGGCTGATGCCGGTGAAAACGCCGCCCGACACGTCGAAGATGCTGCTGTGCCCGATGCCCGGTGTCATCACCTCCCTGGCGGTACAGGTAGGCGACACAGTCGAGGCCGGACAGACGCTTGCGATCGTGGAGGCCATGAAGATGGAGAATGTGCTGCGTGCCGAGCGCCGGGCGGTGGTGAAGGCGATCGCGGCGAGAGCCGGGGCCAGTCTTGGCGTGGACGAGCTCATTCTTGAATTCGAATAGGAGCGATGAAATGGAGATCCTTGTGCCCGTGAAGCGGCTTGTGGACGCCAACGTCAAGGTCCGGGTGAAAGCCGACGGACTGGGCGTCGCACTGGCCAACGTCAAAATGGCGATGAACCCGTTCGACGAGATCGCGGTCGAGGAAGCGATCCGCATCAAGGAAGTCGGCAAGGCGGGAAAAATCATCGTCGTCTCGGTCGGCCCCAGCAGGCGCCGGAGACGCTGCGCACCGCGCTCGCCATGGGCGCCGACCGCGCCGAGCTCAGCGCGGCCAAAATTATTATCTCAGGCGGCCGTGCGCTGGATTTCTTGGAGAGATTCCAGGAGGTTATCCTGTCCGTCGCCGATAAGGTCGGCGCCGCTGTGGGTGCCTCGCGCGCGGCGGTCGATGCGGGCTACGCCCCCAACGATTGGCAGGGTGGTTGCGCTGGATCTCTACATCGCTGCCGGTATCTCCGGCGCTATCCAGCATCTCGCCGGTATCAAGGATTCGAAGGTCATCGTCGCCATCAACAAGGACGACGAAGCACCGATCTTCCAGGTTGCCGACTACGGCCTGGTTGGCGACCTTTTCACGATATTGCCGAAATTTCAAAAGGCACGTTAGGCCAGGTAGGTAGTGGATTGTGAGACCAACAATATTCATCCCTCGTGAGCTCGATGCGAACGAGCCGCGCGTCGCGGCATCGCCCGATACGGTGAAGCGGCTGGCGGGCCTGGGTTTCGACGTGATCGTCGAAGCCGGTGCCGGCACCCGCTCGCGCATTCCCGACGAAGAATTTGCCAAGACAGGTGCAGTTATCGGCAAGGCCTCGGATGTCGCCAAGGCCGATGTCGTGCTGAAGGTTCGCCGGCCAACGGATGCCGAGCTGACGAGTTACAAGTCGGGTGCTGCCGTCATCGCCATCATGGACCCCTACGGCAACGATGCCGCGGTGGCCGCCATGGCAAAGGC
>NZ_JBSKBP010000130.1:0-3127 GCF_053714275.1 Mesorhizobium sp. Arg314 | reverse complement strand
CCATCGCGACGCCCGTGGTCAAAGAGAAGGGCAATTCTGCCCCAGTAGGCGCCAAAGTCACCTTGATCCAAATCAAGATTCTGCCCTGGTCGGTTGGGCATCTTTCGACGCTGCCGCTTACAAGATCACACTAGTCCAGGACGAGCGCCGCCAGCCCCTGCCTCTTGACCACAGACGTGAGTTCAGCGCCATCCCGCTCGGCCGCTTGGCGCCTGCGCCCACTTCTGCACGGTCATTCCGACAGTCGAACAGCGAAGGGCTGCGCCAAAGCCGCCAGCTCCGAAAACACGCGCAACGCCTACGCCAAGGACTGGCGCCATTTTACCGGCTTGGTGCCCGCCGCGAGGGCTTCGAGCCGCTGCTACCGTCCAGCCAGGTCATCGGCCCCTACATCGGCGCCTTAGCCGCCGGCGAGCCGAGGCAATAGGAGGGTCAAATCCTCATTTCGCTTGACAGCGAAACATTCCGTTCGAGCAAGCCGATGAGATGGGCACTTCAAGTTGCCGCACTGGTCAGCATCGCGTTGGCAGCCGCGCCGCTGACCACGGACCGAAGCATGAACCCGGGGATGACCTCGATAGGAAGGCCGCGAAACATCGGTCGCCCGATGACCGGTGCGAAGGTACCCCAAAAAGAAAGAGACCCTAGAAGTGCCGCCAGCCAATGTGGCCCAGCCGCGAGGCACCATTTTCTCAGGCATTAGACGCTTGACGTCAGGCTGTCGTCAAGAAGGTCTCCTAATCAGTTTCTGCCGCCGCTGTGCTGTTGCCCGACCCAACCGGCCTATTGTGCGGCACGCCTGCTTGCGTACTTCCTCCCCGCGGGCAGGGCGCCATTCAAGAGATGCGCGAAAAGGCAGCTCTGACAAATGAAGGACTGTAGAAAAGTGGCTTTACCGATAATGATTGCGTCGCCGGTTGGCGACCCGGCGTTTGCAGCTGAGACGCTTGGAGAGTTTGGACACCTATCAAGGGACCCTGTCGATCGACCGGGGATGGGCTGCCGGCTGGAATGACGGGCGTTGGCAGATGTGCATTCGGTTGGCGGCGGGTTTGGTCTCGTCGGTTATGGCAGTGTTGGTCGGCGCGACGACTGCGAGCGGGCAGGAGACCAGCCTTGTCGACATCCGTCAGGGTTCAGAGCTCACCGAAGCCGCGCGCCGCCTAGGCCAGGGTGGTTACGAGCTGTCGGACGGCACCTGGGTATCTTTCGATAAGTGGTTTCATAGCCGCTGGATCGACATGCGATTTGAAATGTTGACGCAGCTGTCAGACGATTTCGGTCTGCTGTGGGGCGCGAGCACGGGTCAGCGCGCCGAAAAGCTCCGCATCGCGCCAAGTGTGGAACTCGGCTTTGTCGTGCAAAAGCGACTGAGACCGTCCACCACGCTTTCTCTCACCGTCAGATCGATCTTGGGCGGGAACCTGACGGAACAACCCTGCACGGCTTACTATGGCGCGATCGGCGGCGTCCAAGCGGCGAATTGCCGCCTTGCGGCTTCACAAATCCAGCCTGCGGAGACGTTGAAATATCTGTCAAACCTCCAACCAAACCGACTGAAACTCGAACTCCGGTTCACGCATCGGTTCTAGTGATGGTGAACGGCGTGGGCGGGACATTTCGCCAATGAACAACAAATCCAGACAGGAAGATTAATATGCGCAAGATCCAATCGTTGCCGGTAGCGCTCGTTGCCGGCCTCGGGCTCCTCCTATGCCTGTCGGCAAAAAGTGGTTTCGCTGGTGACCTCAGCGATGGGGCCGGCGTCGCAAAGCTTCCAGCTGCAGGGAGCAGTAGCTCGGGCTGCCCACAAAACGCCGACGGCACCTTTTGTTGGATGAGCCCGGACATTGGCCAGGCTTGGGCATCAGGCTACACCGGTTATGGTGTGTCGGTAACAATCGTGGATAACTTCACCTTCTATCCCGGAATTGAAGGGGATCTCGGCTTTGGCCCAAAGAGCCAGTTACACGGGCAATGGGTAGCCGAAATAGCTGGCATGGTGGCCCCTGGGGCAGACATGTTCGAGCGTGACTATGTGGACGAGACCACCCCGATCAACCTGCCCGATGGCCCCAATGTCATCAATTTGAGCTACGGCCTTCCTAATCCAGTAAGCGACTATCGGCTTTCTCAGTCGATCGTCGACGTGGCCCGGGCAGGTACTGCCTTCATCGCGAAATCTGCCGGCAACGATGGCATCCGGATAGGTGCCCCGACGACAGAAGGGGAGCTGGATTTCCTAGCTCTCGATCTGGAGGGAGCGCCATCAACAATTTTTGTCGGTGCGCTCGACCACAATGGCACGCCCGAGAACAAGGCTGAGCTGGCCCCCTATTCGAATTACCCCGGCTCGATCCCGGAGCTGCAGAACCAGTTCCTGACTGTAGGTGTTGAAGATGACAAAACCGGCCTACCGGGAACATCTTGCGCGACGGCTGTGATTTCGGGTTATGCCGCCATCCTGGGCAGCAAATTCACAACAGCGACACCGATCCAGATCAAAAATCAGTTGCTGGATACGGCCAGGACCGACACGATCGTCAACTATCGTCCGGAGACTTACGGCCGCGGCGAAGCCAGCCTCTCGAGGGCGCTGGCGCCCGTTTCGATCCGATAAAAGAGTGGATCGATCGCCGATCTGAAATTGCTGCGAGGCGGTGCACGCCGCAACGGCGACGCGGTTGCCGCCGGCGTGCTCGGCCTTGCCGCCGGCGCGCTGATCGTTGGCGCGTTGGCCAATAACCGGCCGCCGCCGCGCGATTACTACGATGGCGATTACTATGATCGCGATGTACGGGTGCGCCCGGCACCGGTTCGCCGCTACTATGCGCAGCCGCGCATCGTCTATGCCGACCGCAACGCCGAGCCGTGGACCCGTGGCTGGTACGAATATTGCTTTGACCGTTACCGCACCTTCAACTCGCGCACCGGCACCTTCACCGGCAATGACGGCGAGCAGCATTTCTGCGTCGCCAACTGAGGCTTCCCAGCCCAGGCAAAAGCGCTGGCCTTGCGGTCAGCGCTTTTTGTTATTCTGTTTGACCGCCTTAACAGGATGCTGAAAAACGTTTTTGGTCCGGCCGACTCGTGGCTTTGATTCTGTTTTGTTCGCTTTTCGATTCTC
>NZ_JBSKBP010000129.1:0-3274 GCF_053714275.1 Mesorhizobium sp. Arg314 | reverse complement strand
TGCATCCCGCGCATGAGGTTCTCCTCCGCTCGCTGGTCACCGTGCACAAAGCCAGGGACGTACGCTCCCAAGTCCAGTGGCGGGGGCGGCGCGGAATATGGCTGACCGGAGATCGACGCACCGAGGTTTTGATCCCATTGCTGCGGGCTTGGCTGATTGACACTTTGTGCTGGCGAATGGGCGGGTGAAGCCATCCCATGCCAAAAGTTCGCCGTGTTCCAGCTATCCCCTGGCAGCTGGCCGGCCTGATCTGCTGCCTGCCAAATCTCCTCCGCATTGACGCTTTGCGGCGAGGGAATGGGTTGGTCCACCGTTTCCACTGCCCTCCAGATTTCTTCTTGGTTGACACTGAGCACCGGTGAGTGGGCGGGCTGATCCGCCCCTTCCGCCCCTTCCGCCGCACGCCAAATCTCCTCTTGATCGACACTTCGCACTGGCGAGCAGGCGGGTTGATCGATTGGCTGGTGAGAGCTACCTTCCCCAGCGCGCGAACTTCCCTCCCCGAGGGTCTGGCGGTAGCTCTGAAGCATGCCCAGTCCCCTCCTCGCGTCACGATGATGCGGGAGCAACGTCGCAGCCCAGTGGCGCAGCGTCTCGTCACCTAGCCCAACAAGACCCAGGCCGCGACTCTGGAGTGCTTCAGACAACGCGCGGAGGCCGCTACAATAGTCTTTGATAAGTCTCTCCGTTATCCGAGGCGATGCCGCATTGGCCGCCAGCTGGATGAGGCGCTGGTCTTCAGGAGAGACCTTATGCCTGCCGCGATAAAGCTGCTGCGGCCCGGCTGGTTCCGCTTCGCGTAGGTGCTGCTCAAAGTCCACCTGCGCAGCCTGCTCTCCTTGCTGTTGTTGCAGCCTGGCGTAGTTCGTTGCGAAATTTGGATCAAACGGATCGAGATTACGAAATGGGTCCATACTTCCCTCCGAATAGGGCGGGTTTGCAGATTTGAGCAGCTCAGCTCGGATCAGCTTTTAATCGTGCCAGCTTTCGAAAAGCTGACGAGCCCTTTCAACTAGCCTTTTCACCCTGGCGGGAGAAAAAATTGGAGGTTTGTGGATTTGTTGCAACGGGTGAATAGAGGGCGCAGATGGGTCGGAACAAGATGGGATGGCTGCCGCCCCTCCCCAGACGGCATCGGAATTGACCAGGTTGTGATCGTTAAAGGTCACGCAGCGGATCGTGCCGGCGCCGCGAGTGGAAGATAGAAGATAGACGTCTGGAGAAACATACCGGCAAGTTTGCGGACGGTCGCATGTTCTTCGGCCGCCATCATCAGAGCCGACACATCGTTGCTTTCTACCATGGTTTCGAGTCTAGATGGTGTAACGGGCTTTTAGAGACGAGACCGAAGTCTTCCGGTTGAGGCGGTCGTCCTCACAATGATGATGTGAACGGCGTCATGGCCGAAGCCAGCGCCAAAAAATCTAGGAGAGATTACCGACGGCGACGGCCGAACCGGACGGGTGCTGAACCTGCTCTACCTCGTCGACAAGGGCCTGCTGGACATCCCGGTGCTTTATCTCAGCCGCTTTATCATCGGCAACAAGCGCGCCTATTACGATCGGCTTCTGGCCGTCACGACCGAGTCCGCATGGGAGGACTGGATCCTCTACATGCTCGAGGCGATCCGAGAGACGGCCAACTGGTCGACGGCGCGCATCCGGCCATCCGGGACCTGCTCGATCAAACCGCGGAGTGCATCAGGCGCGACCTGCCGAAAATCTATTCGCGCGAGCTGGCCGACGTGATCTTCGTGAATCCCTATTGCTGCATCGGCGATCTGGTGGCGGCCGGCATCGCTAAAAGGCAGGCGGCATCGGTTTATCTGAAGACCCTCGCCGAGCACGGCTTGCCGCGGCGGCAGGTGATACGGGCATCTCAGTTCGCAACCTGGTCTTCGCGGCTCACGGTCTCGATGGTCAGTCCGAGAAAGTCGGCAATGTCGGCGCGTGTAACCGGGAGATCGAAGCGGAGCTTGCCAGACGGTGAGCGGGATCGATGTAATACCAAGAGTCATGGGGTTTGACCGACATGGGCCCATTGGCGCATGCCGATTGATGTGATGGTCTCGGAAGCTGCGAGGAGTTTCTGCCAGGCGTCGCAGGCCGCATCGATGATATCGTCATAGCTGTCGAAGACACGGTTGGAGAGCCAGTTCTGGCGCATATACTGCCAGACGTTCTCGACCGGGTTCAGCTCCGGCGCGCGCGACGGCAGGAAGATTGGGGTGATGTTGTCCGGTATGCTGAGGTTTGCGGTGGTGTGCCATCCGGCGCGATCCATGACGAGTACGGCATGGGCGCCCTTTTCGACATGGCGGCTGATCTCGTTGATATGGAGTTGCATGGCCTCGGTATCGGCAAACGGCAGTGCGAGAGCCGCCCCGGTACCACGTGCTGGGCAGATGGCGCCGAACAGGTAGGCGCTCTTGTAGCGCTGGTCGGCCGGCTGTCGCGGCCGCGTGCCGCGTCTGGCCCACTGCCGTACAATCCCGTTCTTCTGGCCGATCCTTGCTTCGTCCTGGAACCAGATCTCCACCTTCGTGCGCAGCGGCAAGTCGCAAAGATGCGCCTTCAGCGTGCGAGGCCAGTTTTTTTGAATTCCTCGATGATATGGGCATCCTGCGCCGGATGACGCGGTCGCACACTCATGTGGGAGAAGCCGAGCTTGTGCAGCAGCTTCCCGACATAGCGCGCGTCATAATCAATGCCGAAGCGGTCCTTGATGGCTTTCTTCAGGTCGATCCGCCGCCAGCGAACGACGCCATCGACGGCACGATCCGGGCCCTTCTCCACAAGCGCGGCGAGTTCGGCCTGCTGCTCATGCGACAGCCGGGACGCTGGTCCCGGCGCCCATTGGTCCACAAGACCATCGGGGCCGGCCGTGTTGAACCGATGCACCCAGTCGCGTAGCGTCTGGCGATCCATCCCGCCGATCCGGGCCGCATCGGCCCGGCTCATGCCGTCCAGAACCGCCGCGATCGACAACAGCCGGCTGCTCTGGCGCGCATCCTTTGAGTTCCGGGCAAGACGGCGAAGCTCCCCCGCCGAAAAGTCCGTCCGTAACTTCACCGCTGATCCCATCGCCGAATCTCCTTCGGCAATAGGGAATCACGGCGCGCAAATCGGCCAAAATCACAAAAGAGTCAGCAGCCAAGACCGTTGGTATAAGTAGCCATGAGAACAAAGCTTGCAACCTTTCGGATGCCGTCTTGCGCCCCAACGCCGTCATCCAGTCGCGCGCCTCATCGAGTTCATTTAGCGCGTGTCCGAGC
>NZ_JBSKBP010000128.1:0-3343 GCF_053714275.1 Mesorhizobium sp. Arg314 | reverse complement strand
CGGTAGCGGAAGAGCCGCGCGCGTGCTCGCTTCCACCACCCTCGACGGCTGCTCTATCGGCAGATACTTCATTGCCAAGTGTCCACTTAATCTAAGCGGACACTAACGCCACAAGGTACGCGTCAGTAGGCGGTCTTCAGCGTATGCGTACCCATGATCTCGAGTGTGAGGCCTCCCGTTGCTCTAGCCTCAACTGCGGACTGCGTTTGCCGGCACCTGCGAAGAGAAAATTGCATTGCACCATAGGTTTCCGGCACCGCCGGGTGGCGATCAGGGGCATACTGTGACGCTGGGCTCAGCGGACCTAATCGCGAGAGCGTTATGGCGCATCGGCACCCGGCTCGCCTTTTCGGCCCGGTCAAGCACCGGGATATCGTGCTAGCCAGCAACGCTGCGCGCGATTCGCAGCGCCCGGGCTATGCGCCGGGCTCCAGCACAGCAATTGCAGAGGATCTGCAATCTTTTAATGAACTGTTGAGCAGGCGGGCGCGCAAGGGGCGAGCTACCGTGGAGAGCGAGCCCCACCGGAACGGCGCTCCGCGGAGCGCCGCCGGATGAGCCTAGCCCTGCACCTTTCCCTCGCCCGACTTGAAGGCACCGATCCGCTGCATGGCGGGGGTTGGGTCTACTAGTATGCCGGCCCGTTGCGCAAAGCCGAGAAAGGCGTTGCGCGCGACGCTTGCAGGTTTGCGCGCATCGTGTGCATCGTAGCATGCTCGAAGGGCGGTCTCGTGGATCAGGTCTCTGCGATCTTCCGGCCAGCTATCAAGAAATCCAATTGCGTCGCCAACGCCGGCGATCTCCTGCACCATGTACGTGGCACACTTCACGAAGATAGAGCTGCTGAAACCTTCAGCGTCCATTCTTTTCTCCCAACCTGATGAAGATTATTTTTTAGGGGCCGCCGCCTCGACGCTCGGTCACCATCGCAAACTATTCTGTCGGGACGATGACGCCACACCAATAAAGGTAGTGCTGGGCCCGGCCTGGGGCAGCTGGCGCTGCCGCTAATTGGCGTATGATCGGCAGCGGCGTCGAACAGGTGCAGCGCCTTGGTAGCCGCTCGCCGGCATTGGCTGCACACGCCTTTTTGATTCGACTTGCCGTGGCCCTCCGCCTCAGTCGCGACGTAGAATTTGCGCTTCGAGCGCGACGGCCACGAAAGCACGCCGAGCGACAGCTGGATGAGCCTCACCCAGCATACACTTGCAGACAGGCGTCCATTGCTATCTTCCGTTTCTCGGTCTTGCGGCTGAAATCCCGCAGTAAGATTGCTGCTACATCGTTGACATCGAACGCAATCCGCTCCGCGCCATGCCGGCCAACCTGAATGACTATTGGCCTTGCAAATCAGCCGGTCAGCCGTGCCGTTCTCGGCCATACCCGCCTGTGGCCTGCGGAGTCGGTCCGCGAGCATAAACGGCACAGCTAATATCCCCGTTGCCGCGTGTATCCATGCACCGGGGCCCTGCCGGTTGCAACGCGGCAGGCATGGTGCCTTGGCCGCCTAACAGCAACTGGCGCGATCGAGGCTAATTGCTAATTTCGAATGAAGACAATGGTGAGTGATGTAGGTCATGGCTGCCGGTGTCAGGGCGATTTCGGAGGCCAGTTTTTCATACCAACCGTGACACATCAACGTTTTGGTATTTTTGCATCACACGCCCGTTTTGCCATTACCGGCGTCCTAAGTGACCCTTGGCCCGACCCTTTCACAGGACGCGTTGGTGGTCGTGCAGCCGATTGCGCTCCTGCGCCTCGCCGGCCACGGGGTCGATCAACGAAGCCGCCGAGGTCAGAATTTCGCGAAAGGCCGTTTGAGCCAAGCCAGACCACAGACGGCTTCAGAGAGGCATGGATTGCCAGCAGACGAACCACCGAGAAGCGCATCGTGGAAGTAGCATTCATCAGTCACTCACGAAGCACTTTGCCAGGTTGCGCAGAGGCTGCAATGCGATGAGGCCTTCCGAGCTCGGCGCATCCCATGGTCATTTATCCGGGCAGCTTCGTGGTGACGAAGCCGCTCGCGAGCGCGCCCCAACAGCGCAGGAGCGAGCGATCCGGACAAGGGCTGGTCGTCGGTGGTCTCGGCAATGTCGGTTTCGGCGACAGCTATGCCGCATGGCACTGTTGACGCGCAGACAGGCTTGGTACAGGCTCCTATTAAATCGATTATAGACCGTCTCGTTTGCAGCTGGGCTCCAACAAAACAGGGAACATGGGCGACCACCTAGAAGGAATTAAAAAAGCCAGACCGGCGAGCAAGGCCAACGACATCAAAGCGGACCTGATCGCCGTTGTTGTCGCGGTGAACGATCATGAACCTCGCGTTCTGACGATCGGTCGGGCTAATGCGCTCCCGTCCGGTCCGTTCGAACTCGGCCATCGTTCCCTTCAGTCGGGCCTCAGGGCATGGGTGGAACAACACACTGGGCAGCCGCTTGGCTACATAGAGCAGCTCTACACCTTCGCCGATCGCGACAGGATTGGCACCGAGCAGCGTGTGATTTCGATCAGCTATCTCGCGCTCACTCGAGTAGAAGAGGCAACGCAGTCGGTTAGGCGCCACTGGGAGAGATGGTACGACTATTTCCCCTGGGAGGACCACCGCTCCGGAACTCCATCGATGCTGGCGAAGGTTTTGCGGCCGCGCCTACTCAAGTGGGCGGACGGCGGGGGCGACAATGAGACGCGCCGAGAACGCCGTCAGCGGGCTGCGATCTCCTTCGCCTTCGACGATCGCCCCTGGAACGAGGACCTGACGCTGCAGCGCTATGAGCTGCTTTTCGAGGCAGGCCTGGTCGATGAGGCTGGCGGCGACCCGAGCACTACCCTGCCGGCAACAGTGTCGGGCAAGGCGATGGTTGCCGACCATCGCCGGATTCTCGCGACAGGCATCGCGCGGCTGCGCTCCAAGATCAAATACCGGCCGGTCGTCTTCGAGCTGATGCGACCGGCCTTCACTCTGCTCCAGTTGCAGCGGACCGTGGAAGCATTGGCCGGGCGGCTCATCAACAAGCCGAACTTCCGCCGGCTCGTCGAGCAGCAGGAGCTGGTCGAAGAAACCGGCGAAACTGCCCTCGACACGGGCGGGCGGCCGGCGAAGCTTTATCGCTTTCGCCGTGCGGTGCTCGACGACAGTGCCGTCGTTTTGGGGACAAGATTGCCGCTCTCACGGGCTTGACACCTTTATAGTCGACGTAGATATATGCCGGTTATTGTCAGCCGGAATATAAGCGGAGGCGCGGATGACTGGCGCGTTATCAACGGCCGCATCCCTCTATGAGCGCGTCCGGCGGGTGATCCCGCCAGTCGAATGGCCGGGCTTTGCCGACGACATCGA
>NZ_JBSKBP010000127.1:0-3359 GCF_053714275.1 Mesorhizobium sp. Arg314 | reverse complement strand
CTGCCTTATGGGCAAAGCCGGTAATGGGGAGCTGCCAATCGCGATCACCATATTTTCCTGTGTATTGCCGCTCTCGAGCTCTCCATTACAAGTCGCCCGTGCGGCCCCGTTGGGTTGGCCACTGATGGCCGGTCACATACGGAGACGGACATGTTGGAGACGTACTTCTCGGCAGCGAAGATGCTGGGGCATCTGCGCAGTGGGCCGAGCGGGCCCTACCTTGACGGGTTTGCAACGGCGCTGGAGCGGCAGGGCTATGGCCCCGAGACAGCGGTACGCTATTTACGAGCGGCGGCTCACATCGGCCATGTTATGGCCGAGCAGGGCGCGGGCCTGACGGACGTTGATCTCGCCGCGTTCGGCGAGCACCTGCGGACTTGCCGGTGTCCACGCGCCAAAGGCGGCCGGCGCAACCACCACACCATCTACGGTGCCAGGCTCTTTCGTCGGCACCTCGTCGAGCTCGGCCTTTGCCGGTCCACGGCCGTGGGGGCAGCACCCGCTGAGCCGCAGCTGGTCGCCGACTTCAAGACGTGGCTGCGCAAGCATCGCGGCGCATCCGATGGCACCGTCAGGCTCTACGCCCGCGACGCCGCGGCCCTGATGATGGAGCTTCGATCTGACCCGGCCGGCTGGAGACCGAACGATGTCCGCAGTTACTTCCTGGAACGGGCGAGCAATAGCGGGAGTGGCACGATCGAGAAGATGACGACGAGCCTTCGGGCCTTCCTGCGGTACCTCGCGGTCGCAGGCCGTTGTCAGGCAGGTCTCGACGGCACCGTTCCAGCCTACGCTCATTGGCGGCTTGCCGACATGCCCCGGTATCTGTCGACCGAGCAGGTCGACCGGCTGATCGCTGCCTGTGATGGCGACGTCGGTGGACGTCGGCGTGATCGTGCGATCGTACTTTTGTTGGTGCGCCTCGGCCTGCGGGCCGGTGACGTAGCGCAACTGCGTCTCGCGGATATCGAGTGGCAAACGGGATCGCTGCGGGTCTGCGGCAAGTCGCGCTGCGAGGTCCGGCTGCCGCTACCGCAAGACGTCGGGGATGCGATCGCCGCCTACCTCGAATGCCGGCCGTCTACCCACCGGAACGATGTCTTGTTCCTGCGCACGATCGCACCGTACCGGCCATTCCGACGAGGCGACGGCATCTCGTCGGTGGTCAAGCGTATCATGAAGCGGGCCGACATCGTGGCACCGATCAAAGGGGCCCACGCTCTGCGGCACACCGCGGCGACCGAGATGCTGCGCCATGACGTGCCGCTCGACAAAATCGGCCTCGTCCTTCGGCATCGCGGCATCGACACGACTGCCTATTACGCAAAGGCCGACGTCGCGCTGCTGAAGCAGGTTGCTCAGCCGTGGCCGGAGGCGCTGTGATGCTGGACGCCATCGAGACCTATCTCGCGCTCCGCCGCACCACGGGCTTCGCGATGTCGACCGCGGAGTACCTGCTGAAGAGCTTTGCCGCCTTCGCGGCCGGGCGCGGACAAACGTACGTCGAGACAAAAACAGCGATCGACTGGGCCGCACTCGGACCATCCGTCGCGCAACGCGATGCACGGCTCAGAGCCGTCTGTCGCTTCGTACGCCATGTTCAGGTGGAGGACGTCAGGCACGAGCTGCCGCCGGCAAATCACTTCGGCGCCCGCAAGAGGCGTCGCACGCCGCACATCTACACGACAGACGAGATCAGTCGGCTGGTCGAAGCTGCGCTGCGGCTTCGGCCAACGCACGGCTTGCGCTCGCACACGCAAGCGACCTTGATCGCGCTGCTCTCATCCACCGGGCTCAGGATCTCCGAAGCCCTGAAGCTGACGATCGCGGATGTGACCCGCGACGGTCTGCTGATCCGAGAGACCAAGTTCCGCAAGACGCGACTGGTGCCGCTGCACGACACGGCGGTCGCCGGCCTGCAGCGATACCTGGCACGTCGCGGGCCCGGCCCAGACGATGATCCGGTCTTCATCAACAAGCACGGTCGGCCGCTACGCTACATTGCCGTGAAGGAAACCTTCGACAGGCTGGTCGACAAGGCTGGCATCAGATCGACGTCGGCTCGCCGTCCTCGCCTGCACGATCTACGGCACACGTTTGCGGTGCGCGCGCTGCAAGGCAGCCCTACCGGCCGAGGCCGGTGCGGAGCGCACATGGCAGCACTCGCGACCTACATGGGTCACGTCAACATCTATGCGACCTACTGGTATCTCGAGGCCACGCCCGACCTATTGCGCGATGTCGCCATGGCTGGCGAAGCGTTCATGTCCGAAGGGAGGTCAGCATGACGCCGATCGCTCCCCTCATCGAGACGTTCCTGCGCGACACACTCGCTTGCCAGCGGGGCGCCAGCCGGCACACGAGCGACTCCTATGCCTCGAGCTTCCAACTGCTGTTCGTGTTCGCCGCCGACCGGCTCAAGGTCAAACCTTCGGCGCTGACGCTCGAACAGATCGATGCCGGGCTCGTCAGCGCCTTCCTTGAGCATCTTGAGGACGAGCGCAAAAACGCAGCCGTGACGCGCAACGTTCGCCTGGCGGCGATCAAGTCGTTCTTCCGCTTCCTCGAGTACCGGCAGCCGGCGGCGCTCGAGCAGATCCGCCGTGTACTGGCGATCCCGTTCAAGAAAACTGACACGCGCCTGGTGCCCTACCTTCTGCGCGAAGAGCTCCAAGCCGTGCTGGACGCTCCCGATCCGGCGACACGCGATGGCATCCGCGATCGCGCAATGCTGCACGTGGCCGTCTGCGCAGGGCTGCGCGTCTCCGAGCTGACCGGCCTCAAGGTCGATGACATCGACCTGCCTTCGACGAGCATCCGCGTGCTCGGCAAGGGACGCCGGGAGAGGACGCTGCCGTTGTGGAAGCCGGCGGCCGCTGCACTGCGTGCCTGGCTGGCCATCCGCGGGCAGGTTGCGACACCCGAGGTGTTCGTCAACGCCCGTGGTGAGCCGCTGAGCCGATGGGGCTTTGCCTATCTGCTCAGGCAGCACGCCGCGACTGCGGCTCGCAAGCAGCCCGGTCTCGCCAAGAAACGCGTCTCGCCCCACGTGCTCAGGCACACCTGCGCGATGGTCGTTCTGCAAGCGACCGGGGACATCCGGAAGGTGTCGCTGTGGCTGGGCCACGCTACGCTGACGACCACCGAGGTCTATACGCGCGGCGATCCAACCGAGAAGCTCGATGCGATGGAGGCGATCCTGCCGCCTCACCTGCGGCGCGGCGTCTTCCAGCCCACCGACCGGCTGATCGAGCTGCTCAGGCGTACCTCGTAATGGAGAGCGGGGTTGGCGGTGATTGGTGCAGGTGCGCGATCAAATTGCTGCCAGCTCCCCATTACCGGCTTTGCCCATAAGGCAG
>NZ_JBSKBP010000126.1:0-3382 GCF_053714275.1 Mesorhizobium sp. Arg314 | reverse complement strand
AACGGCACGCCGATCGCCGACCATGCGCTGCAAAACCGTGTCGCCTATCGGGACCTGCAAAGCGGCCAGACACTCTACAGTCCCGATCAGCCTGACGCTAAGGCGATTGCCGAAAGTGAAGGGGTCTTCGACGATGTCCTCAAGGCCTTCACCGAAGCAATGAGGAAGGCCGCATGACCGAGAAAAGCACCCCGGACACGCAAGACGACAAGAAGGCTCGCATGATGCGAGCGATCTCCACACAGCCGCCGACGCTTCCCAGCATGTTCATCGCTCCGAAATCCGATCCCGCCCCTCAGCCGATTGCCGCCGCATCCGCGGCGGCATCGGAGGCTGAAGCAGCGCCAGCGTCACCTCGGCCGGACTTTCGCAAAATGCTGCGACAGGGCCAGAAGAAGGATCCGGTTGCCGGCAAGAGGATTCGCGAAGAGGAAATGGTGCGCTGCGGCTATTACCTTACTGCTGGCGAGCAGCGCCAATTCAAGCTGCTCGCGATCAGCAATGGCCACAGCATGACCGAGCTGCTGCGCCAAGCGGTGCAAGACTACATCAAGGCCCATAGGCACAAGCTGCCGAACGATTAGGACAGCCCGCCCTGCGGCGTCGGCTGTCCATAAGGGTGCAGTGAACGCTCGGGGCCACGCGATCGAGGCCGCGTCATCGTGCGCGTCTCGGTGCAAATCAGCCGTGCCGGCCGCCTCGGTCGCGTGGCTCTCCAATCTGTCTTGCGATGCCAACCGCGGTCACCGTTATCAGCGATCGCGACGTGCGGTTTGTCTCCATGTTAGCATGATGATTTCGCAGTAAGGCGGTATATCACGACAGAAACATGTTGAGAAGTTGGCTTGTCAACAAGTCACGGAAGCGTCATGTCCCTCATGATCTATGTGTCCGTGCCAACATGTGTATCTTAGTATGAAATTGAAACTGGTATCTGTTGGCGAGTATGTGAATGTTTTTTGTGTGATTGGGTTTTGTATTTGGCAGGATAGCCTTTTTTGTGTTACACACGAAAAAATGGCGGCGCGGCCCAAGGGCCTTAGCGCCCGCAAGCGGGCTTGAAGATGAGACCCAACAACCACCAAACAGAAACGCAGAACGCATCCCGGCGCTATGGCGAAGTCCTGCATGTGCGCTTCTCAAGCGTCGAGCTGAAGCGGCTGCGCGCCATTGCTGATGGAGAGTCCGTGACGGTCAGCGAGGTCGTTCGCCGCCTTGTTCGGACCGAGGCGGGCTTTCTGCCGGCAGCGACGGGGGAGCTGCGACCCTCCATTGAGGAGGCCACCGACCAGCTTCGCCGCGTCGGTGTGAATTTCAACCAGGCCGTCCGCGCGATGAACGAGGGCCGGGTGCCGTTTGATGAAGACCTCGAGCGCGCCTTGATCGCCGTTGGCGAGCTCGTGCGACGGTTCCGCGAAGAATTGAAGGCGATGATTGCGAGGCCGCGCAAGCCAAGGCAGGTCAAGGTATGAGCGGTCGCCTCGCGGGATATGCTGCCGAGATCGAACGCTATTTGCGCATGCCGAGCGCTGGCGATATCGAGGTCCTTGATGATAAGCTTTTGCAATCTGCTCGCCGGGAGCTGGTCGACCTTCAAGCGATGAGCATTCACGGGAGGGGCGTCACCCCGGACCGCCTGGCTTCGTTCCAGTCACGCGGGAAATGGCCGACCGGGAGCGCGAAACACCCAGGTGCGAGCGCCGGCTTTACAAAGCCCCCTGTTTCGTCCGCAGGCCGGGGAGGAGCCGTCACCACGATACCGCTGGCTGCTCGGCCGCAAGGCGCTAACGGGAGTTCGTCTATGGACGCAAAGGCGGCAATAACGATTTTCGGCCTCGCACTCGGTGCTTTCGTCAAGGAAGAGGAAGAAGAATGGCGGCGCCGAGGCGGGGGTGGCGGAAGGTCGGGAGCGCTCCCGTCCGCTCGACACTTCGCGCGGTCGACCCGAGAGGCGAGGGCGGTTGCGGCGCGAGCGGCCTTTGCCGCCGGGGCACAGCCGGCGGTGTTCAAGGTCTTGTCGAGCGCGGCCAATCCTAAGCAGGCCGGCGCGCTGCTCGCCTATGTCGGCACACGCGCCAATGAACAGGGCGGGAAGCGCGACATCGAGATCTTCACCGATAGCGGACAAGGGCTTGCCAATGCGCAGGACCGTCGCGGCTTTCTCCATCAATTCACCCAGACATTCGAGGCGCAGCTTGAGAATACGAATTTCATCGAAGTGCGATTTGAACTGGCCGGCGACGTCACAGACGAAGCGCTTGGCGAGGCGTTGCACTTGGCCTTCGGGTCGAAGCCGTTCGTTTATGCTCGCACGGGCAACAGCGTCGACGTTTATGGCCACACGGAGGAGGACCGCGCCGGGAAGCTTGCCAAGATTCTAGCTGCCGGGCGTGCTAATTCACGCAGCAAAGCGCTCTCCAAGATAGAAGCCGGCTTGCGCGAAGCCATGGGGAGGGCCGGCATCCGCGCGGCAGCGGAAGTGACGGCGGCCGTCGGCAGCGAGCGTAAGGCGCAATACTTTCTCCAGAAGTTTATTCGATCGCACAAGCAGGTTCGCCAGGGGGACGGACAGGCGGTTTCCAGCAAACAGCCGACGAAGGCGGCCGCGGCGATTTTTGAGCAATGGCGGCCACAACTTTCCGGCCGGGAGCGCCGCAATGCTTACCACCTGCTTTTCTCTGCCCGGGCTGGTACGGACGCGCAAGCCATCATGGCGGCCGCGCGAGCCGTGCTCGAAGAGCGCGCGCCGGGGCACCAATTCGTGCTTGCACACCATGCCGAGACGAAGCACGTCCATGTCCACGCCATGGTGCAGGCGCGGTCGGACGACGGCGAGCGGCTGACATTCTACAAGGCGGATCTCCATGCCTGGCGGGAAGCGTACGCGGAGAAGGCGCGCGAACACGGTATAGCGATGGTCGCAACCCGCCGGTACGATCACGCAATGAGCCGACCCTACACGAAGGAACATGCGGGCGCCTACAAGCGGGCACAGAACGACCCGCGCTACCAGGTCAGTGACAAGACGGTCGCGCGCGTGGAGAATAAGCGGCAGCGTCGAATTGACCGCGGATTGCTCGTCGCCAATGGCGGAGCGATCGCCGGCGTGTGGCAGCAGACGGCCGCCGTGATGCGGGCGGCTGGCGTGACCGGCCAAGCGCTGACCACAGCCGAGGCGATCGGCAACAATGTCCTCCAGATTCATGCGCATAGGGCAGGCGAGAAGCCGGCGGCTGCCGTCTCCAAGGGTGACAAGGGACCGCGGCAGACCTCGTCATTCCTGGCCCATCCCGCCATGAAAGAATTGACCAGGCTGATAGGAGCTACCGAAATGGCGCAGACACCTTTGGAAATGCGGCAGAAGATGGCGCGGGTGAACCAG
>NZ_JBSKBP010000125.1:0-3459 GCF_053714275.1 Mesorhizobium sp. Arg314 | reverse complement strand
AAGCTTCCATGCGGTCGACCCTGATTATGTCGCGCAGGCTGGCGAAGCTGTATTCTCAGACTATGCGACTGAGACACAGCTGGCGGCAACATTTCCCGCCTACGCTCCGCCACCGCCCCCACGCCCAATGGTGGCGAAATCGACCGTGATGGCGCGCGTAACGGCGGCCAATAAGATGGGGCAGGCGCAGAGCGCGCTTTGGGCGCAGCCGGATCAGTTCGCCAAATGCGTCTGAGGGTCTCGATGATTGAGAACATTCGCGTCCGGGTGACCCCGCAGGAAAAGCTGGCGCTACGCACTGCAGCGAGGAAGCGGGGGCTTACGCTTTCCGAGTTTGTTCGCGAAACCGCGACGGAAGCTTCGTCGCGAGTGGAGGCCTGAACCATGCCCAGTACCGCAGCAAACATCCCGGCACCGCCGCCCGGCTACCAGCTCGTTCCAGTTGATGGAGATCCGTGGGCAAAGAATGCCCCGGCTGATGGCGACCCTTCGGCCATGTCGAGCGGCAAGCCCCCACGTTTCCAAGGCATGCCAGTAGGCCCACGGTTTCAAGGCATTCCTGAGCCTCCCCCTGGTTACCAACTTGTTCCGGTCGATCACGATCCTTTCGCGGCGCCCCAGGACGGTAGCATTTCGGCTGACAATGCTGCGCGAGCCACCGCGACCGGCGTTCCAATTGTTGGCGGCATGCTGAACGGCATCGACGCGGCCACGAATGCCACTCTTGCGCCCCTCGTCGATCCGCTGCTCCCCGACAGCTTTCAGAAGCTTCCGGGCAAAACGTGGGACGAGCGCTATCAGCAGGCGCTCAATATCCAGAACGGCAAGGACGCAGCCTTTGAAGCGCAGCATCCCTATGTCGACAAGGGTCTGAACGTGGCAGGCGCTGTCGCGGGGACTATCCCGGCTGTCATGGCCGCGCCAGCAGCCTTCGGAGCCGGAGGGGGAGGTATCCTTATGCGCGGTGCCGCATCGACGCTCACGGGTGGCGCAATCGGTGGGGCCGATTCTGCAGTTCGCTCCGGGGGCGATCCGTGGGAAACATTTAAGGGCGGGGTATGGGGAGCCGGAGGTGGCGCTGCCGCGCTCCCCCTGGGAGCAGCTATCGGATGGGCGGGAAAGACCGGAGCGCAAAAAATCGCCGATGCGATTTACTGGGCTACTCACGGCTCTGACGTTCCGGCCTCAGTCGCCAATTCCATCGTGTCCAATCTCGGCCGGCAGGGCGACACAGCAGGCAGCGCGATTCAGAGGATCGCCGAGATGGGACCGGGCGCCACGCTTGCCGATAGCGGCCCGGCTGCCCAGGGAATGGCTGTGAAGCTGGCTGCCCAATATCCCGAGGTTGGTCCGCAGATGACCCAGAACCTGACGGCGCGCGCCGATCAGTTCGGGCCTCGCATGAATTCAACTGTGGATGCTGCGGCAGGCCCGGATGTGAATGCTCCGCAGCAGATGGCAGCCCTCAAGGCGACCACGCAGGCCAATGGCGCCGCGAACTACGCCAAGGCCTTCGCGAACCAGGCTCCGGTCGACGTTACCCCGACCGTCGCGAGGATCGATTCCGCGATCTACCCGAGCACAAAAGCTGGAACGACGCTGGATCCGATCTCGTCGGCCCTTCAGGAGGCCCGCGGCTACATCACTGGCCCGAATGTTGGGCAGGGCAGCATCGAAACGCTTCATCGCGCGCAAGACGTGATCGACGATATGGCGTCGTCAGCATTCCGTAATGGCGACAATGCCAAGGCCAAGACCCTATGGGACGTGCGCTCCAGCCTGCTCAATCAGATGGACGCAGCCAATCCCGATTACGCCCTGGCCAGGTCTCAATACGCGAGCGACAAGGCCGTCGAAAATGCATTCGAGAATGGCCGCTCGATCTTCGCGCCGAAGTCGGATGGTCAGGTTTATGACCCCGACCTGCTGGAGTCGCGCCTCGCAACGATGTCGCCTCCCGAGCAGCAGGCGTTTCAGCTCGGTACTCGGAAAGCTCTAACCGACACGATGGGCACGGCGCGCACCGATGCGGCCGGCGTCAAAAATCTGCTTTCCAATGGAAACGGCTATCCGGTCCAAAAGCTTCGCCAGATCATTGGTGATGGGCCTACCAATCAGCTTTTGAAGGAACTCGACCATCAGGCTGCGATGCAGGACACGAACAACATCGTCACTCGCAATTCGAAAACGGCTCTCGCATCGGCGGCCGACGGAGATATCCCGACGGCGGTCCCGTTGGGCGGCGCTGCACATGAAGGAGGGTATCTCACTTCAGTGATCGGCGGCGGCGAACTTGGAGAGCTTGCCGGGCATGCGCTCGGATATCCAGAAATCGGTAGAGGAATCGGGACCGGTATCGGCATCGTCTCGCGCCCCGCCGTCAACATGGTGGCGAATGCGATCAACGCCGCCCGTGAGGGATCGGCTGGAGTCGCTCGTTCAGGCGTGGCCAATGTGCTGACCTCTCCGATGCGCCAGAATGTAGCCGAAGCGCTGATGGCCTATCAGGCAGGGCGCCCCAATCTCGCAGCCATCCGCCAGGGGGCGGCTATTGCGGGGCGCGCGATCCTGGTTCCGGTTGCGCAGGCGGCAAACAGGTATCTAACCCCGGCGCCGCAATAGGCGGTCGAGCCAGATCGGTTTTGTGAGGGGCGCATCAACTGGAACCTCAAAATATTTGGTGAGGACAAGGACAGCGCCCGGCAAACCGAGGATGACCGCAAGCCCCCACCAAGGGCCAATGAGAGAGCCGAGCCAATAGGCAAACATATCCGAGTAGGGCCGGAAGAAGTGCATAAACAGCCACATCGCTGGAACGAAGAAAGCCAGGGTGAGAACGATGCGCAGGGTTTGGTACAGCCGCATAGAGCGAAAGATATGATGGAAACTGCGAAGGCGAAAGAGGTCGTTCCTGCCGGGAAAGGGTTAGATGATGCCGGCGCCTCTCGGTAACGAATTCTGGAAGGTGCGAAGCTCCCACGGGCGCAGCCCGATATTCGCGTCGCCTGACCAACTCTGGAACGCTGCATGCGAATATTTCGAGTGGGTCGACAAGAACCCGCTCTATGAGGCCAAGCCATTCGCCTATCAGGGCGAGGTCAAGATTGAGAACGTCGCCAAGATGCGAGCGATGACCATCGATGGCCTTTGCATCTTCCTCGATATCGCGCGGCGCACCTGGGATGGCTATCGCGAGCGCGAAGATTTTCTGCCGGTCACAACGCGCCTGGAAGAAATAATCCGGACCCAGAAATTCGAGGGCGCCGCCGCCGATCTGCTCAATCCGAATATCATCGCGCGGGATCTTGGCCTCGCTGACAAGTCCGAGCTTTCCGCCCGTGTAGACACCTCGGTCAGCGCCCTCTTGGCGGCGATAGACGGGCGCACGAGGGGACTTCCGATCGATCATCAATCCAGGAGACATTCCGTTGAAAGTCGTCCCGCTTAAACAGCCCGCTC
>NZ_JBSKBP010000124.1:0-3566 GCF_053714275.1 Mesorhizobium sp. Arg314 | reverse complement strand
CTCGGCCAAGGCGTGTTCGCCCTTGCGGCTGACCAGCACCATGCGCGCTTCCAGGACACACGTTGCAGGGACAAGGCGGATCGGGTCGCCGACGAGCGCCTTTTCCAGCCGCACGGCCTCAGGCTCGTTGCGCAGCATCGCGACGATGGCGGAGGTGTCGATCACCATCAGTTCGGGGTGCCGTGCTCGTCAAAGCCGACAATGTCCTCGTCGCTGCGCTGGTCCAACTCAGGCAGACGCGCCACCCGCTGGCGGATAGCACGTAGTTCTGCCAATGTTCGTTCTTGGGAAGAATCGGCATGTCCCAGCCGACGCAGGCATTCCGTCAAAGCCTGATGAATGGCGGCGGTTTTGCTGATGCCCTGGCGCCGCGCCAGCTCGTCGACGAGCGCTACGGTCGCAGGGTTCTTGATGTTCAGGGACACGAAAAACTCCAAAAATCTACCTTTTTCGCCATTTCTACCATGGTTTTTGGTCCGTGTCAAAATACGTCCGATAATGCAACCTTACCGGACATAAAAGGTTGTCGACAGGCGCGGCGGTTATTGCTCCAGGCAATTGCCAAAAGCGCCGCCATGATTCACCCTGTCGAAGATGATTCTACGCCCAAAATTGCTTCGCCATGCCCCGACAGTCGGGGCCGGCACTGGCCCGGAAGCGCCGATCGCGTTGCCGAGCTGGTTGCGCGCTGCGGCGTCCGGACCGCAATTGGTTGAAGACGCTGTGTTTGCAGCCGCCGCGGCACTGACTGCCCTCGACGCCGTGGTCCGCCGGCAGCAGCGGTGGGCGGGCGTGTGGCGGCAGCGGCTGGCGCTCGCCGCCGCCGCGGCGACTGCGCGGCAGGCGGGCCGCGTCGAGGACGAGGCCGCGCTGCGGGATGCCGTGCTTTTGAGCCGGCCGGGAGACAATGTTGGGCCGGCGGGGCGCATGTTGCTCGCCTGGAGGAAGCTGGCGGCGCGTCCGGCGGCAAAGCTTCTGACCGAGAGGTCTCTCACCGAGCTGCTGAACGATCTCGGCCTCGCGCTCGACGACGAGGCGCTCGGCGATCTGGCGGATGGGCTTCGGCGGTTTGCCGCTGCCTCAGGAACCGTCGGGATGCTGACCGGTGCTGTCGTGGCGACCGAGCGGCATGGCGTTGGGCGCATCGCGGGATCCTGGCTTGCCGACGCCCTGCTTGCGCAGCAGCTGGGCTGGGCCCATGCGGTGCCGCTGCTCGGCACCGAACCGGCATGGGGCGCGAGCGCTGCGCGCCGGGGGCGTCCAGCGACCGTGGTTGCGGCGACTGGGCTCGAGGCCGAATCCGACCGGGCAAAAAACCTGCTCGCCGCGCATGCGCGTGCCGCGCTGCGCGCGATCGACCTCTCGGCCGAGCTCGGACGCCGCGCCGACCGTCTGCTGGCGGTCGCCCCAAAGCTGCGCGCGAAAGGGGCGGACGCCGTCGTCGAAATGCTGCTTGCGGACGACGCGGTCGTCGCCTCGCAGGACGTCCCGGGCATGAGCGATCGCGGCCTGCGCCGCCTGTTCGACCGGCTGGTCGATCTCGGCGCCGTGCGTGAGCTGTCGGGTCGCGCCGCCTTCCGCATCTACGGGCTGTGAAGACCATGGCCGAGGCGACGCGCAAACGACGAGGATCGGAGAACGGCGGCGACCGCCGGCCAGACGACGGTCTGTTCGACCGGGAGCTGGATCACCTGCCGCCGGAGGTTCGCTGGCGCGAGTGGATGAACCGCGTCGAGGCGACGATTTTCGCGGCAAGCGAGCCGGTCTCCCGCGAAACCCTTGCCCGCATCGTCGGCAGGAACTGCAGCATCGATCTAATCATCGACGACATTCGCGAGGAACTGCGCGGCCGGCCCTACGACCTGGTCGCGGTCGCCGGCGGCTGGAAACACCTGACCCGACCGGCCTATGCCGACGCCATCCGCACCGCCGTCGGCGCCAGCGAGCGCACGGCCGACCTCACGCAATCCGAGGTGCTGGTGCTGATGACGATCGCCTACTTCCAGCCCATCACCCGCGCCGAGCTGTCGTCCTTCTTCGGCAGAGAGATCAGCCGCGACCTGATCGGCAATCTGCGCGGCTTCGGCCTGATTGCCTCAGGACCGCGCGCGCCGCAGCCCGGTGCCCCCTACACTTATGTCACGACAAAGGACTTCCTGCTGGAGTTTGGTCTCGACACGCTGCGTAACCTGCCGGATTTCGAGGCGCTCGAGGATGCGGGCCTGCTGTCGAAAGAGAAGCTGCTGGCAGGCGACATCATGCCGGGGTTTTCGGACCCCGGCATGAGTGATGCTTCCGCTTTCCGGCCGAAATAATCAACCAGGTGGTCGGTTGTATCACTGCTTCAGCTTGAGCCTGCGTGAGGTCGAGCTGACCTTGGCCGCCCGGGGCATCGTGGTCAGCTACGAGACCATCCGTGAGTGGAGCCTGCGCTTTGGGCGGACTTACGTCGAGGCCCTGAAGTGGCGCCGGCCCCAACCCGGCGGCAAGTGGTTTTTAGATGAGGTGTTTATCCGCATCCGAGGCAAACTGCACTATCTCTGGCGGGCGGTTGACCAGCGCGGCAACGTGCTCGACGTGCTGGTTCAGAGTCGCCGCAACAAGAAAGCGGCCAAGCGCTTTTTCCGCAAGCTACTGAAGGGCTTGTGCTATGTTCCCAGAGTCATCGTGACGGATAAACTTGGATCCCATGCTGCTGCCAAACGCGAGATCCTGCCGGGCGTTGAACATCGGCAGAGCCGGTATCTCAACAACTGCTGTGAGGTGTCGCACCAGCCGACCCGAAGGCGCGAACGCCACATGAGGCGATTCAAGTCTGCCCGGCAGGCCCAGCAATTTCTCGCCACTCATTCTCCGATCCACAGCCACTTCCAGCTCCGCCGTCATTGCCTCTCCGCCGGTGAGTATCGGGCTGCCCGCGATCGCGTCTTCGCCACCTGGCGCGATGTCGCCGGTGCCGTGCTTGTAGGCTGATTTGGACTGGCTTGAGGGCTGCACGTGCGGCAGCTGTGCCGATCAGGCGTCAAGTTGACAGTACCGCGTGTTAGAAAACAGGGGCCGTGGACGCGTGTTTTTCCTGTCAGCTTCTCGAAAGCTAGTTGCGATAGCTTGTCGTTTGGCGTCCGAGCTCAATCCATTCGCCGCTGAGATTTGATCTGAGCCTGTCTGCGCAGACTTGCGAGCAATCAATATTTTCGATGGAGAGCGGTATGGATGGTTCTCGGTTCAATCCTCGGCAGTTGAACCCGTCTGCGCCACGCTTCGCGCGACAGGATACCGGCATTCACGTATCGCAACAGGCGGACGGCGCGAGTCTGCAAGCGAACTTTGAGCAGCAGCTGAACCAGTTGCAACCTGGTTCGTCCGGGGAGAGCGCTGGAGGGCACCGAAGCACGCATCTCGGCGTTTCACGGCCGGTGCCGTCGTTGCCCGATCTGCGTGACGACTTCATCCCCTGCCACCAAACGCCGGAGGCGGCGGCGCACGGAGCCGGCCCGAATAGCCAACCGGAGTTTGCGGTCAACAAAGAGGTCCGCGTGGGCGCAAAACGTGACCGTCCCGAGCCC
>NZ_JBSKBP010000123.1:0-3704 GCF_053714275.1 Mesorhizobium sp. Arg314 | reverse complement strand
AAGCTTCCATGCGGTCGACCCTGATTATGTCGCGCAGGCTGGCGAAGCTGTATTCTCAGACTATGCGACTGAGACACGCCTGGCTGCGACATTTCCCGGCTACGCTCCTCCGACACCGCCACGCCTGACCGTGGCTAAATCATGCGTGATGGATAGAGTACGCGCAGCCAATAAGATGGCGCAGGCGCAAACCGCACTGTGGGCTAATCCGGATCAGTTTTCCCAGTGGTTCGCGCCCGATAAGCCTTTCGTGAACTGCGATGATCTGGCGACCGTGGCTTTCATCACCGCGCTCGGCCTCGATCCGACAGTAATCCTGGCACCATAGAGGAACTCGCCCCGATGCGTCCCAGTTCCGGAATGACTGAATGGATTATCCTCCGCATCCCAACAGAGCAGAAGCGGCGGCTGAAAGCTGCCGCTCGCCAACGCCATCTCACTCTATCAGAGTTCGTGCGTCAGACCGCGACTGAAGCGTCCTCGCGAGTGGAGGCGTAGACGATGCCCAGCACCGCACCAAACACCCAGGCGCAGGTGGCCCAGCCCGGCCCCTGGACGAAATACGCCCCGCCGCCACCGCCGCCCGGTTACCGGCTCGTTCCCGTTGATGGAGATCCGTGGGCAAACAATGCCCCGGCTGACGGCGAACCTTCGGCCGCGTCAAGCGGGAAAGGTCCACGGTTCCAGGGCATACCAGTAGGCCCACGGTTCCAGGGCATTCCTGAGCCGCCTCCCGGCTTCACGCTGGTTCCGGTCGACGGTGATCCGTTTGCACCCTACGGCGCTCCACCTCCTGGAGTGATCATCCATGGCGCGACCAGCGATTATATCTCCGACAAACCCGAGATTTCCGTGGCGCGTCCCAGCGATGACGGTGGCGATCGTAACACGGCCATCCAGGACATGGCTTTGCTCAAGCGAGCCGGTTCCGGGCTGGACAGCACGCGGGCGCTCGCCCCGACCTTTCAAGGCGTGTCCTTCGGTGGAGGCGACGAAGCTGTGTCGGCAGCCGATGCCGCTGCCCGAGCTGCGATGGGAGGCAACTTCCAAAATACCTACGACATCGATCAGGCTGCCCAGAAACAGGTTCTCGCTCGTCAGCGAGCAGAGCACCCGTATCTCTCGACGGCGGGTCAGGTAGGCGGAGCGCTTCTGCCCGGTCTGGGGGCGGCTGCACTCACCGTTAAGGGCGCTCAGGCGCTTGGTGGCGGTATAGTCCCGACTTTATTGGCAAATGCTGGTATGGGCGCCGGTCTTGGCGGTGTCGAGGGCGCTTTGAGTGCGGATCCGGGCAATCGTCTCTCAGGTGCTCGAACCGGCGCAGAGTGGGGTGGCGGCCTCGGCTTAGCATCAGTGCCGCTGGGATCTTTGGCGGGTAGGCTTGTCAGCGCCGGTGCCAATAAGGTGCTGAACGCGATTTATTCGCTTGGCCACGGCTCCGATGTTCCGGCAGACGCGGCTAAATCGATCGTGACCAATCTTGGCCGCCAGGGCGACACGGTAGGGAGCGCGCTCCAGACTCAGGCCGACATAGGCCCGGGTGCCGTGCTTGCCGACACCGGTCCCGCCACACAGGGCATGACGGCGCGGCTCGCGTCGCGCTACCCTGACGTTTCGCCGCAAATGGCGCAGAATCTTACGGAGCGTGCCGATCAGTTCGGCCCTCGAATGAACGCCGCTGTCGATGCTGCTGCCGGACCGGACATCAATGCGCCTCAGATGATGGCGCAACTCAAGGCTACCACAGCGACGAACGGTGCTGCGAACTATGCCAAGGCTTTCGCCAACCAGGCAAAGGTGGACGTTACGCCTGTGGTGGCCAAGATCGATTCCGAAATGTTTCCGACCACGGCGGCCGGCACGACGCCAGATCCTATTTCTGCGGCGCTCCAGCAAGCCAGGGGCTACATCGCAGGTCCCAATTTCGGAAACGGCGGCATCGAGGCACTGCACCGCGCACAGGATGTCATTGACGACATGGCCAACTCGGCATTCCGCAGCGGCGACAATGCCAAGGCGCGGGCGCTATGGGACGTTCGCTCCAGGCTTCTGAACCAAATGGACGCTGCCAACCCGGACTATGCCGTTGCCCGCTCCCAATATGCGAGCGACAAGGCCGTTGAAAACGCCTTCGAAAACGGCCGATCGATCTTCGCGCCGAAATCCAATGGCCAGGTTTATGATCCCGACCTTCTGGAATCGCGGCTGGCAACGATGTCACCACCCGAGCAGCAGGCGTTTCAGCTCGGCACCCGCAAAGCTCTAACCGACACCATGGGAAGGGCACGCGCAGACGCTGCTGGGGTTAAAGCACTCCTGGCAAATGAGGACGGCTATCCCGTTCAAAAGCTCCGTCAAGTCATCGGCGACCAGCAAACGCAGAGTCTGCTCGACGAGCTGGACCGACAGGCCCAGATGCAGGCGACCAACAATCTTGCGCTCCAGGGCTCCAAGACCGCGATGGCCACAGCAGCCGACACGGATATCCCGGTTGCCCAGGCCATCGGCGGCGCTGCGCACGGCACCAGCGATCTGGCAGGCGCGTATATCGGCTCCAAGCTCGGCCATCTCGTGGGCTCCTATTTCGGCATGCCCGAGGTTGGCGAGATTGCAGGCCTCCCGCTGGCATACGGCGTGCACAGGGCCGTCAACGCGGTTAATGCTGGCAGGGAGTCAGCAGCATCATTGGCGAGGTCAGGTGTAGCCAACGTACTCACTTCGCCGATGCGGCAGAACGTGGCCAACGCTTTGCTAGCTTACGAGCGCATGGCGCCTATCAGCTCAAAACTCAGTGACGGCGCCAAGCTCGTTGCGCGGGCAATGCTGATGAATGGCAGCCAGAATGTGCCGTCGCTACCTGTTGGAGCGCTGCCACGGTAGGCGGCCAAGGCGACGGTTTCGGAAATAGGTCCATGTCACGGCAACTACCCAGGCGATGACCATGACGAAAAAGCCAGTCCATCCGAAGCGCTCAGAAGTCCAGTTGGTAATCGGTCGGAGCAGCATGCCAGCCACCCACATCATCGGGATGAAAACGGCAAGGCAGAGCACGTTGAAAAGCCACCTGGGGATCATGGGCGCTCAAAATACGCGAAGTTCGTTAGACGCGGAAGATGGAGTGCCGCTCGGCAACACAACCGCTCGCACGCATCGAAGCACGTGATGGAAATGATCATCTCAATGAAATACGAGGAGTGCTGGCTGGTTGGTGATACCCTTCATGGGCGCCGTTCCGGGGAGCGGGTGCGCCTCAAATTCTCACCAGTCACGGATGATGCCAGCGAAAGCCGCTTCGATGGTCTCGATTGCGGGCCTGACTATCTCCACGTGGAGCATTTCGGATTCTGCGGGGATATCGGAGTTCTTAAGTTTCTGAATGAGATCGTCGCGCAACGCTTCGATCTCCCCCACCGGCATATCCGGGTGGAGTTCCTTCAGCCGAAAACAGACCTTTTCAAGTGCGAAGGCCAGGCCATTGATGCGACTGATGTAAGCCTGCTCGTTGTCGGGCCCGCTCATTTCATCATTCCCCGTCCGCTTTGGATTGAATACCGAGCCCAGCATGCGGCGAAGATCGTGCGGCGGCAAGCCATCCAGGAGTTGGAGCGCGCGGCGGCAGCAGAGGGCCGCACGAGGGGACTTCCGATCGATCATCAATCCAGGAGACATTCCGTTGAAAGTCGTCCCGCTTAAACAGCCCGCTC
>NZ_JBSKBP010000122.1:0-3712 GCF_053714275.1 Mesorhizobium sp. Arg314 | reverse complement strand
TGCCTGTCGCGCCATCTCAGAACGAGGCGCCCCTCCCGCGAAGCGGGTTCGTGCTTGAGGCGCAAAGCTGCCGTTCCCTAGAAGATAAATGCGATCGGCGAGTGGCGGACTGGCTCCTTGAATCGACTTTGGCGAACCGCTTCGCAAGCTATTGATTTGTAACGATTATGTTAGTCGCTGAGGGTGCAAGACTTCTGAACGAAATCAATGGTTTAGCGGATGGTTAGCCAACCCATGTCCTTCGTATCGTCTAATATGGTCTGGCGAACCCAGGGACAAGGAGTAGGACTAGTTTTCGATGCAAACGGAGGGTCGTTTAATAACGGTCAGTCTGCTTTCAGGCGCGACTATTCACCAATATATCGTTTGATCGGACGGTGCCATTGCGCTTCAACTGATACGCCATATCGCTCAGCAGGCTGTAGACTTCACCTGCTTTTGCGTACCACTGGGCGACCCGCGCGTGCTGGAGGGCGATTGTCTTCCGGTCGCCACGTGCCGCGGGTCCAGTCAAAGCGGCCTGCGGCCCCAAGCGCCTGACATTGGCCGAGGCAACGTCCAAAAGCGAAGAACACAGTGCATTGGCAATGTCGGGATCGACGCCGGACTGCGCCCACGCTTCCATTGCGAGTGCTTGAAGCACGACGGTGAAATTGTTCGAGAATACCGCAGCTGCGTGATAGAGAGCTTTGTGGTCTGCGTTAAGCGAGAACGGACGCCCCCCGACCTCCAGTAGCAAGGGATTTAACCTCGCGATCGCAAGCCGATCGCCCTCGATGCCGCAGAATGTTCCAGCAAATTGTGCTGCCGCAGTCTCCGAGTCGGCAAAGCTTAGAACCGGGTGACAACTTGCCACCAGCCAGCCAAAGTCTCTTAACGGTTTGAGCGCGGTTGATGGAAGAATACCGCTGAAGTGTATCGCCACCGGGGCATCTGTTTCTTCCCCGTGGCGGGCAGCGGGCAGGTCGCGCGCCATCTCCTCGGCGACGATTGTGATCTGGTCATCTGGCACTGTTATGAGCCACAAATGCGCGGCCTTCATCTCCTCGAGTCGCTGGACGGCCCTACCCTGTCCGACAGCGGAAACGGCTCGCGCCGCATTTTCATAGCGGCTACTGAGTACGTCACCGATGTTTGCCGATCCGGCATTCGTTAGAACGCGGAGCAACGTTTGGCCAACTCGCCCCGCGCCGATGATATTGATGGTAGCGGCCATCTGACTGTCCTTGTAAATCAGCGATGAAAATCAGCGATGTTTTCCGCCCTCGTCCGCAGTACCGTTGGATGAGGGCTGGCCGCTTTGTCGCGGTCGACGCGGCTCTGGCCGAATTGATCGCCAATCTTAGCGCGCGCCGATTTGTGATCCGAATCCTACAGCGCACATCTTCTGCCCGACCACAGAAAGCCGCAAGCGCCCTGAAATCTGGCTACGTCTTAGCGCTGAACGCTTGCCTAAAATCATCGGTTGCTCCGTTTTCTCTCAAAGAGGTCGAGCACAACCTGTGCAGCGTCGAGCACGTTGGTGCCCGGCCCGAAAACAGCGGCCACGCCGTGATCAAGGAGATACTTGTAGTCTTGGCGCGGCACCACTCCGCCGACCACCACTATGACGTCCGAGGCGCCCCTAGCCTTGAGGGCTTCGACGAGTTGCGGCGCCAGCGTCTTGTGGCCGGCGGCGAGCGAAGACATGCCCACCACATGGACTTTCGCCGTTGCAGCCAGGTCGGCGACTTCCCGTGGCGTCTGGAACAATGGTCCGGCGATCACGTCGAAGCCGATATCCCCGAAAGCCGATGCGATGACCTTGGCGCCCCGGTCGTGGCCGTCCTGTCCAAGCTTCGCCACCATGATGCGCGGCTTCCCGCCGAGCGATGCGGCCATCTCTTCGATGCGAGCAACCAGCGTCTCGTATTCGGGCTCGCCGGCATAGGACTGGCCATAGATCTCGCGCACGACCCTAGGCACCGCCGCATGGTCCCCAAAGGCCCGGCGCAGGGCGTCGGAAATCTCGCCTACGCTGGCGCGTGCCCGGGCCGCTTCGACCGCCGCGTCGAGCATGTTGCCGTCGCTGGTGCGGGCTATTTTCTCGAGTTTCGCGAGCGCAGCCTCGGCGCGGACGGGATCGCGTTGCCGACGGATCTTTTCCAGCCGCTTCACCTGCGCCTCGCGCACCGCTTTGTTGTCGATGTCGAGGATGTCGATCTGATCCTCGCTCTCGAGACGGTACCGGTTGACACCGATGATCACCTCGTGGCCGCGGTCGACCGCGGCCTGCCTGCGCGTCGCGGCCTCTTCGATGAGGCGCTTGGGCAGGCCATCGATTACCGCCTTGGTCATGCCGCCCCTTGCCTCGACGTCTTCGATCAACGTCCACGCTGCGTCGGCGAGTTCCTTGGTCAGGCTCTCGACATAGTAGGAGCCGGCGAGTGGATCGACGACCTTCGTGACGCCCGTCTCGTGCTGAAGGATCAACTGCGTGTTACGCGCGATACGAGCCGAGAACTCGGTCGGCAGTGCGATCGCCTCGTCGAAGGAATTGGTGTGCAGGCTCTGCGTGCCGCCGAGCACCGCACTCATCGCCTCATAGGCAGTGCGCACAATGTTGTTATAGGGATCCTGCTCCTGCAGCGATACGCCAGATGTCTGGCAGTGGGTGCGAAGCCTCAGCGAGGAGGCCTTCTTCGGCTGGAACTCCTCCATGATGCGGGTCCACAGAAGCCTGGCGGCGCGCAGCTTGGCGGCCTCCATGAAGAAGTTCATCCCGATCGCGAAGAAGAAGGACAGCCGGCCGGCGAAATCGTCGATATCGAGGCCCTTCTTCAGTGCCGCGCGGACATATTCGCGCCCGTCGGCCAGCGTGAACGCAAGCTCCTGCACCAGCGTCGCCCCAGCCTCCTGCATATGATAGCCGGAGATCGAGATCGAGTTGAATTTCGGCATCTCCTTCGCAGTGTACTCGATGATGTCGGCGACGATCCGCATCGAGGGTTCCGGCGGGTAGATGTAGGTATTGCGGACCATGAACTCCTTGAGGATGTCGTTCTGGATCGTCCCGGAGAGTTGCGCGCGCGGCACGCCCTGCTCCTCTCCCGCGACGATGAAGCTGGCGAGGATCGGTATCACCGCGCCGTTCATGGTCATCGACACTGAAACCTTGTCGAGTGAGATGCCGTCGAACAGGATCTTCATGTCCTCGACGGAATCGATCGCCACGCCCGCCTTGCCGACATCGCCCTCGACGCGCGGGTGATCGCTGTCATAGCCGCGATGGGTGGCAAGGTCGAAGGCCACCGACACACCTTGCTGGCCAGCGGCAAGCGCCTTGCGGTAGAAGGCGTTGGAGGCCTCCGCCGTTGAGAAGCCCGCATATTGGCGGATGGTCCATGGGCGGCCGGCATACATGGTCGCGCGCGGCCCGCGCAGGTACGGCCTTTCGCCGGGGAGGCTGCCGAGATAGCCGTTCGCTTCAAGATCCTGCGCCGTGTAGAGAGGCTTGACGTCGATGCCCTCCGCTGTGTGCCAGATTGTGCCGTCTATCGCTCCGCGCAACTCAGCTTCGGCGCGGTTTTCCCACTCGGCGATCTGTTGTGCCCTGGTCATCATAGGATCAGTGATCCATGGCCTTGACGATCTCTTCGGTCATCTTCTTGGCGTCGCCGAGCAGCATCATGGTGCCGTCCTTGTAGAACAGCGTGTTGTCGATGCCGGCATA
>NZ_JBSKBP010000121.1:0-3720 GCF_053714275.1 Mesorhizobium sp. Arg314 | reverse complement strand
TCGACCGTGGCGGCACAGGAGATCGACAAATATCTGACCTGGGGCGAACCGCCGGCCGATGTCGAGCGCAAGCTCGACGGCGTGCGCGAACTCGCGGAGAAGGCCGGCCGCAAGCTCTCCTTCGGCATCCGCCTGCATGTCATCGCCCGCGAAACCACCGAGGAAGCCTGGGCGGCGGCCGACAGGCTGATCAGCCGGCTCGACGACGCGACCATCGCCTCGGCGCAAAAAGTCTTTTCCCGCATGGATTCGGTCGGCCAGGCGCGGATGAGCGCGCTGCATGGCGGCGACCGCTCGAAGCTCGAGATCGCGCCGAACCTGTGGGCCGGCGTCGGCCTGGTGCGCGGCGGCGCCGGCACGGCGCTGGTCGGCGATCCTGACACAATTGCCGAGCGCATCGACGAGTACCGGCGGCTCGGCATCGACACTTTCATTCTGTCCGGCTACCCGCATCTGGAGGAAGCCTACCGCTTCGGCGAATTGGTGCTGCCCAAATTGCCGACGGATCACGCGGTCAAGACAGCCGGCTCTTCCGTCAACACCGGGCCGTTCGGCGAGACCATCGCCGGCGATCATCGTCCGAAATCGCTCGCCAGTGCCTCGTGAACGCGCTGCCGCCCCGGCCACGCAGCCATGTCGTCATCCTCGGCGGTGGCTTCACCGGCGCGGCGGTAGCCTGGCATCTGGCGCGTCTATCCGCACGGCCGTCGATCACCGTGATCGAGCCGCGCCCGTTTCTCGGCGGCGGCCTAGCCTATTCCAGCGAGGAGCGCTCGCACCGCGTCAACGTGCCGGCGTCCCGAATGAGCCTGGTACCGGACGAGCCGGAGCATTTTTCGTCCTGGCTGTCGCATGACGGCGAGGCCGAGCGCGACCCGGATGCGGTGTGGCGCAACGGCGATGTCTTTCCCAGGCGCCGCGTCTTCGGCCGCTATGTTGCCGAGAATCTGGCGCCTTATATCGAGACCGGAGCGATCCGTCATGTTCGAGACCATGCCGGCGATGTGACGCGCGACGGCGACGGTTGGATCGTGACCGCTTCCGGGCAATCGATCGCCGCCGACGTGGTGGTTCTCGCCATGACGCACCCATCGCCCGATATCCCGGCAGCGCTTAAGCCGCTTGCCGATGCAAGCGCCTTCGTTGCCGATGTCTATGCCCCTGAAGCTCTCGGCGCCATCGATCCGGACGCATCGGTGCTTATCGTCGGTTCCGGCCTGACATCGGCGGACACCGTCGCGGAGCTAGACCGCCGCGGCCATCGTGGCCGCATCCTGGCCGTGTCGCGTCATGGACTGCGCTCGCGCGGGCATCCGGCGCTGCGAGGCCAGCCCTTTGGCGATTTCGCTGCCACGCCCGCCGCGACCGCGCTTGGCCTGCTGGAGCGCGTTCGTTCGACACTGGCCGCGGCGGACGCCGAGGGCGTCTACTGGCAGTCGGTTTTCGACCAGCTGCGGCTGCAGGGACCGGTGCTGTGGTCCGCGCTTACTTCAGGCGAGCGAACCCGGTTGGTGCACCGGCTGCGCGTCTTCTGGGACGTGCACCGCTTCAGGATCGCGCCGCAGGTCGAGACCGTGCTCGAGCGCCGCCGCGCAGAAGGCACGTTCGACAACATTGCGGCCAGCCTAGTGGACTCGCACCGCGCTGGAGATCGCTTGGCCGTCAGCCTGCGGCGCCGCGGACGGAAGCAGATCGAAACGCTGCATTTCGATACGGTGATCAACACCACGGGACCCGCGCATGGCAACGCGGTTCGGACCAATCCGGTGCTGCGATCGCTTGCCGATGCCGGCCTGATCCGGATCGATCGGCACGGGCTCGGAATCGAAACCGGGCTCGACAGTCGCGCCATCGGTCCGGACAACAATCCGCTACGCGGCCTATTTGTTGCCGGCCCGCTGGCGCGCGGAACCTTCGGGGAACTGATGGGCCTGCCGGAAGTGGCTCGACACGCGCAGGCAGTCGCCTCGGAGATACAGCGCCGGCTTGGCGCCCAGCCGGCGATCGAAGCCGAGCGCTGAAAATCCACGGCGAATGCGGGCACGCAAAAATTGGTATTTCCGTTCGGGCCTAGCCGCGAAAACGGAAAATCCTACTTTGTATATATAAGCAGTAGACTAATAAATTGGCGGCAGCTTCCGGCCACCGCCGGATCAATCGATGGGACAGGCCAGCCGGGAGATTTCCATGCCACAGAACGATCGCGACGCAGTCAAATTCGCCTATTGGGTGCCGAACGTCTCGGGCGGGCTGGTCATCTCCAACATCGAGCAGAGGACCAACCATTCGGCGGAATACAATCGCAAGCTGGCGCAGATCGCCGAGAAGGCTGGCTTCGACTATGCGCTGAGCCAGATCCGCTTCACCGCCGGCTACGGCGCCGACGAGCAGCACGAGTCCGTGTCGTTCAGCCATGACCTGCTTGCCGCCACCAAGACGCTGAAGGTGATCGCCGCGATCCTGCCTGGGCCGTGGAATCCGGCGCTGGCTGCCAAGCAGCTCGCCACCATCAGCTACCTCACCAATGGCCGCGTCGCGATCAACCTCGTCTCCGGCTGGTTCCGAGGCGAGTTTCACGCCATCGGCGAGCATTGGCTCGACCATGACGAGCGCTACCGCCGGTCGGAAGAATTCATCCGTGCGCTACGTGGCATCTGGACCGAGGATAGCTTCACCTTTCGCGGAGATTTCTACCGCTTCAACCAGTATTCGCTGAAGCCGAAGCCGCCGCAGCCGCTGCCCGAGATCTTCCAGGGCGGCTCGTCGCGTGCGGCGCGCGACATGGCTTCGCGCGTTTCCGACTGGTACTTCACCAACGGCAACACTCCGGCCGAGATCGCCAAGCAGGTAGACGACATCCAGGCGAAAGCGAAGGCCAACAACCACTCGGTCAAGGTCGGCGTCAATGCCTTCGCCATCGTGCGCGAGAGCGAGGATGAGGCAAAGGCGGTGCTTGCCGAGATTATCGCCAAGGCCAATCCGGAAGCGGTCAATGCCTTCGGCCACGAGGTCAAGAACGCCGGCAAGGCTTCGCCGGAAGGCGAGGGCAATTGGGCGAAGTCGTCCTTCGACGACCTGGTGCAGTACAATGATGGCTTCCGCTCGAACCTGATCGGCACGCCGAAACAGGTCGCGGAGCGTATCGTCGATCTGAAGCGCGCCGGCGCCGATCTCATCCTGCTTGGCTTCCTGCACTTCCAGGAAGAGGTCGAGTATTTCGGCAAGCACGTCATCCCGCTCGTGCGCGAGCTGGAAAACGCAGAGGCGGCGGCGGCCTTGGCCGCCGAATAGCAACGCCGGCCGCTAGCCGGAGATCGTCTGGCCAGCCGATGATGATGAACCGAACGCTCCATCGAGCGTGCGGCGGGGACCGTGCGTGCCTTCGCTACAGTTGGGGACGATTGGAATGCCGATATCCAACCATGCCTTCGGGGCGATCGAGGCTTCGGTCTACGCGCCGGAAATCTTCGCGCAAGGGCTGCCGGGGGCCCAACGGCAGGTTCACGACGATAAGTCTGAACGGGCGGTCGCTGAAGGGGCCGCGCTGCTTCTTTCCCTCGAAGGCATAGGTCTTTCCTTCGGCGGCGTGGTGGCGCTGGCGGATGTGGACCTGTCCGTTCGGCCCGGCGAGATACGCGCCATCATCGGGCCGAACGGCGCCGGCAAGAGCTCGCTGATCAATGTCATCAGCGGTGTTTACCGGGCCGATCGCGGGAATGT
>NZ_JBSKBP010000120.1:0-3829 GCF_053714275.1 Mesorhizobium sp. Arg314 | reverse complement strand
AGCGGGCAAAAATATTCCCGACACACTGCTGAAGCACATCTCGCCGCTCAGTTGGGAACACATCAACCTTACAGGCAACTATACCTGGGATACCGAGCATCAAATGCCCGAAGGCTTCCGGTTGCTCAGACTGCCCGCGCGCCGACTTCGCGCAGCTTGATGTTCATGCTTCGTTCGGTCTTAGCGTGCCTGGGAAAGCAGATCTTGTTCCGACCCCCGGCATCGCCCTGAAAGCGCTCGACGATCTCGTCCGCGCCGAGCCGTCTTGGGCTGGCTGCTGGCGCCAGCGGTTGGCGCTGCGATGCGCGCTGGCCGCCGTGCAACTGATCGGCCGCAACGAGAGCGAAGCGGGCTTGCGTGACTCGGTGGCTCTGACCGCGCCCGGCGACAATCCCGGCCCGGCCGGGACGATGGTTTTGGCCTTCCACAAGCTGGCGGCGAAAACGCGACCGATCGGCAGCAAGGTTTTGCAGGACCTGGCCGCACTGATCGGCTTGCGCAGCGACGGTCTGGACGAGATTGCCGATCTGTTCGACGCCGCGCTGCAATCCGGCCGCTCAGCGCCCTTTGCCGTCGCTGACCTGGTAGCAAAAATCTGCGCCGCCCGGCCCGACGCCGAAATTCTGGCCTGGTGGCTGGCCGATCGGCTGCTGGCGGAAATACTCGGCTGGGCGTGTGGCATGCCGCTGTTGATGGGTGAACGCTACAGCGCGGCGTTCAAGACGATCGGCGGCCGCGGACGGGTGCGACCGGGCGAGCCCGGCTTTGCCCGGGCCGTGTGCCTGGCGCTGGTCGCGGCCACGGTCGAGGCTCTGCGGCAGGCCAATGACATCGGCCGGCAGGCCGAGAAACTGCTGGCGGCGGCGCCAAAAGTGCGGACCAAGGGCGCCGGCGTCGTCATTGAAAAGCTGCTCGACGAGGATGCCGTGCCGGCCGCAGCGCCGGGCAGCAATCTCTCCCGCTGGGCCGCCACCCGGCTGTTTGAACGGCTGGAAAGTTTTGGCGCGGTGCGTGAACTCTCCGGCCGGACCTCGTTCCGGATTTTTGGATTGTGAGGTGGCCGGTATGAGCGCGACGACGCAGCCACACCGCAACGCCAAAAAGATTCCCCAGGACGATGTCCTGTTTGACCGGGAACTCGAGGATCTGCCGCCGGAGCTGCGCTGGCGCGAATGGATGCTGAGGGTGGAGGCCGTGATTTTTGCCGCCGCGGAACCGGTCAGCCGCGAGACGCTGGCGCGGGTGGTCGGCAAGGGCTGCAGCATCGATCTCGTCATCGACGATCTACGCGAGGAGTTGCGCGACAGGCCTTACGATATCGTCGCGGTCGCCGGCGGCTGGCAGCATCGAACGCGTTCGCGTCACGCCGCGGCGGTCTGCGCCTCGCAAGCGCCGACGCGGTCGTCCTCGGTGTCGCTGTCGGAGCATGAGGCCGCGCTGCTGGCGGCGATCGCCTATCTGCAGCCGGTGACGCGCGGCGAACTGTCGAACATGTTCGGCAAGGAGGCGAGCCGCGACACGATCGCCAGCCTGCGCGACGCCGGCTTCCTCGGCTCCGGCCCGCGCAGCCCGACACCTGGCGCGCCCTACACCTATGTGACCACGAAGCATTTCCTGTCGGCGTTCGGTCTCGAGACGCTGCGCGAGCTGCCCGATCTCGAGCGGCTCGAGGACGCCGGTCTGCTCAGCCGACAAGCGCTCGAGGAGGATGCACTTGAGGTGCAGGAGAGCGAAGCGTCTGAGGGCGACTGAGAGCACGATTTATCGAATAGCTCAGGTTTCGGCCTGTCTCATGCGTTCGATCGACGACGTCGACCACGCTCCATAACACACGCATAGCTCCGAGCAGGGCTGCCACTTCCACGGGCTTTGGCTGGACGATCGGCTGAAGCGGGTGGCTGCGCGCCTTCCAGAATTCCATGTGGAGCAAGACTGTTTGCATGGGAAGGCGACGACTTCTCCCGCCTTTTCATATTCGGCGTAGCAGTAGTGGGCAGCTGCTACGCGCCGAACGACGGATCGGCGATCAATCAGCTGCGGTGTTCTTGCGGGTCCGCTTCGCAGGCTCTGGCTTTTCTGCTTCCTTGGGTTTGCGGCCGAGACCCATGGTCTTGGCCAATGCCGAACGTGCGGCTGCATAGTTTGGCGCGACCATCGGATAGTCCGCCGGCAGCCCCCTTTTCGCGCGGTATTCGTCCGGCGTCAGGCCATAGTCGGTAGACAGATGGCGCTTCAGAGATTTGAACTTCTTGCCGTCTTCCAGGCAGATGATGAAGTCCGGCGTGACCGATTTCTTGATCGGCACGGCAGGATTGAGGGCCTCCGGCTTTGCAGACGCGACGCCACCGGCCGCGCTCCTCAGGGTTTTGTTGCAACGGCTGAATAGAGGCACAGAAGGCCCTGATGCGACGTCAATCAGGCGGCGAGGATTTCGAACTGCTCGGCCAGGGACGGATTAGGATTGAAGGCGTACCTCGCCTGACGCTTGCGCATCATGTGAATCATTTCGATGCCGGAAAGGACGGTGGAGGCGGCGGCCGTCGATTTGAAGCCGAGCATCGGCCGGACTCGGCGCTTGATGCGCCGATGGTCCTGTTCGATCCGATTGTTCAAATACTGGCTCCGGCGGATGCTGATCGGCTTCAGCCGGCGCTGGGCGCGATCCTGCACGCGATTTGTGGTGTCGCAGGAAAGGATCGCCTCGTGATTTGTCTGGCTACCGTCGATGACGAGGCGATCCGGTCACCAGACGCTCCAGCGCCTTTCTGAAGAAGCGCTTGGCCGCCGGCAGGTCGCGCTGCTCGCTGAACCAAAACTCGACTGTGTCGCCGACACTGTCGATGGCGCGATCGAGGTACATCCACTGGCCACGCACCTTGATGTAGGTCTCGTCGACATGCCATTTGCCGGTCATGCTACGCTTGCGCCGGTTGAAGCGCTCGAGCAACAAGGGCGAAAAAAGAACAGTCCAGCGGGGATGGTGGTGTGAGCGACCGTAATGCCGCGCTCGGCCATCATCTCCTCAAGATCACGCAGGCTCAGATTGTAGGCAAGGTACCAGCGCACGCAAAGCAGGATCACAGATTGGTCGAACTGAAGGCCTTTGAACATCGCACCCTCGGAAATGATCGAAGGCTCCGTGCCACAGCGCAGGTAATCAAAAGGTTGCAACAGATCCCGAGGACCAACACGCCCGGCAGATGGTCAAAACTGCGGCTTGATCCTGTCCGGTCCCAGCGGCGCACTCCAGCTTTTGGTAGGATTTTTGTCCAATAGGCCGGCTGTCTTTATCTGTCATACCTAACGGCGTGAAATCTCTCCTCCAGACAATTTGCCGTCCGACCCAGACGTCAAGACACAAATAATGTTGCGGGTCGGATCCAGGCATTCGTCCGGTGTCCGTCACATAAAGTCGGATCTCATCGGGGCTAAAGAGGTTCCTTTCGAATTCTGGGTTTGCAGCAGCGGACGGCTCATATCGGGCCCCAGTTGCCTCATGATGATGATCGGTATTGATCCAGATCGAGATGAAGGATCCTGCATTCATAGAAAGCTGAACGATTCGCGGGGCGACGATGCCCGGGCATCAGCACCTCTGTCGTCAAAAGAGCTGTTCTGCTTGACCCCAGCCATAGCACTCAACGTCTCGCGGAGCGCTCTCTGCTTCTGAAGGAAGCGATTGGGTCCGCTCGGGCTTGATCGGAGGCTTGGCTGATGGACGTTGTGGTTGCTTCGCTCAGCTGCCGCCCCACGGCGAGGCTTTGCGGATTATCAGTCCTCTGCCTCTTCGCCGGCATCAGCAGCGCTGTGTAATGTTCGTTGTTGATGA
>NZ_JBSKBP010000119.1:0-3860 GCF_053714275.1 Mesorhizobium sp. Arg314 | reverse complement strand
TGTGCCTGCTCATCGCCGCGCTTCAATGCCAGCCGAAACCACGCGCCGCCTGACGCGCTTCATTGTTCACGGGCGACGAACTACTGTCCAGTTTTTCCGAAATACGCCAGTTCCATTTGATAGGCTCTCGCGTGAAGTCAGAGCTTCAGGCGGATCATCTGGTAGGAATAGGGTGGCAGCGCCATGCTCAGCTTGCTGCCCCCCACAGAGGCGCCGGTCCCCTTCCTGGGCCTGACATTGTTGGGGTTCCCGGCCGAATTGACGGCTTTCAGATCCGCGTGCGCCATCAGCTGATGGTCAACGATGTAAGCCGCACCGAAGCCGGAGATGTCGATGACGGTTTCGATTTCCTCGCTCGAATGGCGGTTGATGGCAAAGAAGGTGACATGGCCGGTTTCCGTGTCATGCACGCCGGCGACGTCGACATAAGACACGTCGCCGGCGACGGTGGACCTGTAGCTCGGGCTTTCCACCTTGAGATCCAGCGCATTGCCGCGGCCGTAGATCGAGGCATAGAGATATGGATAGAAGATCGTCTGGCGCCATGCCGGGCCATTGGGAACGGTCATGATCGGCGCGATGACGTTGACCAGTTGCGCCAGGCACGCGATCTTGACCACGTCGGAACGACGGATGAAGGTGTTGAGGATCAGGCCAACCTGCAGCACGTCCTCGAAATTGTAGATGTCTTCGAGCAACGGCGGGGCAAAGGGCCAGCCGTTATTGCCGCCAAGGATCTTCCTGTCCTGGTCCGTGGAATGGTACCAGACGTTCCATTCGTCGAACGAGATGTAGACCTGTTTCTTGGAGCGCTTCTTCGCCTTGATATAGTCGATGACGCCGGCGACCGAGACGATGTAGTCGTCGAGCTTCTGGTTCATGGCGAGATAGTTCGGCGCGTCATTGGCTTCGTTGTTGAAATACATGTGCAGCGAGATGTAATCCACCTCGTTATAGGTGTGGTCGAGAACGGTCGCCTCCCATTCCGGGTAGGTCGGCATCTTGGCATGTGACGAGCCGCAGACCACGAGTTCGAGGGACTGCGAGAAGGCACGCATCGCCTTGGCGGTCTCGTGGGCCAGGCGGCCATACTCGTCGGCGGTCTTGTGGCCGATCTGCCAGGGGCCGTCCATTTCGTTGCCAAGACACCAGAGCTTGACGTCAAAGGGCTCCTTGCGACCGTTGGCGATGCGCTTGTCGCTCCACTCGCTGCCGCCGGGATGATTGGTGTATTCCAGAATGTTGCGGGCTTCGTCGAGGCCACGCGAGCCGAGATTGACGGCAAGCATCATCTCGGTGTTGGCAGAGGCGCACCAGTCGGCGAATTCATGCAGGCCGACTTCGTTGCTCTCCGACGTGTGCCAGGCAAGGTCAAGGCGCACCGGGCGCTCTTCCTTGGGGCCGACGCCGTCTTCCCAATTGTAAGCGGACACGAAATTGCCGCCGGGATAGCGCACGACCGGAACATTGAGTTCCCTCACGAGATCGATGACGTCCCGACGCATGCCATTGTCATCCGCCGTGGCGTGACCGGGCTCATAGATACCAGTGTAGACCGCCCGCCCAAGATGCTCGATAAAGGACCCGTAGAGCCTCGGATCGATTTTCGAGACCACATAACGCGGATGCGCCGTAACCGCCGCTTTCATGCATTTCCTCCGATGGTAAACATGATGATTTAAATCATCTTATTCGATATAAAAGGGAAGCAGGCTCCATTCGTCAAGCGACATTCAATGGGCCTGCACAGCCGCGCGCTAGTCAAAGGGTCTGCGACATACATTAGAGCCCTCTCACAGAAGGCGTTGGAAATGCGGGTAATTCCGGTTTCGCGATGCAATCGAGGCGATCAAAGACCACTTGTCGGAACTGGATGAAGTCAATCTCCTGGCGCTCGATAACCGCCTGCCAAGGAACGCTCCCGCAGGCAGCGCGGAAGCGATGATGGTTGTGCTGGTTCAGCGGGAGGTGGAAAGTCGCAGAGCCGTTTGAGCTCACTTGCTTGGCTTCACCGTCACGAACATTCTCGTGCCATTTTCTAGGGGAAGCGACGAGATCCGCTTCCCACGCGAGTTCCCCGGCACCGGCTTGAATCAACACAGTTTGTGTGCCGCAGGTTTTAAGTGCGGCGCGCTTCGCTTCGCGCACAGCAGACTGCCAAGCCCCCGGGGCCGCGGACAGCTCGTGACGGCGCGCCTCGATTCCAAAACCGACCCTCCACTTTTGAAAGGCAATCCGCGAACTTGCGGTGCGTTGATCATCATTACGTCGCTCTTCTGATTGCAGCATTTCCCATCGTCCTCTTTCAACCGGCCGAGCCTCGACCGGCCAGTCGCCAATGGCCTCCGACGGAACCGTAAAAACGACGCTCGAGGTCACGACCCCGGATCGCTCGGGGTGATCATGTCGCCCTCATCGATCATTCGGATACCGGCCACGCCATCGATCGGTGAGGAGATCGTGGCATAGCCGAGCTGGGTCTGCGCGCTTTCGAGGGCGGCCTTGTCCACCAGGTTCATGGCCTCGGTCTGGGCGATCTGCGCCTTCTGCGGTCTGGCTGGAGGCAAAGCCCTTCTGTACCGGTTGCGAAATGCGTTGCAGATCGGCCTGGGCATTGGCGAGCAGAGCATGGTCCTTGGCCAGATTGGCCTCGGCCTGATGCGAGGGGCCGACTATGGCTTTCGGGTCCAGATGAGCGAGCACTTCGTTGGCATGCACCGTCTGGCCTTCCGTGAACACGATGTCGTTGATCTGCCCGCTGACATGCGGCTTGACCGTCACGCTGTTGAAGGGCTGTACCGTCCCCAGCCCGGTGACCTGGATCGGAATGTTTCCCAACCGTGCCTGAGCCGCGCCGACCGGCGTTGGGGGGCGTCGGTGCCGCAGGGGAGACTGCCGCCGCCGAAGGACTCGCACCGACAGAGGCATAGGCCGCGCAGGCGCCACCGCTACATAGGGCGATAGCAAACAACAGGAGGAAGAAACGCGAGCGGCGAGGCCGCGGCGCCATCGGAACGGGCGCCGGTCCCATCGGCTCGTGCTGCTTGTCTGAAAGCTGTTCATTCATTGAGCTCTCCTTGTCGAACACGCAACGCGATGGCACTGTCTTGTTGCACGGCAGCACTACGCCGTAGAGCCGGCTGCGCTATTAAAATCCGTGTGAAGAAATGGGGGCGTCGGCGAGCGACGGGCCAGCTCTCAACCCCTACCGCCCCTACTTGATCCCATTGAAGAAGCTGGTCGGCAGCGTTGCGTGCGCTCGACGGCAAGGAAGAAACCGTGAATGGAGCTCTGCGGGCCAAGATCAGGGCCTCGATCGAGGATACCCGGCGTTGGCATTCTCTGTTGCCTCTCAGCAGGAGTGAGATGCCGGCTTCGCTGCATGCCCAGCCCACGTCGGGTCTTCACGCATCACGCGCGCGTGCTGACGCGAGTGCTAGGCGCGCGTGCATGTCCAGGTACAGCCCGCCATTGCCGAGAGCGGAAATGCCGAGTTCCGCTGCTTGCAACTTCTGGGGCTCAAAACGCGACGACCAGCCATTCAGTCCCCGCAGCGTTCCTCCAGCCTGCTCACGCTTGCCAGGCTGATGTGCCACTTGTTTGCAATGCTGATCACGCCATCGGTTCGCAACCTGGTCAATTCGCGGCTCACGGTCTCGATGGTCAGTCCGAGAAAGTCGGCAATGTCGGCGCGTGTAACCGGGAGATCGAAGCTTATGGAGCTTGCCAGACGGTTAGCGGGATCGATGTAAGTGGCCACCATGAGAACAAAGCTTGCAACCTTTTCGGATGCCGTCTTGCGCCCCAACGCCGTCATCCAGTCGCGCGCCTCATCGAGTTCATTTAGCGCGTGTCCGAGC
>NZ_JBSKBP010000118.1:0-3899 GCF_053714275.1 Mesorhizobium sp. Arg314 | reverse complement strand
AACGGCACGCCGATCGCCGACCATGCGCTGCAAAACCGTGTCGCCTATCGGGACCTGCAAAGCGGCCAGACACTCTATAGTCCCGATCAGCCTGACGCTAAGGCGATTGCCGAAAGTGAGGGGGTCTTCGACGATGTCCTCAAGGCCTTCACCGAAGCAATGAGGGAGGCCGCATGACCGAGAAAAGCACCCCGGACACGCAAGACGACAAGAAGGCTCGCATGCTGCGAGCGATCTCCACACAGCCGCCGACGCTTCCAAGCATGTTCATCGCTCCGAAATCCGATCCCGCCCCTCAGCCGCTTGCCGCCACATCGTCGGCGGCATCGGAGGCTGAAGCAGCGCCAGCGTCACCCCGGCCGGACTTCCGTAAAATGCTGCGACAGGGCCAGAAGAAGGATCCGGTTGCCGGCAAGAGGATTCGCGAAGAGGAAATGGTGCGCTGCGGCTATTACCTTACTGCTGGCGAGCAGCGCCAATTCAAGCTGCTCGCGGTCAGCAATGGCCACAGCATGACCGAGCTGCTGCGCCAAGCGGTGCAGGACTACATCAAGGCCCATAAACACAAGCTGCCGAACGATTAGGACAGCCCGCCCTGCGGCGCCCGCCGTCCATAAGGGTGCAGTGAACGCTCCGGGCCACACGATCGAGGCCGCGTCATCGCGCGCGTCTCGGTTGCAAATCAGCCGTGCTCGTTGGCCTCGGTCGCATGGCTCTCCAATCTGTCTTGCGATGCCAACCGCGGTCACCGTCATCAGCGATCGCGACGTGCGGTTTGTCTCCATGTTAGCATGATGAGTTCGCAGTAAGGCGGTATATCACGACAGAAACATGTTGAGAAGTTGGCTTGTCAACAAGTCACGGAAGCCTCATGTCCCTCATGATCTATGTATCCTGGCTAACATATGTATCTTAGTACGAAATGGAAACTGGTATCTGTTGGCGAATATGCGAATGTTTTTTGCGTGATGGGGTTTTGTATTTGGCAGGATAGCCTTTTTTGTGTTACACATGAAAAAATGGCGGCGCGGCCCAAGGGCCTTAGCGCCCGCAAGCGGGCTTGAAGATGAGACCCAACAACGACCAAACAGAAACGCAGAACGCATCCCGGCGCTATGGCGAAGTCCTGCATGTGCGCTTCTCAAGCGTCGAGCTGAAGCGGCTGCGCGCCATTGCTGATGGAGAGTCTGTGACGGTCAGCGAAGTCGTTCGCCGCCTTGTTCGGACCGAGGCGGGCTTTCTGCCGGCAGCGACGGGTGAACTGCGACCCTCCATTGAGGAGGCCACCGACCAGCTTCGCCGCGTCGGTGTGAATTTCAACCAGGCCGTCCGCGCGATGAACGAGGGCCGGGTGCCGTATGACGAAGACCTCGAGCGCGCCCTGGTCGCCGTTGGCGAGCTCGTGCGACGGTTCCGCGAAGAATTGAAGGCGATGACTGCGAGGTCGCGCAAGCGGAGCGAGGTCAAGGCATGAGCGGTCGCCTTGCCGGATACGCTGCCGAGATCGAACGCTATTTGCGCATGCCGGGCGCTGGCGATCTCAAGGACCTTGATGACGATGAGCTTTTGCAATCGGCTCGCCGGGAGACGGCCGACGTTCAAGCAATGAGCATCCACGGGAGTGGCGTCACCGCGCACCACCTGGCTTCCGTCCAGTCACGCGGGAAATGGCCGTCGGCGAGCGCAAGGCACTCGGAAGCGAATCCCCGCGCCGCGAAGGCACCTGTTTCGTCCGGAGGCAGAGGAGGACCGCTCAGCGCGGCACCGCTGTCTGGCGCCAGCGGGAGTGTCCGTTCATCCAGCGACGCAAAAGGGCCGATAGCGATTTTTGGCCTAGCACTCGGTGCTTTCGTCAAGGAAGAGGAAGAAGAATGGCGGCGCCGCGGAGGGGGCGGCGGAAGGTCGGGCGCACTCCCGTCCGCTCGACACTTCGCGCGGTCGACGCGTGAGGCGAGGGCGGTTGCGGCGCGAGCGGCCTTTGCCGCCGGCGCGCAGCCGGCGGTGTTCAAGGTGTTGTCGAGCGCGGCCAATCCTAAGCAGGCCGGCGCCCTGCTCGCCTATGTCGGCATACGCGCCAATGAACAGGGCGAGAAGCGTGACATCGAGATCTTTACCGATAGCGGACAGGGGCTTGCCAATGCGCAGGACCGTCGCGGCTTTCTCCATCAATTCACCCAGACATTCGAGCCGCAGCTTGAGAATACGAATTTCATCGAAGTGCGATTTGAACTGGCCGGCGACGTCACGGACGAAGCGCTTTCGGTAGCCTTGCACAGGACCTTCGGATCAAATCCGTTCGTCTATGCTCGCACGGGCAACAGCGTCGACGTTTATGGCCACACGGAGGACCGCGCCGGGACGCTTGCCAAGATTCTAGCTGCCGGGCGTGCTAATTCACGCAGCAAAGCGCTCGACAAGATCGAAGCCGGCTTGCGCGAAGCCCTGGGGCAGGCCGGTGTTCGCGCGGCGGCGGAAGTGACGGCGGCCGTCGGCAACGAGCGTAAGGCGCAATACTTTCTCCAGAAGTTTATTCGATCGCACAAGCAGGTTCGCCAGGCGGACGGACAGGCAGTTACCAGCAAACAGCCGACGAAAGCGGCCGCGGCGATTTTTGAGCAATGGCGGCCACAACTTTCCGGCCGGGAGCGCCGCAATGCTTACCACCTGATTTTCTCTGCCCGGGCTGGTACGGACGCGCAAGCCATCATGGCGGCCGCGCGAGCCGTGCTCGAAGAGCGCGCGCCGGGGCACCAATTCGTGCTTGCACACCATGCCGAGACGAAGCACGTCCATATCCACGCCATGGTGCAGGCGCGGTCGGCCGAGGGCGAGCGGCTGACATTCTACAAGGCGGATCTCCATGCCTGGCGGGAAGCCTACGCGGAGAAGGCGCGCGAACACGGTATAGCGATGGTCGCCACCCGCCGGTACGATCACGCAATGAGCCGACCGTACACGAAGGAACACGCAGGCGCATACAAACGCGCGCTGAACGATCCGCGCCACCAGGTCAGTGACAAGACGGTCGCGCGCGTGGAAGATAAGCGGCAGCGTCGAATTGACCGCCGACTGCTCGTCGCCAATGGCGCAGCGATCGCCGGCGTGTGGCAGCAGACGGCCGCCGTGATGCGGGCGGCTGGCGTGACCGGCCAAGCGCTGACCACAGCCCAGGCGATCGGCAACAATGTCCTCCAGATTCATGCGCACAGGGCAGGCGAGAAGCCGGCGGCTACCGTCTCCAAGGGTGACAAGGGACCGCGGCAGACCTCATCATTCCTGTCCCATCCCGGCATGAAAGAATTGACCAGGCTGATAGGAGCTACCGAAATGGCGCAGACACCTTTGGAAATGCGGCAGAAGATGGCGCGTGTGAACCAGGCGTTGGATCAGATGCGGGACACGCTCCCCGACGCTGAGCAAACCCGTTTCGAACAATACCGCGATGGCGTGAACGACAAGATGCACGATCGTCTCGCTCGCCTCCAATACGAGCAGCAAAAGGGTGCAGGCGGAGCCAGCGAAGCAGCGCCTGAAAGGGAGGCGCGCGGCCGCGATTTACCGGCCCGAGACGATGCGCGTCAGCCCGAGACCTCGGCGCGACAGGACGAGAAGGCGCGACAGCGCGTTCAGCAGCAGAAAGACGCAGCCAAGCAAAAGGGCCGACAGACCGACGAGCAGGACCGTAAAACGCAGCGCGGCCAAGGCGACGAATATGAGCGCTGAAGCGCATGTCTCCCGAAGGTAGGCCCCTTCGTAGCCATAGCGATCGACGCGATCCCACCAGACAGGCGATGAAAGAGAGGGCTGGATCCTAGACGCACCCGCCTAGAGCGGGATGAGATTAGTGTTGGTCATAGCCTGAGTTTTGGAAATAGTGTGAGCACTCTGTCGGTGTGACG
>NZ_JBSKBP010000117.1:0-4331 GCF_053714275.1 Mesorhizobium sp. Arg314 | reverse complement strand
GGCTAATTCGCTTAATCTTCATTTGTTCCCCTTGCGGCCCGTCGGGCGGCGCGTCCACTTCGTTTCGATCAGGCGAGGTGAACCTAGTTGGCACGCCAAGAACCCCACCCGTTGTCGCCATAGGGGGACAAAGAGCAAAATGAGAGCACCGGTTGCAAACCGGACCCAGTTCGAGCAGAGTTTCATCCTGCACTCTTTGCCAGGCGTCCCGAAATGCCGCTTGGACCCTCACTCTTCACCGGCCGGAGCAGCTCTGCAATTGAAATTCTCTCCGGCGGCCTTTAGCGGACTTCAAGCGCTATGGCAGCGGAAACAGCTTCTTTCCTTAGCACGTTCACATCGGGGGCTATTTTGAAGCAGTTACATTTTTTTCGTGACGCTTGAATTTAATTGGATTGCCGACTGCTCCAGCAAGTTGCTCCCTGTTGCCAATACAATGGCATCGTGCTCCTAGGCACGAGGCCGGACGCGCTAAAGGGGAAATCGCAATGGTCCGACCGGAAACGCAATTCGCAGGTAGCAGAACACGCAGGGAGGTTATCAAGGGCGCGGTGGCAGGAGTGGGGGCACTTGCTCTTTCGTCCTGGACGCCCTCCAAGGGGTCGGCAGCGCCGAACAAAGGAGGTACGCTTCGCATCGGGCTTGGCCACGGCAGCACCACAGATACGCTCGATCCTGGCCTTTTTGACAACGACTTCACGATCTTTACCGGATATTGTTACCGTGGGCATCTGACTGAGATTGCGCCGGACGGAAAAATCATCGGGGATCTTGCTGAGAGCTTCGAACCCAGCTCTGATGCGAAAACCTGGAGGTTTAGGCTGCGCAAAGGAGTTGAGTTTCATAATGGAAAGACGGTAAATGCATATGATGTTGTCGCTTCCTTCCAACACCACATGGGCGAAAAATCCACATCAGCTGCCAAAGCCTTGCTGGGCGGGGTGGATATAAAAGCTGACGGCAAAGACGCGGTCGTTTTTACGTTGGATGGCGGCAATGTCGACTTCCCGTACATTGTAAGCGATTTCCACTTTGCAATAATGCCAGCAAATGCTGATGGTACCCCAGACTGGAGGTCCGGTGTCGGTACAGGCGCGTACAAGATCGAAAACTTTGATCCTGGTGTTCGGGCGGAATTCTCGCGGCAGCCTAACTTCTATAAAGAGAATGCAGCATTCTTTAATGGCGTCACGGTCTTGTCGGTACCTGACCTGACTGCTCGTCAGAACGCGTTAAGATCTGGCAGCTTCGACCTGATCGACCGGATCGATCTGAAAACGGCGCATCTGCTGGCCAGGGTACCCAATCTCGCAATCTTCGAGACAAAAGGCACCGGACACAATACGATTCCCATGGACGTGCGCAAATCGCCATTTGACAACGTCGATGTCAGGCTTGCTCTTAAGTACTCGCTTGATCGCGAAAAGCTCCTAGAAACAATCCTGTTAGGGCATGGTGAAGTCGGTAACGATCATCCAATCAGCTCGATGAACCGATATCATAACGGTGACTTGCCACAGAAAAAATATGATCCTGACAAAGCCAAATTTTACCTGAAGAGGGCCGGGAAATCGGATCTCTCGGTCGATCTTTATGTTTCGGATGCGGCATTTGCCGGTGCCGTGGACGCCGCGGTGCTTTACCAGCAGCATGCCAAAAGGTCTGGCATCAATATCAACGTCGTCCGAGAGCCCAACGACGGTTACTGGTCCAATATTTGGATGAAAAAATCGTGGTCTTTTTCATATTGGGGAGGTCGGCCGACCGAAGATTGGGCCTTCCTGACGGCTTATGCGCCCGGCGGCAATTGGAACGAGACATTCTGGCAAAATCCGCGGTTTTCCGAACTCCTTGTCGCTGCTAGGTCCGAGTTTGACGATAGCAAACGGCGGCAGATGTACTACGAGATGCAAGCTATCTTGAGCGACGATGGCGGCGCCATTGTTCCCCTGTTCAATAATTACGTGGATGGCGTAACCACCAAACTTCATATCCCGGAAGTGGTCGCTTGGAACTGGCCGCACGATGGCCACAAATGCCATGAGCGCTGGTGGTTTAACGCGTAGGCCAAATCAATGACATATAAGTGCGTCGCTAACGCGCCGCGATAACGAGATGGTAATGATGCACTCCGATGTACGCAAGAAAATCCAGGCCGAACTGCAGAAGAATGGCCTATCGGCCTATTTGGCTATCACGCCAGCCAACTTCTTCTACACTTCAGGGTATCACAGCAGTTTCCTGGACTTGAGTTGGCGCATGACTGGCACCGACATGGTCCTTGTCCCGGCTGATCCTGGCTTGGAACCGGTCATGATCGTCAGCGATTTCCTATCCGGTGCAGCCGAGCGGGCGACTGACATTCGTGATATCCGGCCATATTCAATGTGGATCGAAGCGCGCGATCTAGACGTCGTTGCTTCTCGGCCCAACGAGGCGCAGCCCGCTCTGCGACCGTTGCGGCCGGAGCAATACAATCACGCCGAGATTGCTTCGATTGTCGCCAGCATTCTCGAAGAATGGAAATGTCCCAGCGGACGGATCGGCACCGATTTGGACTTCATGCAAGTCGAAACGCAGACGCATCTGGCGAAGGCTTGTGACCGGGCTAAGTTCGTCGATGTTGCCGATATCATTTATAAGCTTCGTGCCATCAAACATCCTGAAGAAATCCGTCGCTTACGCAATGCGGCGCTCGTGTTCGACAACATGCTCGCACGAGCGTTCGGCGGCATCAAAGAGGGCTTTTCTCTCGAGGAGATGCGAGTCGAATGCGAGCTGGGTGCGATCGAGACGTTTAGAAGCAATCCGGCAATTGGCGAGTACCAAGGTAGTTGGGCATTCAATGCTATCGGTATTGGAGACACAAACCGGGTCAGGAATGGCGACGTTATCAAAGTCGACGCTGGAGTCCGCTTGAGCGGCTATTACAGCGATTGCGCACGGGTGACCATCTACGGCGAACCATCAAAAAGCGCATTGATGATCTACGAAGCTCTCAACAGGGGATACGATGCCGCCACTGGAGAGTTGAAGCCGGGCAACACGATGGGAAAGGTCCATCAAATTGCGCAGGAAACCGTGCGGTCTAACGGTCTGCCCAATTACACCAGGGGTCATTTCGGTCATTCGATTGGGATAGACAACCTTGTCGAGGAGCGCCCATTCATCGGGATGAACGAGACGGTTCTCAAACCTGGCATGGTAGTGTGCTTGGAGCTTCCCTACTATCCGCCCAGCGTAGGTGAGTTCAATATCGAGGATATGTGGCTAATCACCGACACTGGAGCGGAATGCCTCAATCATGCAACCCGCGATCTCCTTTTCATATGAATAATAGGGTAAGCTGGCGGACTCCACTGTGACGGTTTGAGCTGAAAGTTGCTGGCAGGGGTCGCGCCGCAGTTTGTGCCAAAGCCGCTGCGGCGGGGATTACGCATGACTGCGAGGAGCGCCTCCGGAACGAGGGAAAAGCGCAGGAACGGCCGCCTGCGACTGAAAGAAGGCACCAGCGAACGGGTGCCCCCGAGAGCATCCCGGCGAGATCATCTATCTCGAGTTCAGCAAGCTGTGCAGTGGACATCAACATCAACGGTGCGGCGGCCCTGATCCCGAAGGGACCGGGCGAGCAACCGGCGGGACGATCACGCTGGCGCGGCTGCATCGGGCGGACGAGCTGATCGGAGTATGGGTGCCGCGTGGTCCACGAAGCTGTCCGCGATCTGGTCCGGGCCGAGGAAGCCGCAGCCGACGACCTGCGCCGCAAACGCCAGCCAGCTGCTTTCCTTCCGTGAGTCGTCGAGGCCTATAAGGCCATGCGCGGCGCCCCGTTCCTGGTCGCAGGAATCTTCGCTCCCGAGATTGGCCGAGATTGGGGAAGTGCGTCGTGCGTCGCTTCGACGCGCCGCCGCAGTTGATGGCCGCCATGGACCAGATTTGGCAAGATGGCGCGCAACTGCTCGTCCAGGCGGTGTCGCTGAGCCGCGTCCTCAATCGCGTCGATCTTCTCCTGGAACACGATTTGCTGCGCGGTATGCTCGAAGCTCTAGCGGGCAAGCCAGCGACCTTTCTCGGCCTCGTCCCCGGGGGGCATTCGACGGGTGACACGGTGCGCCGGTTCGAGCCTTCTCCCCGGCAACCGACGCCCTGGTCGAAGCAGCATGGAACTGTCCTTCAGATCCTCCGTAAGCGTAGAGGGGACCCCATCTGGCGCCGTTTGAAGGGATTGGCCAGACATAGAGACACCGAAACGAAGGGGTGAGGAGCTCACGGTGTCAACTTCCATGTCTGCGTCTATGAACGATGATAGAAATTTCCATGTCATCGAGGCG
>NZ_JBSKBP010000116.1:0-4368 GCF_053714275.1 Mesorhizobium sp. Arg314 | reverse complement strand
GAGACGACGTCCGCCGTGAGCTCGATGAGGGCGTCAGTATTGTCGTCGGCTTCTTCTATCACGGAATGCTCCTGATTTTATGGCTTCTGTGAAGATTATCGTCATTAATGAAGGCAGCCACAGAAGGCAATGAAACTTGCCTCGGATCTCTCCTCAATACCGTCTTCTCAAGGCGCGAGGCGAGCCATACACGCATGAATGGTACATCGCCACCGCTCAAACCTTTCCGCAGGATTGGGCCGGTGAGGCGCTTCGGCTATGGATGGCCAGGTCTTTTCATCAGGAGGGTTTCTTTTTGGCTTTGCAGCAGCCATCGAAAATTACTTGGGCTCGGCACCTATAATGCCCCGATCCTGCCACTCTCCATAGGCTAGTGGCCAACGGAGAAATCTCCAGCTTCATCTGTTCACGAAAAGAGAGGGTCGGCCCAATGAGCAGTGTGGTGCGCGCGGACGCGGCTTCAGTTTCGTCGGCGACGTTTGTACCGCTCGAGAACCCCACCTTTCGTGCGATCTGGCTTGCCGCACAGGTCTCCAGCCTGGGTTGGCTGTTTCAGACCGTCGCTGTCAGCTGGCTGATGGCAACCATTTCGACCTCGGACGTAATGGTCGCCTTGGTGCAGACCTCCACGACCTTGCCCGTATTCATCCTTTCGATCTTCGCCGGGGCCATTGCGGACAATTTCAGCCGCCGCAATGTCATGGCGCTCGGCTGGTGCGTGATTGCGTCCTCCTCGATCATGCTGACTGCTCTCGTCGGACTGGGATTTTACAATCCGTGGATGATCCTCGCCTTCAGCTGCCTGGCCGGATGTGGCGCTGCCTTCACTGATCCGGCCTGGCACGCTTCCGTCGGCGACATTCTGCGAAAGCGCGAAGTTCCGGCCGCGGTCACGCTGATCTCGGTCGGATACAACGCCATGAGAAGCGTCGGTCCGGCGCTCGGCGGCCTCGTTGTCGCCTCCTTCGGACCACTGACGGCTTTCGCCGTGGCTACGCTCACATATTTGGCGATGCTGTGGGCCATAGGGCTTTGCAAATGGAGCGGTCGCTCTTCGCCTCTTCCCCGTGAGCCATTGACCACGGCCATTCATGACGGCGCGCGCTTCACGGCGCTGTCGGGAGAGATCAAGGCGGCGATCGCCCGCGGAACCCTTTTCGGTCTGACGAGCATCTCGATACTGGCGCTGCTGCCACTGGTCGCCCGGGACCAGCTGGGAGGAGGTCCCATCGCCTATGGTGTCCTGGTGGCCGGATTTGGGGCGGGCGCCTTGTGCGCGGGAATGTCCAACAACGCGCTGAGGCGGTCGCTGTCGCAGGAGCGGCTGACGACGCTCGCCTGCATAGCCTGCGCCGCGTGCTGCCTGGCTCTTGCTTTCACGCCTTCGCTGGTGGTGGCGGCTATCGCCCTGACACTGGGCGGTGCGGGCTGGGTAGTCACCTGGACGGGGCTTGACGTCAGCGTGCAGTTGTCGAGCCCACGGTGGGTCGTTGGCCGCACGCTCTCGATCTACTCTGCTCTCTCGTCGGGCGGCGTCGCGGCCGGCAGCTGGCTGTGGGGCCTGGTGGCCGAGAACTATTCGCTCGCCCTGGCGCTGGAAAGCTCAGCTGGTGCTCTGCTATTGGTCGCCGGCACCGGATTGCTGCTGCCGATCCGTCAATGGAAAGAGTCCGACCAGGATTCTCTTGGCTTCGAAACACCACACCTTGCCCTCGACCTGAAATCGAGAAGCGGCCCGATCGTCGTCAAGATCGAATACTCAATATCTGAGCCGAACGTCGAAGCATTCCTGGACCTCATGCGGGACCGACGCCGGGTGCAAAGCCGGGTCGGCGCTCGGCACTGGAACCTCCAGCGCGACCTCCAGGAACCCTCGCATTGGACGGAGACCTTCCGCACCCCGACCTGGATGGACTACCTTCGCCTGAACCATCGCCTCACAGGGGCGGACAAGGAGCTGGAACAGCGCCTCCTCGAGCTGCATGCGGGAGACCCCCCCCGCACCAGGATAGCAATAGAGCGGCCGACCGGGGCGGTTCGTAGGCGGGATCAGCCAGGGAGCCTCTTTTTCCGGCGCTAATCCATTCGGAGCGTCTGCGGGGGGATGGTGCGGCTGACGCATCGAGCATTGGATTCCGCGCTGTAGGAAGTGTCCCCGTCGTTCATCTACCCCCGAAGCGAGGCGGTCGACTTTGTGGAGACGAAGATCATGCCTTCTGCGAGAATAGGCTTCAGAAAGGCCCCAGCACGCTCGGCATCCCTGCCTTCGATGACCTGTTCGACCGATCCTTTCTTGAACTTGTGGTAGAGCTTGCATTTGGGCGTTTGCCACGGGACCGTGAAGTCAATCCATGACGAGTCTCGCCCGTTCATTGGCGCGGGAGAAATCGCATCCCCGCGCTCCCGCAGAACCGTACGTGACACTCTCGCGTCATACGGCTCCCATTGTTCGGCCGCGTGCGAAGAGCAAGGCCCAATGAGCAAGCAGCATCGAGCGCCGATTTGCCGGGCCGGTATCCGTAGGAATCGCTGAGGAATCGAGGTTCCACCAGCCTATGGATAGGAGCAAAGCCGTTCGACATTCCGAAAAGGGAGGTGCGGGAAGCCAATATTTGATCATAGCAGCGTCCGCCTGCTTGACATGGCCCTTGCACCCCGACGTGATCGCCTTCTCCAGCATATATCGCTTGAAAGTCAGTTGCTCGCGCCGGCTCTCTTCGAGCCAAGCGAAGATGGCCTCGTAGGGCAGTTCGACATCAAGATGCTGCCGCTCATCTGGAACAGGCCGGGCAGGTATTGCTGTGGAGCAACCAGGACTACTCGGCATCCGTCCCACCTGCCCGCCATGCGGCCCTCCTCGCCGCCCGTCCGATAACGTTCGAGTTGCCGCGGCATGAAGGGAGCATAGACCTTGTTCTCGATCAGGAACCCGATCCTGGTCCCGCCTAGTTCTTCGCAGACCACTTCGATGTCGGTTCCCGGAAGAGGTCTCAAAGACCGAGTGACGGGCCGAGATAGACGAAAAGGGAGATTCGCGTGCCACGTCTGCCAGGCCGCTTGCCGGCTTTGCATCTTCACTACCAATCAAACCGCCACGCAGGCTCAGCAGGCGATCGTGTTAGCATCATCGGCCTCATCGCACCGGGCTTGGCGCTCACGACAGCTGCGTAGTTGCCATAGGAATTCGAATCCCGGAGGTGCGTGGAAGAACGCCGAGAGGTCCTGCATGCATCAATTCGCCGACGCAGTTTTCGGCCCTGCCAGCCTCAGGATCGCAACCTTCGGCAACTTGTGCCGCCTTGGAAGGTGATCGGGCTCCCAGGAGGGTAAGATCCCATTGCGGGATCGCGTCCAAGCTAGCGGAGAGGGGGGAACGGCAACCTCCGTCCGAGCCGGCGCGGGGGCGTGGCCGGCGGATCTGGTGGACGGTAGCCAGAAGGCTGCGGGTGCCGGCCGTTGGCTTTCCCTGGTCCCCGCGCCAGTCCGGAAGAGCCAGCAAATGCTGGGGGTATAAACCTATCGTCTATCCGCTGTGCGAACGAAGCAGCGCGAGAAGATCGGGCCCGCCTCTCGCGACCGCATTCCCGAACTCGTGGGACAGCGTTGTCGCCGATGGCGACGACCGAGCCTTTCGTCCGCGAGGGTGAGCATCGCCTCAACGGTTTTGCCGACTCCTGGTACCAGTGCTCGACGAATCGCCTCAATCCGTGCGGCCAGACTCGACATGACCCGCGACCGCTGAGCCACTTTCGGCCTGGAGCCGGCAGCTCGTCGCTTTCGCGACGACGTCGAAGAGACGACAGCCGCCAGGAACAAAATTTCCGCCGGCAGGGATTGACTTCCCTTATAGTCAACGTAGAGATATGCCCCTTATAATCAATCGGATCATAACTGGCGCTTTTGCTCGTTCAAATACGGCCGTTTGCTGCCGGAAAGTTATGTATGAGTGGGTCGGGGGATCTTGGGGAGGAAAAGCGCCAGCCGGAGCTTTCACGCTTTGTCATGGGCGAGGTGCGGCGCCTTCTTGCCCACTGCGATGAGGCAAGGCAGCATGAAAAACCTGCTGGTGTGCTCTCGGGTTCTCCTTCCAACGATTTGAATGCCTTGGCTGCCGAATTTCTCGGCAGGCTCGAGGCTGAATCGGCGCTGCGGCTAAACGCCCAGGCGTGTGAGAGCGCTTCGCCATCCCGGCCGTCAGAACGTCCGCTCGGGCATCCGGGTCTGGAAGATTGCCTCAGAGAAGGCGCTCGCATTGCAGAGTGGGCCGGTCCAGTCGCAGGGTCGACGCATTTAGAGAGACGCTTTGGAATACCGCGGTCCACGCTGTATTGGTGGCAGCGGCACAATGATGTGGTTGCCTTTCGCAGA
>NZ_JBSKBP010000115.1:0-4384 GCF_053714275.1 Mesorhizobium sp. Arg314 | reverse complement strand
GAGGCCGACATCGACGCATTCATCGAAACCCACAACGAAAACCCCACCCCATACAAGTGGGTCAAATCCGCCGACCAAATCCTCGCATCGGTCAAGCGTTTCTGCCAGAAGACAATGAACCGTACTTCAGATTCAGGTGACTAGCATTCGTTGGCATCAAAACGGCCATGTCTCGGAATACGCCGGGTTGGTCATTGACCGCCGGCGTAAATGGAATGCCTTGAAGTTCTCGGGTGATTACGAGCGGGATCAATCGGGTCAACTTTTCAGGGGTGTCAAGTAATGATATCGCCCAAAAGTGCGCAGCGGTTTTGGGGAACGAAATGCATCAAAACAAAGACTTAAAGCGCGTCGACTGGATCCGTTTCAGCGCGACGCGCTTTAGCGCCTGTCCGCCGTCGAAGACATGCAGAACCTCTTTGACGATTACTAGCCGTTTCCATTCGGGTTTCGAGGCTGACTTAGTTCACGCCGATCACATCATGAAGATTTGCGGCGGCGAAGCTGCCCGAATTATCCTTATTCGCCAGATTGCGCTTCGTGTCGTGCGCCCCTTGTCCGTGCCGCCGGGCTTGCCGACGGTCTGGTCAATCCGGGCACGACCTTTGTAGAGCCTCGGGGCGAAGAAGGCGAGCTTGCCCTTCTCATAGACTTTGCACTACCGGAACGAGGCCGAGGTCTCGCTCCGCCTGGCGACTGGCTTTGCTGGTAAGATCGAGATCGCGGGAGAAAATGCCGCAGTTGAATCCAAATTCCTGAAATCTTCCTGGTAATTTCTCTGTCTTATAAGATGCACTCCAACGTCATCCTCCAGTTTTCTCTGCCGTGAATGTCCTATATCTGGCAGCTGGTATGGCGGCCCGATCACCATCGCTTGGTTTGACAGCCTTGTTGTCGAGCAAATCGCGCGGATCGTTGACCATGACCGCGAGGTTATGGCGTGTCGAACAGCCAAGCGGCTGGTCCAGGGATTCGTCGTTGGGCAATGGACTGGAAAACGACGGACAGACAGCAGTGCGGGCGTGATAGACAATCGCCTCTATTCGCGCTGTGCGGGCGTCGTGTTGGTCCAACAACTGAATGTTATAAGTGTCGATCCCCATCTGCTTCGCCTGATGGACTGCCTCTGCGCTAAGCCGAGGCGACCCGCTGATCAGCAGATGAAGCGCATCGCGCCGACCGTGGCTGGACCTCTCAAGAAAATTACGCAAGCGCTGCCGTTCGGAGGCGCGAAGGCTCTCTAAAATTAGGACGGTGGTCTCCTGCCGGATATACACCGGTGTCGATGGCTCGTCGTGGATCGGCGCACTTACGCAGCCACTTAGACCTGCCATTAGGGCGAGCAGGTGAACTTTGATCCGCAACTTCATTCGGTTACCGCTATTCGATGACAAAGCCGACACTGCTCTTGGCACTGGGCGCGCCAGGGTGGGCAGTAGCCCGGCCTCTCGGCCGACTTAGCACATTCGACCCAGGCTTCCCTCCGTCCGAAGGCGACGCCATCCGGTCCGTGGGCGCGCTCATCTGATCGGGGCTCGACCCTGGTCTCACGATGTAAGGTGTAACCAGAATAACCAGTTCCGACTCCTCCTTTTGAAATGAGGACGAACGAAACAGGGCGCCAAGGATCGGCACTTGGCCGAGCCCGGGAAAAGCACTGATGTTATTGCTGACGGTACGCCTGATGAGCCCACCGATTGCAAAGCTCTGCCCGCTGGCGAGTTCGACGACTGTGTCGGCGCGGCGGGTGGAAATTGCCGGCACGGAAATGCCGTTGATTTCAATGGCACCTTGTGACGTGAGTTCACTGACTTCCGGCTTTACGCGAATATTGATCTGGTTATTGTTGAGAACGGTGGGTAAGAATTCCAGGCTGACGCCGAAGTGACGAAATTCAATTGAGACTTGCCCGTTTTCCTGCGGCACAGGGATGGGAAATTCGCCGCCGGCGAGGAAGCTGGCCGTTTCGCCGGACATCGCAGTGAGATTCGGCTCGGCCAAAATGGAAGCGATGTGCTCCTTGGCGAGTGCGTCAAGAACTGCGCCGATGCTGATGTTACCATCGTCGTATCCGATTTCTCCTGTACCACCACCACTAGTACCCGAGCCTGCACCTCTGCCGCTGGCGCTTAACAAACCCACTTTGAAATTGCCGATTTGACCGAGTGCGGACAGGTTGATCCCCAGTTCCTTCATCGCGCCACGGGAGACCTCCGCTACGCGCACACTCAGATTAACCTGCAGGGACCCAGCGACCTTGATGTTATTGACGACCTGCGCACCGTCACCGAGGAATTGCTCGGTGACCGTTTTCGCAGCGTCTACGGTTGCAGCATCGGGCGCTGTACCGCTAAGAACTGCGCCGCGTGGAGTATACTTGACGCGGATCGGATAGTCGCCGACTTGATCCCTCAACATAGCCCGCAGATCCCCGATCGGTTGCGTCACGACAATCTGCAACTCGGCGAGAGCCTCACCGTTGTCGTTCAAGGCGAATAGGGTGGTCCGCCCCGATTTCTTGCCAAACACGAAGATGGTTTTGTTTGAGGGTGCCTGATAATCCGCGATTGATGGGTCGGCAACAAAGATGGTCGCGGCTGGCGCGGGCAGACGAACTGTCTTGCCGAGCGAAGAGGTAAGGTTCAGCGTGGCATTGATGCTATTGGAAGATGCACGCGGCGTCGCTTCATCCCCGTTGTTTTGGGCCGCGGCAGAAAGCGGAGAGAACAGCATCAGCGCGCATAGGAGAGGGCCCAAGTAAGGACAACCGGGAGCTCTTGAGCCGTCGATAAGGGTCGGCCGCTGATTGGTCTCAGCATGAAGAGTTGGAACTATTTTCAAGACAGGCTTTCTTTCATAGTCGACTAATCATGTGATGCCGCGCCAGGCGATTCAAGAATGTGGCCAATGCCACGCACGGTCCTGATCCGCACCGTTGCACCCGACCTACGCAGATGTCCACGTAAGCGATAGATTCCGACTTCAAGCGCGTTAGTAGATACCTCATCGTTAAAAGAATAGAGGTGGCCCTCGAGCTGCTCGCGCGGCACGATACGGCCTGCGCGATAGAGCAATTGCTCGAGAATACATAGCTCGCGACGCGCGATTACCAGCGGCTCACCAGCAACCGAAACTTCTCGGCTGATCGGGTCGAAGGTGAGATTGCCAAATACAAGGATGGGGTCGGTCATCTGTATTGCCCGGCGCTGAAGGGCTCTCATTCTAGCGATGAGCTCGACAGGAGAGACGGGCTTGAGCAGGAAATCGTCCGCGCCACCATTGTAAGAGGCAATTCGCTTCTCGCAATCATTGAAGCAACTCATAATGATGGCCGGAACTGAATGCCCCTCGCTCCTTAGCTGCCTCAGCCAATCCAAGCCATTGCCATCAGGCAGAGCCAACTCTAGTAGGAGAATTTCGTAGCTCGCACACCGAAATGCACTCGACGCCTCCTCCAGAGAACAAGCCATGTCAACGGCAAAACCGCCGTCCGCGAGCGCAACGCGCACCGCGCGTGCGAGATCCGCCTGGTGATCAACGAGGAGCGTTCGCATTTCATCTCATAATTAAGTCGACGGTAATTGACGTCACTGTCGGATATGAGGCCGCCGTGGCAGCATCAGTCACGCAACTAGTGGCGATATTCGTGACCGCTTTCCGGGACGAGTAGTCGTAGGAGCAAACAAGCGCCATCAGCAGTAATCGGATAGAAGGGTATGAGGACTATTGGCGGACCGAAACCGCCGGTTGGCCAACCCAAAATGCCACCCGCCACCGCCTACGATTTCTCCGCGCATCGATTCTCCTGCGTGCAGCCCCCTGCCCACCAGCTCAGCGCGTCCAACGCCATGATTCGATGATGGAAAAGGGTTAGCTCGGAGAAGCTGACCGCAGAAATCCATTCTTCTAATCGGTCACATCCACGTGATGGATGCATCCGTTGGGATTGCTTGCGTCTCTCCGGCGGAAACTTTGCCGCCCTCCGGGCAACGCAACTGCCGCTGATGCCAGGATCGACTAGCAGAAAAGCAAACATCACCAGATCGAGCCCGGCAACGACGCCAGCCTGCCAGCCATTTAACGCCAAGCGTCGCTTTAATTGGAGGGGATGATGGCAACGCTGGTGATACCGCCGGCTCTGCGCGGATCTTCCAGGGGAGAGCGTTGCGCACGATTGGCTCCATGATGATCTGAGGAAGCAGTGCAGGGACGTCATGTCAACGGCTCCGTTCGGCTGCTTGCCGTTCGAGCGCGGCGGCGCGCTCGAACGCTGCAGAGCGTCAGTCGTGGGGGCAGGGCTGAAGCATAGCGCTTCGGGAAACTGCCGTGCGCCAGCGCCATCAAAGACAGCACGCCGCCCTCACCGCGGTTATCAGCGTGCAGC
>NZ_JBSKBP010000114.1:0-4879 GCF_053714275.1 Mesorhizobium sp. Arg314 | reverse complement strand
AAGGATGTTACAGGCTTGTTCAACTGACCCCTCGCTCGACCGATGACTACATGGTCTCCCACGTAATTTACATTCCGCTGCTGGCTTTGGGCAATATAGAACTCACTCACGTCGCAAATTGAAAATATCGTTAATTCTGTCAGATCAACGAATTATGGCCAAGCAAGAAGAACCGACCGAGAGACAAAGAGCTATCCTGGCGGCAGTACGCCGCTTTCAGCAGTTTGAATTGGCGATCCACCGACTGGTTGTCCGGAGTGAGAGCTTTCTAGAGATATGCGAGGAGCTTGCCGACGCGGAGCTGGCGCTTTCAAGCGTCGACAAGACCACAACAGCGGCGTTGGTCGAGGCTAGACGAGCCGAATGGCAGGAACTCGTGGACCGGCTGGTTGGAGAAGTCGAGGCAGCGCTTCAGGACTTAGAGGCCAGCCGAATGACGTTGCCGCGAAAGTATCCCAACTTTCTGATTTTGGCAGCATATGGCCACACGGCTGCGAGTGCAAACATTGAGGCGTCGTGATTGGCGCGAAATGGCAAGACCTGTTCACCTGAGCCGAGCTAACGACGAGCAAGTTCAGTAGCTGCTCGACTCGATTGTCAGGTGTGCGCGATCGGAGGAGGAAAACTATGGACCGTCGTTCGTTGTTGAAAGGTCTCGCGGCGGCGAGCCTGTGCCCACTTTGTGTCAGTCGGGGGTTCGCGTCGGAAGGCCTGCATTGGAGCTATGAAGGCGAGACCGGACCCGACCATTGGGGCTCGCTCGCCGCCGAGAACGCCGCATGCTCCGTCGGATCGCAACAATCGCCAATCGATATCGCGGGCGCGACCAAGGCTGATCTGCCGCCGCTCAAATTTGCCTGGCAGAAGCGGGGCGGCAAGATGGTCAACAATGGTCACACGATTCAGTTGAACGTCCCACCAGGTGGAAAGCTAACCGTCGGCGACGCTCAATACGAACTGGTTCAGTTTCATTTCCATGCGCCGAGCGAGCACCTCGTCGGCGGAAAACATTATCCGATGGAAGCGCATTTCGTGCACCAGAAGGCGGGAGGCAAGGGTCTTGGCGTTATCGGGGTTTTTATCGATGAGGGGGCTGCGAACCATACTTTCAAGGCCATTGCAGGCGCGTTTCCGAAGGCCGCCGACAGCGAAGCGGACGCGCCGGACGACGCCAGTCCGCAGAACCTTCTGCCGAGATCGCTGAAATACTGGAAATACGCTGGCTCGCTGACGACGCCGCCCTGCGCGGAGACGGTCGATTGGATGGTGTGCAAGTCACCGATTACGGCTGACAAAGCCGACATCGCGAAATTCACCGCGCTGTACCCGATGAACGCGCGGCCGGCCCAGCCAATTGATCGTCGGTTTGTTCTGCGATCGTCATGACGACGGCTATGCGCCGGCAGGCACGGCGACGGAGGGGCAATCGCGGGATTCAGAGCATTGGTGCATGGATGTTGAAATGGCGCAACGGGTCTCTAATGCCTTCGTCTATCCCTGCATTCTGTGCAACGAAGGGACTCTGGGCTTGAGGCAGCGGCGCTGGGGATCATGGATGATCTGTAAGACGTTTCTTGTAGCTTTGATGTCCTTCGGGTTGGCGGCCTGCGCCAGTAGACCGGAAGATGTGCTGCTGCCGGTGGCCGCCTATGCCCCTGGGACATCAAGCGTGGACCTGCTGGTTGCGACAACTCGCCAATCCATTAAAGCGACCGGCCAGCTCTACTCAGGCGAACGTGGACGCGATTTGTCGTTCGTCAACATCGTAGTCTCGATTCCCCCCGATAGCGTGCGCAAGCCCGGCGAGGTTAACTGGCCGAAGCGTTCGCCAGGCAATTCTGCGACCGACTTTGTAACGACGAAGGTAACTCAGCTGGATCTTCCGCAAACGCGCAAATGGCTCGATGCACATGGCACTGCGACGCGGAAGCATCGAGCGATTGTGTTCGTACATGGTTTTAATAACCGGTTCGATGATGCCGTATTCCGGTTTGCTCAGATTGTACATGATACGGGCGCCGAGGTTACGCCGGTGCTGTTCACCTGGCCCTCGCGTGGGAGCGTATTTGCATATGGTTACGATCGCGAGAGCGCGAATTTTTCTCGTGATGCGCTCGAGGACACGCTAAATATGTTGGCGCGCGACCCGGCGATAAGCGAGGTCGACATCCTTGCCCACTCGATGGGAAATTGGCTTGTGTTGGAGACGTTGCGGCAGATGGCGATCCGCGATCGGCACCTGCCGACGAAGATCGCTAATGTCATGCTGGCGTCTCCCGACGTCGATGTCGACGTGTTCGGCAAAGAACTCGCGGATATGGGAAATTCGCACGCGAATTTCTCGCTGTTCGTCTCTCAGGACGATCATGCGCTGGCGGCTTCCCAGTGGCTTTCGGGCGGCGTTACTCGGCTAGGAGCCATAAATCCCGATGCTGAGCCGTACAAAAGCGAGTTAGCCGCCGAACATATCACCGTCTTCGATCTGACAAAGCTCAAAGCCGATGATCAGCTCAATCACAGCAAGTTCGCCTCCAGCCCTGAATTGGTCCGGCTTGTGACTCGTCGGTTGGAACAAGGTCAGGTAATCGATGACTATCACGAAAGCCTTGCCGATAAGGTCGTGGGAGCGACGGCGGGTGAGGTGGAGGCGGTGGAATCATCGCTTGAAACTGCGGAATCGGTGCAAACTGAGGCCCCGAAAGGGAAGACGCAGTGATCCCATCGACCCTGTCGCATGGCTCCCCCGCAAGGAGGATGCAGGACGTTAGGCGTGACGGCGACGGGGGCGTGAGTATTTGCGATCATCATATGGAGATCAACGGTAGTGGCGCCGTTACCGATGATCGCCAAAACGCAATCCTCTTCCGGCCCCAGTCATTACCTATCATAAACGCATGGAGCGAGGCCACCTGTCCAGGTAGCATGAATTCAGGAGAGAGCAACTTGGGAGGGAAGATTGAAATTTTCGACCTTTGCCGTTCTGGCTGCCCTTGCTTTGGCGATTGGAATAGGGGCGGCTGAAATTCAGCTGCGATACGGCTCACAGATAACAGCTTACGCTCGATCGATTGCGCGGTGAAGGTGCCTGCGTTCATTCCGGCAATGACGCTCGGTGCAATCGCTTGGTGTTTGCTGGCGCGTGACCTAGCGAACGAGCGCCGACGCTTCGGCTACCGGCGGCTATTCATCCTACTCAGGCGCGAGGGCGAGGCATCTGGGGTCAACCGTATCTACCGTCTCTATCGCGAGGAAGGTCTGACGGTGCGCAGGGCAAGTCGGCGAGCCGTCGGCACGCGGGCGCTGATCCTGGTCGAGGCAAAGAATGCGCTCTGGTCGCTGGATTTCGTCCATGCTTGACTGCGCGGCCGAAGCCGGTGCAGGCCGCTCAATCAGCGATCACAAGACCTGCTTTTCTAAGCGAGCCGAGAAAGGTCTCGACATCTTGCGGACGAGCCAAACGCATTGACACTTGCGCCCGCAGGTTTTTCACCAATGCCGGAATATTCTGTCGAAGCCATTCGCTCTCGCGGTGGGCTTCCGCAACGTTCCCTGCCTCACCGTTTATCGCAGCGCCAATCAAATGATAGATCGGATTCATCGGGGAAGGGGTTCTCTTTAGCCATGTTGCTGCTTGCGCATAGTCGCCGTCAAAATAGGAGCAAAGAGCCAAGTCCGCCTCATAGTTGGCTGACGCTCCGGGATTTGCTTGACGCGACACCGCTATCTTCGCGCAACCTTCCTTCCATTTTCCCGAAACTGCCAGGCGCTCGCCATATTCGCTCAAGAACTCGGTGTCGTTGGGGTTGAGTTTCAAGCTCTCCTCGCCTAGCTCCAACGCGGCATCAATCTGCCTGTCGAAATACAGAGCCAGCATTTTTGCCTGGCGCGCTGGCAAATTTAGGGGATCGAGTGCCACGGCGTGCTGGGCGGCAGCGAAAGCGCGCTCAAGCGCTGATGCCGGGGGCGTCCCATCGGCTGAAAATCCAAACCGGTAGTCATCGACATAGACCAATGCCAGGAGACCCCATGCCGTGGCGTAGCGGGGGAAGCGATCCACAGCTTGCTCAAGGCATGTGCGCACAGCGGGACGGCGCTCCGGATCAACGCCCAGCCGATATGCATAAAAAGAAAGTGTACAATTATAGGCTACCCAATCATCGGGGGCGTTGCTCACGTCGAGATCCTCGTCCGCTTGGAAGATCACGCCGTAAACCTGAGCCAAATTTTGCGCTACGCTGCGCGCAATTTCCTTTTGCGTGTCCCGAAATGCCGAGACTTTCAATGGGCCGTCGTAGCTATTTGCCCAAATTACCGACCCGGTGCCGCGATTGATGAGCCGGACCCGAAGCTGAAAGGCTTCGTCCGACAGCGTGACACTCCCAGCGATCTCAAATCGTGGCGGCGCCAAGGAGGCATCGTCCGGCTTCGGGGCCGATTCCATTACCAGCAAGTCTCTGAACTTGGAAAGTTGCTCGACAATTTCCTCCTTCAATCCACTTGCAACCACGCCTGCGGCCTGAGTGCCGCCCGGATTGTCAAAGGTCTGCACGAGCACACGGGGCTTTTCCGGCTCGCCGTGTTTGGCGGAGCCCCACCACCAAGCCGATACAGATGCCACGATCGCCAGAAGCACCATGAGCACGGCTGTTAGCAGTCGCGGCCGGGTTCTCCACAGGGGCGGGCGCTCTGTGACTGGCTGCGTGACAAATTGGGCTGGGAGCGGCGCTAACTGGGTTTCCGCCCGGCGCGCGAAGGAAGGAACATATCCACCCTTGGGAATGGATATGAGTACAGGATCCCCTTGTCCTGAGGTCAGGTAGTAGCGTTCCAGCGCCCGACGAAGATGGCCGGCCTCAATGCGGACGATCGGGTCCGTCTG
>NZ_JBSKBP010000113.1:0-4912 GCF_053714275.1 Mesorhizobium sp. Arg314 | reverse complement strand
ATTTCCTTCTCTGCATTCCCACTCTCCAGTTCCGTTAAACACCTTATCTCGGTGTCCACGAAACCGGCAGCAGGCCATAGTCTAGCTGTTCAGTTGTGGAGTGCACGGGAATCTGTCAGTGGGGATGAGTGCTTCGGCGGTCGTGAGACTGTTCGCAATCAGGCGCCAGACCATCTGCGCGTCAGGGCGAAGGTTTAGGATCGTTTCGGCCCGCCTGGCGCGTCGAGAAAGCAATTCTTGCCGTCTTGAGTCCAAGTCAGCGTCGTTCTTCCGTTCGGATAAGGGTGCTTTGAGGTAAAGCCCATCATTTGCTCCAGGTCGGCCGCGATGCACAGAAGTTTCCGCTCGTCGTGTTTGCGACCGATAAGCTGTACGCCGATGGGGAGACCATCGCCTGATAATCCGGTCGGTATAGCCACGGCCGGATGTCCCGTGACGTTAGCGGGTATGCGCACTGACGCCGCGGCCAAACGCTGCAATGCGTCCGGATCGTCTATCCGGCAAGGCGGAAGTGTACTTACCGCCGTTAACAGGACATCATGCTGTTCAAGCGCCTCTTCAAGCTCTTGCGTCAAACGGCGGCGGATGCTTTGAGCACGCAGGTACTCTTCCGATGAAATGAACGCGCCGCTCATGAGAAACTCTGCCGCATTCACGCCGTAGAGGTCGGACTTCTCAGAGAGCCAATCCTTATGAATCGCGAATGCTTCAGCGATCATGGTCACCCTACCCGCAGTGTCAAAACTGCGTAACGGCGACAGGTTGACATCGTTGATAGCCCAGCCAACTGAGCTGGCAGCGTCAACGCATTTTTCTATCGCATGAGAAACCGATATGTCGCACGTAAGGTCCACTTCGTGGAAATGGCGCACTATACCAAGGTTGACCTTTTCTGGACTACGCAGCTTTTCGCCTTTTGCGCTCATGTCCGTCATGGCGGCGAACGCTTCGAATATATCCGTAACGGACCTGGCCATCGGCCCGACCGTGTCCATGGATGGCGCAAGCGGGAATACGCCACTCATGTCGAGAATTCCATGCGTGGGTTTTAGACCAACAACTCCGTTCATCATAGCAGGGCTGCGAATTGAGCCGCCGGTGTCTGTTCCGATAGTGAGTGGAACGAGGCCTGCCGCAAGAGCCGCGCCGGAGCCGCTCGACGAAGAGCCAGCCATGTAATTCAGATTCCACGGGTTTCTGGCGGGTGGCCAGGGAAGATCGAACGTCGGACTCCCGCCTATCGCAAATTCGTACAAGGCGAGTTTGCCGAGACAAACGCCGCCGGAGGCGTCCAGCGTATCGATCACTGGCGCGTTGGTAAAAGCTGGCTCCGCGGGCATAATTCGCGACTGTGCCATGGTCGGGTATGCTTTAACATCGATGATATCCTTGACGGCATACGGAACGCCAAACAGTCGCCCGATTGACGAATGCCCGTCAGAACGCTTACGTGCATCTCGCAGATATCGTGCCCGTTCTCGAGCGCGGTCGGCATCACAGGCTACGAACGAATGGATCGACTGGTCCAGCTCTTCGATCCTAGCAAGAAGATGATCCACGTAGTTCAGGGGGCATAAGTCGCCATTTGCGATTGCATCTCGAACAGCGGTCATTGGCATAAATGCCAACTCGTCTTGGCGTGCGCTCATTACTTTCTTTTCATTAGCTCGTGGGTGGTGGAGGGCCGCGTGTCCAACCGCTCCGCAAGCATGCGACCGAACAAGTAGGCCTCCCGCCAACGGTCAGGGCTTCTCTCCCACGCGGCATACAAACCGAGACCGGCGAGAAAAATCATGACCTCGGTGTCGTTATTTACCGGGTTCGTTTCTGATCGCGGTTTATCCATCTCTTCGTCCCTGGATCGCTGCACGTGTTATCTTGCTTAATCTTAACGAGTGTCAGCCATGCCAAACCAATGGTATTCCAGCGCGTCAATAAGGTGACCGAGAGCTGAGAGTTCCCACCGAACGGTTATGTTTTTGGACCATAAGAAAAGCATTCAGTCGCAACGGCATGTCGAAAGCTACGCAATGGCAGCGGTACCAGCGACATGGCATCTCCTATCTAAGGAACCGCTTTTCGTCGGCTTTAACCTGATTCATCCTCTGCAGACGGAAGATTTCCTCCACCGGCACGATGTCCTTATGCACGTTCTGTACACCGCAATCGGCAATGATCCGCCGGAACGCGTCCTGCATCGCGGTCGTTGCGGCGCGGATACCATAGTTGCCGTAGATCGTCATCTTGATGTTGCCTAGCGCGCGAATACGGGTCGCATCGAGTTCCGGATAGGCATTGGGAACGATGGTGAGCGGAGCCCGTCCCTTCCATGCCCGCGAGAAGCTCTCGATCTCGGCCGGGTCTTTCTTTTTCGAATGGATCAGGATCATGTCGGCGCCGGCCTCGGCATAGGCCGTGGCACGCGTCAGCGCCTCCGCTTCCCCGAGGCCTGCAATAAGCGCCTCCGTACGGGCTATGACCAGGAAATCCGGGTCGCTGCGGGTGAAGACGGCGGCTTCGATCTTGCCCTGGAACTCGTCGATTCGCAGCAGTTCCTGGCGGGCATCGGCGGCCAGGCTGGTGACCTTCGGGAAAGTCTTGTCCTCGATCACCACCGCTGCGGTGCCTGCCCTTTCGTATTCTCGGGTCGCATGGATGACGTTCAAGGCGTTGCCGTAGCCGGTATCGATATCGGCAACGATCGGCAGCGACGACTTGCCGGCGATCGCCCGCAGCATGTCGAGATGCTGCGTCATGGTGATCAGGCTCATGTCTGCGAGACCGTAGAGCGCCGAAAGTTCGAAACCCGACGCCCAAAGGCCATCGAAGCCCGCTTCCTCGGCGAGAATTGCCGAGAGAGGGCTATGGGCGGCCATGATGTGGACGAGACCGCGCTCGGCCATGGCCTCACGCAGTTTTCTTGCTTTGCTCATAGATCGTTTCACTTTTGCAAAGGGCTTCACAGGCGGCAAGGATGCGGCCGCAAGCGCGGTTCAACTCCTTCACCGATGCGGCATAGGAGATGCGGATATAGGGCGAGGCCATGAAGCCACTGCCAGGCACGACGGCGACGCCGAACTGCTCCAGCAGATAGAGCGCAAAATCCATATCCGTCTCGATCCGCTTGCCCTGCGGCGTGATCTTGCCGAGCACGCCGGCGCAATTGACGAAGACGTAGAAAGCGCCGTCCGGCGTGCGGCATTTGAGGCCCTGCGCCTCGTTGATCTTCTCAACCACGAGATCGCGGCGCTTCTCGAAGTCAGCCACGAAATCGCCGATATAGTCCTGATTGCCGCCGATCGCTTCAATCGCCGCATATTGCGAGATCGAACTGGTATGGGACGAGGTCTGCCCCTGGATCGTGTTCATCGCCTTGATCAGGTCTTTCGGCCCGGCACCGTAGCCGAGCCGCCATCCGGTCATGGCGCTGGATTTGGAGACCCCGTTGACGGTCAGCATCCGGTCAATGAGGTCGGGCGCGGCCTCTGCCATCGTCGCGAAACGCACGCCATAAATGAGCTTCTCATAGATGTCGTCGGCAAGCACATGCACATGATCATGGCGGCGAAGCACTGCGGCGAGTGCGGCAAGCTCGGCCTTGGAATAGACCGCGCCGGTCGGGTTGTTGGGCGAATTCAGCATCAGCCACTTGGTGCGCGGCGTGATCGCCGCCTCCAGGTACGCGGGCTTCAATTTGAAGCCGAAACGCTCCTGGCACTCCACCAGGACCGGTTCGCCGCCGGCAAGCCGCACCATGTCAGGATAGGAGACCCAGCAAGGGGCCGGAACGATCACCTCGTCACCTGGATCGAGACTGGCGAACAAAGCATTGAACACCACCTGCTTGGCGCCGCAGCCGACCGTGATCTGGTCGATGTCATAGTCGAGACTATTGTCGCGCAGAAGTTTTTCCCGGATCGCCTGCCGAAGCGGCTTAATGCCGGCGACGGGTGTGTAGCGCGTCCTGCCGTTGCGGATGGCGGCGATGCCGGCGTTTTGAACCGCTTCTGGTGTATCGAAATCGGGCTCGCCCTGGCTGAGCGCAATGACATCCGTGCCCTTCTCTTTGAGAGCGGCGGCCGCAGCCGTCATCGCCTTGGTCTGGGACGGACGGACGGCTTGCAGTCTCTTGGCGATGAGTGACAAAGCGACTTTCCTCGAGGCACCGGATTTTACCAGAACTAAACACGATACCCAGAAATCGCCACTTTTTGCATCGCGTAAAGCGAGCCAATTGATCGCATTTCGCGATATATATACGGCTGAGGTAGAGGATGGCCGCATGAACTATAATACCAGCACGCCAGCCGCGCCCCAACCCAGCCCTATTTGGCTGGCACGTCTACTTCTGTCATTTTCTTGCAAAGCCGAGTCAACCAGCGGCAGAAACCACGCGCCACATCCAAGTTCGAACCTCGATCAACTGCATAGGCGCGGTACTGCATGCCGCTCGGCGCACGCGATCCTGCAAGCACCTCCAGGAGACCCTGCCGGATCAGTTCCGCCACGAGGACGTGAGGCGTCACCAGGAGGCTGTTGCCAGTCGTCACTGCCGGCAAGGCCAGATAATGGTGGTCGTAGCGAGCCCCCGAGATAACGTCCGACGTCTTCAAATCCATGCCGCGAAGCCAGGTCGGCAGGATGTCCGGCCGCGAGGTGACGGCAATCACCGGAGTCGTGCGCAGCGCCTCTAAGCCGCGGCCGCCCACGCAGTCCGGCGCACCGACGCAAACGAGCTGCTCGTCGTAGAAATCCCAGCGATCTCCAGGTTCGGTCAGGGTCAGATCCCGGGTCAAAAGCACGTCGAAGCCGTCGGTTGAGGCGGGCGCCGACAGGGCGCTGATGAGGTCGACCGTGACGCCACCCATTTCCTTCGAGAAGTCGCGCAGATTGGGGATGAGCAGCGTATAGG
>NZ_JBSKBP010000112.1:0-4943 GCF_053714275.1 Mesorhizobium sp. Arg314 | reverse complement strand
GAGCTCGACCTCGATATGTCGATGGGCCGCGTCTTCGCCAACCCGCATGTGCGCCAGGATATAGGCCGCGTCGCGCTGTCGCGCGGCCCGCTGATCTACTGCGTGGAAGCGGTCGACAACGAGAGCCGGCTGCATCGCCTGACGCTGCCGCGCACGGCAAGCATAAAGGCGCATCACGAGCCCGGGCTTCTGGGCGGCGTGGCGACGCTATCGGCCGCGGCCCGGGCCGATGCCGGGGACGGCTGGCAGGACGGGCTCTACCGGCCCGAGCCGCCGGCCAGCGCCGAGACCCGCCCGACCGCCATCCCTTATTTCGCCTGGGACAACCGCGAGCCCGGCGAGATGCTGGTGTGGCTGATTGCCCGAACCGATACCGGGCTTTCCGCCCGCGGCCTCTATGATCCGCGCAACGAGCATGACGCCTGCGGCGTCGGCTTCATCGCCAACATGAAGGGCGTGAAGTCGCACCGGATCGTCGAGGACGGTCTGGCGATGCTGGAAAACCTCACCCATCGCGGCGCGGTCGGCGCCGACCCGCTGGTCGGCGACGGGGCCGGCGTGCTGGTGCAGATCCCGGACAGCTTCTTCCGCGAGGAAATGGCCGCCAAGGGCGTGGAACTGCCGCCGGCCGGCCAATATGGGGTCGGCCACTGGTTCATGCCGCAGGACGCCACGCTGCGCGCCCATATCGAAGAGATCATCGCCGAATCGGCGCAGTCGGAAGGACTGCCGCTGCTCGGCTTCCGCGACGTGCCGGTCGACAATTCATCCTTGTCGAAGGCTAAGGATATCGTCGCGTCCGAGCCGTTTCATCGCCAGGTGTTCATCGGCCGCACGCCGGACATCAGCGACGACGAGGAATATGAGGCGAGGCTTTACCTGCTGCGCAAGGTGATCTCGGGCCGCATCTATGCCGAGAACGACAACAAGGACATCGGTTCCTATTGCGTGTCGCTGTCGGCGCGCACCATCGTCTACAAGGGCATGTTCCTGGCCTACCAGGTCGGCGCCTATTACAAGGACCTCAAGGATCCGCGCTTCGAAACGGCGCTGATCCTCGTCCACCAGCGCTTCTCGACCAACACGTTCCCGTCGTGGAAGCTGGCGCATCCCTACCGCATGGTCGCGCATAATGGCGAGATCAACACGGTGCGCGGCAACAACAACTGGATGGCGGCGCGCCAGGCTTCGGTTGATTCCGAGCTGTTCGGCAACAACATCTCGAAGCTGTGGCCGATCTCCTATGAGGGCCAGTCGGACACGGCGTGCTTCGACAACGCGCTCGAGTTCCTGTTCCAGGGCGGCTACTCGCTCAGCCACGCCATGATGATGCTGATCCCGGAAGCCTGGGCCGGCAACAAGCTCATGGATGCCGACCGCCAGGCCTTCTACGAGTACCATGCGGCGCTGATGGAGCCGTGGGACGGCCCGGCAGCGGTGATGTTCACCGACGGCCGCCAGATCGGCGCCACGCTCGACCGCAACGGCCTGCGCCCGGCGCGCTATATCGTCACCGATGACGACCGCGTCATCATGGCTTCGGAGGCTGGCGTGCTGCCGGTGCCGGAGGAAAAGATCGTGCAGAAGTGGCGGCTGCAGCCCGGCCGCATGCTGCTCATCGACCTTGCCAAGGGCCGCATCGTTTCCGACGAGGAGATCAAGTCGGAGATCGCGACCAGGCACCCCTACAAGACCTGGCTCGCCAACACGCAGCTCATCCTCGAAGACCTCAAGCCGGTCGAGCCGCGCGCGCTGCGCAAGGATGTCAGCCTGCTCGATCGCCAGCAGTCCTTCGGCTACACGCAGGAAGACACCAAGCTTCTGATGGCGCCGATGGCCACCACCGGCCAGGAAGCCGTCGGCTCGATGGGCACTGACACGCCGATCTCGGCGATGTCGGACAAGTCGAAGCTGCTCTACACCTATTTCAAGCAGAACTTCGCCCAGGTCACCAACCCGCCGATCGACCCGATCCGCGAGGAGCTGGTGATGAGCCTGGTGTCCTTCATCGGGCCGCGGCCGAACATCTTCGATCTCGTGGGCACGTCGCGCCGCAAGCGGCTCGAAGTGCGCCAGCCGATCCTGACCAATGGCGACCTCGAGAAGATCCGCTCCATCGGCCACACCGAGGACCGTTTCGACACCAAGACGATCGACATCACCTACGGCTCGAACGAGGGCGCTGCCGGCATGCAGGGCGCCATCGACCGGCTCTGCGAGCGGGCAGAGGCGGCGGTCGCCGGCGGCTACAACATCATCATCCTGTCCGACCGCCAGGTCGGGCCGGACCGCATCGCCATTCCGTCGCTGCTGGCGACGGCGGCCGTGCACCATCATCTGATCCGCAAGGGCCTGCGCACCTCGGCCGGCCTGGTGGTGGAGACCGGCGAGCCGCGCGAGGTGCATCACTTCTGCTGCCTCGCCGGCTACGGCGCCGAGGCGATCAATCCCTATCTCGCCTTCGACACGCTGCTCGACATGCACAAGCGCGGCGAGCTGCCGGAAGAGGTCGACGAATACGAAGTCGTCTCGCGCTACATCAAGTCGATTGGCAAGGGCATTCTCAAGGTGATGTCCAAGATGGGCATCTCGACCTACCAGTCCTATTGCGGCGCGCAGATCTTCGACGCCATCGGGCTGAAGTCCGATTTCGTCGAGAAGTACTTCACCGGCACCGCGACGCTGATCGAAGGCGTCGGCCTGGACGAGATCGCCACCGAGACGCTCAGCCGCCATGGCGATGCCTTCGGCAGCGATCCGGTGCTGCGCAACAACCTCGAGGTCGGCGGCGAATATATGTATCGCATGCGCGGCGAGGCGCATATCTGGTCGCCGGACGCGGTCGCCACCTTGCAGCACGCCGTGCGCCAGGGATCGTGGGAGACGTTCAAGGATTATTCCGCCCAGATCGACAGCGCGACCGCGCGCGCCCAGACAATCCGCGGCCTGTTCAAGATCAAGCTGGCGGACGAGACCGGGCGCAAGAAGGTTTCGATCGACGACGTCATGCCGGCGGCCGAGATCGTCAAGCGCTTCTCGACCGGCGCGATGTCGTTCGGCTCGATCTCCAGGGAAGCGCATACCACGCTGGCGCGCGCCATGAACCAGATCGGCGGCAAGTCGAACACCGGCGAGGGCGGCGAAGAGGCCGACCGCTATTTGCCGCTGCCTGGCGGCGGCAAGAACCCGGAACGCTCGGCGATCAAGCAGGTCGCTTCCGGGCGGTTCGGCGTCACGGCGGAGTATCTTGTCAATTCCGACGTCATGCAGATCAAGGTCGCGCAGGGTGCCAAGCCCGGCGAGGGCGGCCAGCTGCCCGGACACAAGGTCGATGCGACCATCGCCAAGGTCCGGCACTCGACACCCGGCGTTGGCCTGATCTCGCCGCCGCCCCATCACGATATCTATTCGATCGAGGATCTGGCGCAGCTGATCTACGATCTGAAGAACGTCAATCCGGCGGCCGACGTCTCGGTCAAGCTGGTGTCGGAGGTCGGCGTCGGCACGGTCGCGGCGGGCGTCGCCAAGGCGCGCGCCGACCACATCACCATCTCGGGCTATGACGGCGGCACCGGCGCTTCGCCGCTGACCTCGCTCAAGCATGCCGGCAGCCCGTGGGAAATGGGCCTTGCCGAGACGCATCAGACGCTGGTGCTCAACGGCTTGCGTTCGCGCGTCGCGCTGCAGGTCGATGGCGGGTTGCGCACTGGCCGCGACGTCATTATCGGCGCGTTGCTCGGCGCCGACGAGTTCGGCTTCTCGACCGCGCCGCTGATCGCGGCCGGCTGCATCATGATGCGCAAGTGCCATCTGAACACCTGCCCCGTCGGCGTCGCGACGCAGGACCCGGTGCTGCGCAAGCGCTTCAAGGGCGCGCCCGAGCACGTCATCAACTTCTTCTTCTACGTGGCGGAAGAGGTGCGGGCGCTGCTTGCCGAAATGGGCTACACCCACATCGACCAGATCATCGGCGACACCGATCTTCTGGAGAAGCGCGACGTCATCCAGCACTGGAAGGCTCGCGGGCTCGATTTCTCGAAGATGTTCTTCAAGCCGGACGCGCCGCATGAGGCGCTGCACTGGACCGAGCGGCAGAAGCATCCGATCGACGACGTGCTCGATCGCAAGCTGATCGAGCTGGCCAAGCCGGCGCTGGAAGCCAAGCAGCCCGTCACCATCGAGCTGCCGATCCGCAACGTCGACCGCTCGACGGGCGCGATGCTGTCGGGCGAAGTCGCCAAGCGCTTCAAGCACAAGGGGCTGCGCCAGGACACGATCCAGGTGAAGCTCATCGGCACCGCCGGGCAGTCTTTCGCTGCTTTCCTGGCGCGCGGCATCTCGTTCGAGCTGATCGGGGCCGGCAACGACTATGTCGGCAAGGGCCTGTCGGGCGGCCGCATCGTCATCCGACCGCCGGAAGAGGCTAGAATCGTTGCTGCGGACTCGATCATCGTCGGCAACACTGTGCTTTACGGGGCGACCGAAGGCGAGGCCTATTTCGCCGGTGTTGCTGGCGAGCGTTTCGCGGTGCGCAATTCCGGCGTGGCGGCCGTCGTCGAAGGCGTCGGCGATCATGGCTGCGAATACATGACCGGCGGCATCGTCGTCGTGCTCGGCAAGACCGGGCGCAACTTCGCGGCCGGCATGTCGGGCGGCGTCGCCTACGTACTGGACGAGAAGGGCGATTTTGCCGAACGCTGCAACATGGCGATGGTCGAGCTGGAGCCGGTTCCGGAAGAGGACGATTTGATGGAGAAGCTGCTCCATCACGGCGGCGACCTCGACCACAAGGGCCGCGTTGACGTGTCCGGCGACATGACCAGCCATGACGAAGAACGGCTCTACCAGCTGATCTCGAACCATGTGCATTTCACCGGTTCGGTGCGCGGCCGCGAGATCCTCGACGACTGGCAGAACTTCCGGCCGAAATTCCGCAAAATCAT
>NZ_JBSKBP010000111.1:0-5004 GCF_053714275.1 Mesorhizobium sp. Arg314 | reverse complement strand
CCGGGCCGTCGAGCGCATGCTCTTCATATGACGTGTGATGTCCATGACATTCGCGGCGCGCCGGTCATTATCGGCGCCGGACTTGCCGGCCTGATGACGGCGCTTCACCTGGCGCCGCAGCCTGTCGTCCTTCTCTCCAGGGCGCCACTTGGAACCGATGCGTCGAGCACACTCGCCCAGGGCGGCCTCGCGGCAAGCCTCGGCGAGGACGACAGTCCCGAGCTGCATCTCGCCGATACGCTTGCTGCCGGCGATGGGCTTTGCGACGAAGCAATAGCAAGGCGGGTGGTCGAGGCCGCTCCCAACGCCGTCGACCACCTCATTCGTCCGGGTGCTCCCTTCGACCGCGCCTTGGACGGAAAACTGCGGCTCGGGCTGGAGGCGGCGCATTCGCGACGCAGAATCGTGCACGCCGCGGGCGACGCCACCGGCCGTGAGTTGTTCCGGGCGCTGCTCGCCGTGGCGCGGCGGACACGTTCGATCACCATCATGGAAGGCATGACAGCCCATCGCCTGGTGGTTACGGAGGGCAGCATCGTTGGCGTGCTGGTTGTCCTGCACAACGGCGTGTTCGCCTTGCCCACGCGCCGTGTGGTGCTGGCGACCGGCGGTATCGGCGGCCTCTTCAGCGACACCACGAACCCGCTTTCCTCGTTCGGGCATGGGCTGGCGCTGGCCGCCTGCGCCGGCGCGGAACTTGCCGATCTGGAGTTCGTTCAGTTCCATCCGACGGCGCTCGATACTTCGCGCCGGCCGATGCATGGGGGCCGCCTGGCGCAGCCCCAAGGAGCGCGACATGGAAACGGTGGTCGCCATGGTCGAGGGCGTGAAGGCGCTCGGCATGGAGACCTGCATGACGCTAGGCATGCTCGACCTCGATCAGGCACAGCAGCTCAAGCAGGCTGGCCTCGACTTTACAACCACAACATCGACACCTCAGAGCGCTACTATAGCGAGGTTATCTCGACGCGGACCTTTTCCGACCGGCTCGACACTTGCCAATGTCCGCGACAGCGGCATGAAAGTCTGCTGCGGCGGCATCGTCGGCATGGGCGAGGAGAAGGCCGACCGCATCGACATGCTGGTGACTTTAGCCAACCTGCCGGAACCGCCGGACAGCGTGCCGATCAACATGCTGATCCCGATCGAGGGCACGCCGCTCGGCGAGGCCGAACCCATTGAGCCGATCGAATTCGTGCGCACCATCGCTCTCGCCCGCATCATGATGCCGACATCGCATGTGCGGCTCTCGGCCGGCCGCACGGCGATGAGCGACGAGATGCAGGCGCTTTGCTTCTTTGCCGGCGCCAACTCCATCTTCGTCGGCGATACCTTGCTGACCGCCGAGAACCCGGGCGAGGATAAAGACAGCGCCCTGTTCCGGCGCCTGGGTATCCGGCCGACGGAGCGCGAGGCCCCGTGAGCGGGCGAGCCTTGGTCGACCGCTACGAGGCCAGCTTGCGCGGGCTGGCCCGCAAGGACCGTTTGCGGAGCCTCAGCGCCAGCTCGGGCACTGACTTCGCTTCCAACGACTATCTCGGCCTCGCGCGCTCCAAGCGCATGGCCGATGCGGTCGCGGCGGCACTTGCCACCGGCACCCCCGTCGGGGCGACCGGCTCGCGGCTGCTGCGCGGCAACGATCCGGCACACGAAGCGCTCGAAGCCAAGGCGGCCGACTTCTTCGGCGCTGAGTGTTCGCTGTTTTTCGGCGGTGGCTATGTCGCCAATTTCGCCGTGCTCACCACCTTGCCCCAGAAGAGCGATCTGATCGTGCTGGACGAACTCATCCATGCCAGTGCGCATGAGGGCGCGCGAGCCGGCCGCGCCGAAGTGGTGGAAGCGACGCACAACGATGCCGGCGCCGTGGACGAGGCTATTGTCGCCTGGCGAGCCTTGGGTGGGACGGGCCGTCCCTGGATCGTAGTGGAAAGCCTCTACAGCATGGACGGCGACCGGGCCCCCCTCGGTGAATTGATCGCGGTCGCGGATCGCCGCGATGCATTCCTGTTCGTCGACGAGGCGCATGCCACCGGCGTCTACGGCCCAAACGGGCGCGGTCTCGCGCATGATCTCAAAGGCCGCGACAATGTCGTGGTGCTGCATACCTGCGGCGCTCGGCGCATCCGGCGCGCTGGTCACGGTGCTGGCGGTGCTGTGCGACTATCTGGTCAACCGCTGCAGGCCCTTCATCTACGCCACCGCGCCCTCGCCGCTGATGGCAGTGGCGGCGGCAACAGCCCTCGACATCGTCGCCGATGAGCCGGAGCGCCGCGAGCGGCTGGCCGGCCTGGTCGCGCTTGCTGGCAACGGGGCCGAGGCGCTGGGTCTGCCGACCAGCTGTTCGCAGATCCTGCCGGTCGTCGTCGGCGACAATGCAAGCGCCATGGCGCTGGCTGAGGCGTTGCAGGCGCGTGGGTTCGACGTGCGCGGCATCCGCCCGCCAACTGTGCCAGAAGGCACCGCAAGGCTGCGCATCTCGTTGACGCTGAATGTCGATGAGGCCGACGTTTCGGCGCTGTTCGATGCGCTTGCCGCGGAATGGGAGCGCACGCCGTGACAGCGCAAATCGTTGTCACCGGCACCGACACCGGCATCGGCAAGACCGTGTTCGCGGCCGGGCTGACCGGCCTGCTTGACGGTATCTACTGGAAGCCGGTGCAGTCGGGCATCCACGAAGAAACCGACAGCGAAATCGTCTCCCTGCTCGCCGATCCGCCTGCAGCTCGTGTGCTGCCCGAGGCCTGGCGCCTCCGCCAGCCGCTGTCGCCACATCTGGCCGCCAAGTTGGACGGCGTGGAGATCGATGCAAAGGCACTCTCACTGCCCGCGACGGACCGACCACTGGTTGTCGAAGGCGCCGGCGGGTTGATGGTGACGCTCAGCAGGCACGCGCTCTACATCGACGTCTTCGCGCGGTGGAACGCGCCGGTCGTGCTCTGTGCCCGCACCACGCTTGGCACCATCAATCACACGCTGCTCTCGGAACGTTGAGGCAGCTCGGCTCTTTCGGACTCAGGCAGGCGGCCGCTAGCCCGCCGAATCGGCGCTCGCCGCGCAGAGGGTCAGAGTCAGACGTGTGGCACGGACTCGCCAAGTGGCTGCACCGCCAGGCGTAGGCCCATCGTGCGAAGCACGGCACTCAGGCTGCGTAGCTCTGGGTTCCCCTTCTCCGAAAGGGTACGGTAGAGTTGCGTCTGGTTAAGCTCGGCCGATTTGGCGACAGCAGGCACGCCGCCGAACGCCTTGGCCATCTGTCGGAGCGTCACCAGCAATTCACCCTGATCGCCGTCGGCCAGGATCGCATCAAGCGTGGCGGCTGCCGTCGCCGGATCGTCTCGAAACAGATCGGCCATTGCATCGTCATGGCTACGGTCTTTCATTGTCGTCACTCCTTCATTCGGTACGGCTCTGCCAGTCGCGCCAATAGCCGCAGGCCCGATCCGCTGTCGGCGTCCTGAGTGCGCTTGATGCCGCCGCACAAGAGCAACATCACCGTCTTACCCGATCGGGCGTAGTAAACTCGGTACCCAGGACCGACATCAACGCGCAGTTCGTGGACGCCCTCTCGCAGTGGCTTGAAATCACCGAAGTTACCTTGCTCAAGCCGATTCAATCGTCGGATGATCGCTGCCTTGCCCTGCACGTCGCGAAGTTTGCGCAGCCAAGCGGCAATCAGGTCGTCGCCGTCAGGCGTAAGATAGTGCCGTACATCGAACATATAGGCGATTTTCGTTTAAAAACGAAACTCTTTCAAGCCTCTTCTTACAGCGATCCCGACAGGTTGGCAAAGCGTCACATCGCGCAACAATCAGGAGTTTCGCGACACCCGAGATCGGAGTTCCCCAGAACACCATCGTTTCCTCTGCGCCGCCGGCGGGCATGGCTTGGCTCTCGGAAAGGAAGGCGGGCAAACTTGGGCTCCAGGTCACCTCCTCCAACCGCTGACAATCCCGTCGTCGGAATCTGGCAACGATGAAACTTCTCCCGAGCCATACGATCCGATGAAGAGGGTAGCCGCTTTCTACAACGCCTTGCAGACGGTGTTTCCGCGGCGGCTTCAGTTGACCCTGAGAAGCGCGGCATCGGTCCATTCATCGAAACGTCGATCCATTCGTTTTTCTCCGGACTTTCCACTCCGCTGAGACTCCAGTCGGTTTCCAGGGGGAGACCGACAGCGTCGTTGCGACATATAGCTACGTATAGCTACGTACGTGCAAACAGGGCAGTTTGCGATGGGCGCGCCGAAGCGCATAGGCTCCGCTTCCGTGATGCTCTGCCCTTACTCCATTCCGGATCCGACCTCGCTCCGCGAAGAAAATTCCAACCCTGAGCCGGACAATAGAAAACAGTAACTCTACAAAATTGATAGACTAATGTTTTCTCCTGCGATTGGAACGGCAGCGTCACTGTGCCTGCAACTCGATCAACGCAATTGCTTTCGCTGAGAAATAACGGACATGGCTGACGATATCCCCGATCGCATCAAGGTGCTGTGGTTCCTGCCGACCCATGGCGACAGCCGATATCTCGGAACATCCGAAGGCGGCAGGGCGGTCGATCTGGACTATCTGACCCAGGTGGCGCAGGCGGCCGATACGCTTGGCTATTATGGCGTGCTGCTGCCGACCGGACGGTCCTGCGAGGATTCCTGGGTCGTCGCTTCGGCCCTGGCGCCGCTTACGAAACGGCTGCGATTCCTGGTCGCGGTGCGGCCTGGGCTGCAGTCGCCGACGCTCGCCGCGCGTATGACGGCGACGCTCGACCGCATCTCCAATGGGCGGCTGCTGATTAACGTCGTCACCGGCGGCGATCCGCTGGAGAACAAGGGCGACGGTATCTTCCTGTCGCATGCCGAGCGCTATGAGGTGACGCAGGAGTTCCTGCAGGTCTACAAGCGCCTGCTGAGTGGCGAGGCAGTCGAGCATCAGGGCAAGCATTTCCGCATCGAGGATGGCCGCCTCCTGTTCCCGCCGGTACAGACGCCCTATCCACCGCTCTATTTCG
>NZ_JBSKBP010000110.1:0-5095 GCF_053714275.1 Mesorhizobium sp. Arg314 | reverse complement strand
GGCACCGGTACATTATTGGGACACGGATATACGGTAGGCATGGCAATCATGCCTGATTGCCGCGCAGGGGCAGATATCCATCGGTGTCGAGCGGCAAGGCTTCGGACCAGATGTAATCGCCGGTGATATTGATGTGATCCCAGCCCAGCGGCGAGAGGCGAGCCGTGATCGTGTCTTCGATTTTCACACCTCGTGCCCTCGTTTCCGTCAGTACACGTCCGAGGTAGCGGCAGTTGAACAGGATAATAGCGGCCGTGACGAGGTTGAGGGCGGCGGCTCTGCTCGACTGGTTTTCGTGCCCGCGGTCGCGGAAACGCCCCAGACGGTGGAAGGCGACCGCCCTGGAGAGAGAGTTCCGTGCCTCCCCCTTGTTGAGCTCCGACGTGACAAGCCTGCGCAAATCAGGATCTTCGAACCAGCGCAGGGTGAACAGCGTGCGCTCGATCCGGCCGATCTCGCGCAGCGCGGCGGCAAGGCTGTTCTGCTGCCGATACGCCGAGAGCTTCCTCAGGATCAATGAAGGCGTCACGACTTTATGCCTGAGGGCGTGGATCACTCTCTGAATCTGATCCCAGTGCGAGCGGATCAGCTGCACGTTCAACCGGTTGCCGAACAAGGGCGTGAGAGGATTGTATCTGCCCTTGGGTTCGAAGGCATAGAGCTTGCGGTCTGACAGGCGCGGGATGCGGGGCTCGAACGACAGACCGAGCAGATGCATGACGGCAAAGACGATGTCCGAGACGCCGCCGCCGTCGACATGGAGCGCGGCAATGTCGACGCTGCTCTCATGCCCCAAGATTCCGTCCAGGGAATGCACAGCCTCGCTTGCGGTGCCGGCGATCACCTTCTGGTGAAGCGGGGCATACCGGTCGGTAATCGTGGTGTAGATCTTGACGATCGGGTCTCGTCCGTAATGGGCGTTGACGGCGCCGCCGGCTTCACCTGGTCCGCCGAGATAAAAAGCTTGCCCATCTGCCGATGCACGCCAGCCTTCGCCAAACCACGCTGCAATCGGCTCCGCATGGATGGCGTCCGTCAGGCTGGCGAGGGCGGCGCGGAAGGTTTCTTCCCGCATGTGCCACATCTGCATGCGCAGGAGAGCACGCCGCGATCCCGCGCCGCTGATTTCAGCCATTCGGGACAAGCCGAGATTCGTCGCTTCCGCAATCAGGGTCGCCATGAACGGCCGCATGTACGTTGGCGGCAGGCCCGTCGAGACATGCGTAAAATGCTCCGCAAAGCCCGTCCACAGATTGACCTGATCGAGAAGATCGGTGATGCGGACGTGGGGCATCAAGCGGTAGAGGGCGCCGATAACGGCCGTGCTATCGTCCTGCACGGCGTCTTCCTGATCCTTTGGGAAACGCAGCCGCCCGCCCGCGAACAGCGTCGGTTCCCTGACCGCCAACCCTCGAGCTGCCGACAGTAAGGCAGTGTCCAATGCTGCCGCCCGCGTGTCCAGATATGTGTCGGCGTCGACACTCAGAGGTGCCGGCAGCGCGTTGGTGTCCGCCTTGTCGTTCGCCAGCAGGTCATCCAGCGACCGGTGTATGCGTGAGGTCGGAACCCATACGCTTCCGCTCGCCAATGCACTGGCCAAACCGAAGTATGTCGCAAGTTCGTAGCAGGTCCGGTCGATCGAACCATTTGTGAAGACATGACGCCGCCAGCGCCGCTCGATATGGGCGAGCGGCATCGTCTCAGGCAGTCGCCGACGTTTGTCTCCGCCGATTTCCGCGAGAATGGCGACGGCATCCAGCAACGGTTTCGCAGCGCGGTTGCCCTCGAACGCAAAAGACGACAGGAAGTGGGGACCGATTTGCCTGAAGACGTGGTATTCGCGCGGGAGTTCGCTGATGATGTCCGGCCTTCCTGGCCGAAGCGACCGGCGAATGGTGGCCGCATCGTCTTCGATGATGTCGAGCGCCGCAATTTCGGTTACGGCGGAAGTGATGTCGCCACCCTCTCTCGCGGAGGTAACGAGTGCCTCCAATACATCGGCGATGCGCGCCAGTCGGGTGCGGCCCTGCTCGGCGGTGAGGGCAATTGTCTCTTCGAGCCGCTTTCGGGCGCGCAGGTTCGCCCGTGCCACCAATGACTGGAACATCGAAAGAGCGCCGTCGGTCAATGTGGCTTCAAGTTCGCGCAGCGTGGCGATCATGACGGTGTGGCGGCGATCCGCGCCCATCTGCTGGAAAGCCTGGGAGGTGTAGAGAAGCCCCTCCTTCGCCATCTTTGCCAGGCGAGGACCAAAAGTGGGCGGCAGGGTGCCGATGCCGTCAAGCGTCGAGCGGACGATGGCAGTCTTTTCGAGGATCTCGGTCAACGGCCGCGCACCGACCCGGGAAGGCGGCTCGCGCAGCCAGGACAGCCTTGTCTGACGGACATGTGTTTTGTCGACGAGCAGCGCATCCAGTTGATGACGATGGCCTCCGTCGAGCAGTGAGCAGACTTTGGCCACCATCATTCCGTCGGCCGCATGCATTGCCGAAGCCGCCAGGCGCTCGGCGACGGTAATGCCGGGGATGACGATCCTTTCCTCCCGCATTTTCTCGATCAATCGTCCGAGAAGGACTCGCCCGTCCGTCAGGCCGAGAGCTTCGTGCTCGGCCCAATTGCTGAGAACCGAACGAGCTGGTCTCGTGAAGTCGCGATAGCCATGATATTGCTTGATCGCAGCCAGTTGCTCGTACCGTGTCGCGCCACGCCGAGCGAACCGGGCGATCGCCTCCGTGCCGGCGCCGATCTGCTCGGCAATATAGTCCAGCATGACCGGAGGCAGAAACTCCCCGCGTCGCAGATGCCTTCCTGGATAACGCAGGCAACACAATTGCAGGGCATGGCTCAGGCGCGTTTCCGGTGTGCGGCTGCTGCCTATTGCAGCAAGATCGGCAGCTGCCAGCGTGTAGTGGCGGACGACCTCATCCTCAGCCTCTGGCAAAGCCAGCAGCGCGTTGCGCTGTTTCTTTGTCATCGATATCCGTGCCGGCATTTCGCTTGTCCTTTCAAAAACTGTTTGCCTTTCGTCCCCACATTGAAAGAGGATTGTGAAAGGATTTTCATCCTGATTCGTCAGCGGGACCACCGCAGTTCCGCAAACGACCGTTTTTGAAAGGGACATCATGCTGATCGGCTATGCCCGCGTAAGCAAGGGTGACGACCAATCGAACAGGGCCCAGGCACGCGCCCTGTCCGAAGCCGGCTGCAAGCGCGTCTTCGAAGAGAAAGCATCGGGCGGGCGCTGGGAACGCCCCGAGCTTCATCGCATGCTCGATCAGTTGCGCGACGGCGACACTGTCGTCGTCTGGAAGCTCGATCGCCTGTCACGCTCGCTGAAGGACGTTCTGCACCTGATGGACAGGATCGCTAGTGCCGGCGCGGGATTTCGTTCGTTGACGGAGGCGATCGACACCACAACGGCGGCAGGCCGCATGATGATGCAGATGGTGGGATCCTTTGCCGAATTCGAACGCGCCATGATCCGGGAGCGGACCACGGCCGGACTTGCCCAGGCGCGTGCCGAGGGCAGGATCGGAGGGCGTCGCAGGAAGCTCGATCAGAAGAAACGCAAGGAAATCGCCGAAAGCGTCTTGTCGGGCCGCAAGAGCGGCGCCGAAATGGCGAGGCTTTATGATGTCAGCGAGCCGACAGTCTCGCGCATCGTTGCCGAACACCGCCAGCACTTGGAGACCGACCATGCCAGCCAGTCATGATCTCAAGGGACTGATGAAGTTCCTGGCCCGCGACGAATGGCGCGGCTGTTTCGAGGAGGTGTTCGACGATCACTTCGGCCCGGTGCTCGAAGCAGGGGACATGGCGTTCGATGATCTTGCCGAAATGCTCGGCGACGACTGGGCCATGACCCTTTGGGGCTGTGCGTTCGAGGATTTCCTGGCGCAGGATTTTGACGTCGAGGGCATCAATATTGTCGACGAGTATCTCAAGCGCCGTGGCTGGAAGGAAGGCGCACAGGTGGAAGCCTATATGAAAGCGCTGCGGACATCGGTCATGAGCCTTTACGAAGTGAGCGACGTCGTACCTGGCAAATCGCTCATGGCGCGTGATCTCATCCGCGGCGGTGAGCCGATCGCCGTCAGCGAGGGCACGGCAACGCAGACCTTGAAGCAATGGGACAGGATCGCCGCTCGTATCGTGCCGGTTCTGGGCAAGAATATTTTCGCCGGCGGCCTGTTGCCTTACACGCCCCTGGCCTCGGAAGCGCTGTTCGACGGTCTGCGGCAGATGTTCGGAAAGAAGAAAATAAAGAAACTCCCAGCCGTAGGAGACGACGATCTTCGAGCAATCGCTTCCATGTTCACGCTGTCATGGTTGTTCGATACGCTTGATCGAGCAATGGCACTGCCACCGATGCAGAACTCAGATGGCGACGATCTCATGTTCCACGATGTCAGATTCCCCCTGGCAAGTGGCGTGACACAGAAGGATATCGCCGCGCGGGTGAACGCCATTCCGGGAATGTCGCAGGAGAACGCGAAGTTCTGGAACTGGCTCGAGGACAAGCCGAAGAACAGAGGGAAGGCGAAACAGGCCGACGGGCTTTCCTTCGACGCCACCATGGACAACGGTCTGCGTGTGCTGGGCAATGTGGAACTGAAAGGGCGCTTCCTGCACCTGTCAGCCAATTCCGGTGCGCGCGCGGAGAAAGGAACGGCCCTGGTCCGGCGCGCCCTCGGCGATCTCGTCCGCGCGCCGCTGACCAAAATCCGCACTGTCGAACAGATGATGGCCGAGCGGCCACCGCGCGAATGTGGAGAAGCGGCTTCCGACATCCCACCCGAAATTGCGGAGCAGGTGGTCCATGAGTTCATGGACCGTCAATACCGCGAAACCCTCGATCAGCCTGTAGGCATGCTTGGTAACAAGACGCCACGACAAGCCGTGAAATCCTCGACTGGCCGCCAGAAGGTCGCGGACTGGCTCAAATATCTCGAAAACCAGTCCGCTAAGCAGACGGACATCGCCGATCCCATGGCGACCTACAGCTTCGAGTGGATGTGGAGAGAGCTCGGCGTGCACGATCTGCGCCAATAGAACCCACTACCGTATATCCGTGTCCCAATAATGTACCGAGGCC
>NZ_JBSKBP010000109.1:0-5101 GCF_053714275.1 Mesorhizobium sp. Arg314 | reverse complement strand
GGCGCTCGGCGGCCATCTCGAAGCCTGTGATGACTGCGGTCTTCAGCGCCCCGTCTACAACTCCTGCCTTATGGGCAGATCCAGTAATGGGGAGCTGGCGGCCGCGGTGTCAGTATTTTCCTGTGAATCGTCGATGTCTCACTCTTCATAACATGGCGCCGGTGGTGCCCCCGTCTGCTCGGCTACTGATGGCCGATCACAAGCGGGGACGAACATGTTGGAGACCTACTTCTCTGCGTCGAAGATGCTGGGGCATCTGCGCAGCGGGCCGTGCAGGCCATATCTAGATGGCTTCGCCGCAGCGCTCGAACGGCAGGGCTATGGCCCCGAGACGGCCGTGCGCTATCTGCGGGCGGCAGCTCATGTCGGCCACGTCATGGCAGAGCGCGATGCAAGCGTGAGCGACATCGATTTGGCGGCGTTCGAACAGCATCTGCGAACGTGCCGATGTCCGCGCGCCACGGGAGGCCGCTGCAACCATCACACCATCTACGGCGCAAGGCTCTTCCGTCGGCACCTCGAAGAAATAGGCGTGTGCAAGCCCGCGGTCGCGGCGATGCGGCCAGCCGAACCGCAGTTGGTCGTCGGCTTTAAAGCATGGCTCAGCAAGCATCGCGGGGCATCCGATGCGACCATAAGACTCTACGCGCGCGATGCAGCCAGCATTATGGCAGCACTTGGAACGGACCCGACGCGTTGGAGCCCCACCGATATCCGCGACTACTTCATGAAGCGCGCGAGCACATGCGGGCGCGGCACCATCGAGAAGATGACCACGAGCCTGCGGGCATTCTTGCGCTACCTCGCCGTTCAAGAGCACTGCCGGGCCGGTCTCGACAATGCCGTTCCGGCCTACGCCCATTGGCAGCTTGCCGAGATGCCGCGATATCTGTCGGGCGAACAGGTCAGCCGGTTGATTGCTGCCTGCGATGGTGATATCGGCGCGCTCCGGCGGGATCGCGCCATCGTACTACTGTTGGCTCGCCTCGGCCTGCGGGCCGGCGACGTGGCACAGCTCCGTCTCATCGATATCGAGTGGCAGGCGGGTTCGCTGCGGGTCACGGGCAAGTCGCGCTATGAGGTTCGCTTGCCGCTGCCCCAGGACGTCGGGGATGCGATCGCTGCCTATCTCGAATGTCGACCGTCGTGCTGTCGAAGTGATCGCGTGTTCCTGAGCACGATCGCGCCCAGCCGCCCGTTCCGGAACGGCGACGGCGTCTCTTCAGTGGTCAGGCGCATTATGAAGCGGGCTGGCGTCGTGACGCCCGTCAAGGGTGCGCACGCCCTGCGGCACACCGCGGCGACCGAGATGCTGCGCCATGGCGTACCGCTCGACAAGATCGGGCTAGTCCTCCGGCATCGTGGCATCGACACGACTGCCCACTACGCCAAAGCCGATGTCACTCTTCTGAAGCAGGTGGCGCAGCCTTGGCCGGAGGCACTCTGATGTTGAACACCATCGAGACCTATCTCGCACTGCGCCGTGCCACAGGCTTTGCGATGTCGAATGCCGAGTACCTGCTCAAGAGCTTCGCCGCCTTCGCGGTCGAGCGCGGGCACGCGTATGTCCAAACGCAAACAGCCATCGATTGGGCCGCGCTCGGACCATCCGTTGCGCAACGCGATGCTCGACTGAAGGCCGTCTGCCGCTTCGCACGCCATATCCGCGTCGAAGATGTCCGGCACGAGTTGCCCCCGGCCAATCACTTCGGCGCCCGCAAAAGGCGTCGACCGCCGCACATCTACTCGGGCACGGAGATCGGTCGCCTGATCGAAGCCGCCGGCCGGCTTCGACCTCAAGGAGGCCTGCGCTCGCTGACGTATGCGACCTTGATTGCCCTGCTCGCGGCCACGGGGCTGCGCATCTCCGAAGCACTCAAGCTCACGTTCGCGGACATAACGAGCGACGGTCTGCTGATCCGCGAGACCAAGTTCCGCAAGACCCGTCTCGTGCCGTTGCACGATACGACGGCGGCAGGCTTACAACGCTACCTGAAGCGCCGCGGACCTAGCTCGGGCGATGATCCCGTGTTCGCCGACACGCGTGGCCGGCCACTGCGCTACATCGCAGTCAAAGAGACCTTCGACAGGCTGGTCTGCAAAGTTGGCATCCGGCCAACGTCGGCGCGGCGCCCTCGGCTGCATGATCTGCGGCACACGTTCGCGGTGCGGGCGCTACAAGGCAGTCCGACGGGCCGAAACCGATGCGGTACGCATATGGTCGCGCTCGCGACGTACATGGGTCACGTCAACATCTACGCCACCTACTGGTACCTGGAGGCAACCGCCGACCTCGTGCGCGACATCGCCGTGGCGGGAGAAGCGTTCATGTCGGACGGGAGGCGAGCGTGATACCGATCGCTCCCCTCATCGAAGCGTTCCTGCGCGAAACACTCGTCCATCAGCGGGGCGCCAGCCGACACACGTGCGATTCCTATGCCCAGAGCTTCCAACTTCTGTTCGAGTTCGCCGCTGCGAGGCTCAAGAGTAAACCATCCAAGCTGATGTTGGAGCAGATCGACTCCGGTCTGGTCAGCGCCTTCCTCGAGCATCTCGAGGATAAGCGCAAGAACGCCGCCGTGACGCGAAACGTTCGTTTGGCGGCCATCAAGTCGTTCTTCCGCTTCCTCGAATACCGGCAACCGGCAGCCCTCGATCAAGTCCGCCGCGTGCTGGCGATTCCATTCAAGAAGACGGACACGCGTCTCGTTCCCTATCTACTGCGCGAGGAGCTGCAAGCGCTGCTCGATGCCCCGGACCCGACAACGCGCGACGGCATCCGCGACCGAGCCATGCTGCATATGGCCGTGTGTGCAGGATTGCGCGTCTCCGAACTGACGGGTCTGAAGATCGACGATATCGACATGTCGTCGATGAGCATACGCGTTGTCGGCAAGGGGCGGCGGGAACGAGCGCTGCCGCTGTGGAAGCCGGCAGCCACGGCGCTGCGCGCCTGGCTCGCCATTCGCGGAAAGGTCGCGACACCCGAAGTGTTCGTCAGCGCGCGTGGTGAACCTTTGAGCCGATGGGGCTTTGCCTATCTGCTCAAGCAGCACGCCGCGGTTGCTGCTCGCCAGCAGCAAGGCCTCGCCAAGAAGCGCGTCTCGCCTCATGTGCTCAGGCACACCTGCGCGATGATCATCCTGCAGGCGACGCAAGACATCCGGAAAGTATCGCTGTGGCTGGGCCATGCCACGCTGACGACCACAGAGGTCTACACACGCGGCGATCCAACCGAAAAGCTCGAAGCCATGGAAGCGATCGTGCCACCGCATCTGCGGCGCGGTACCTTCCAGCCGACCGACAAGCTGATGGCACTGCTAAAAAGCGCTTTGTAATGGTGAGCCGGGCCGGCGGCGAAATGCGTGAAAGAGCAATCAGGTCGCCGCCAGCTCCCCATTACTGGATCTGCCCATAAGGCAGGTAATGGGCATTGCCCATTACCTGCCGCAATCGGCACTGCCCCAAGATCCTATGGGCTGGTGGATAGCGACCTGCCGTCAGGCAGAATGGCGTTGCTAAACCCACTCATTCTGGAGACGACAATGCAACAGGTTGCAAATCGGCCGGAACAGGCCGCTATCCGCATCGATCTTGGCGCGATCTTTGTTTCGATGGAACTGTCTCGATCAATTTGGCTGATCACTTCACTGTCGCCGGGTGGCGGGGAGAAGATGTCCAAGCATTCTCTGCGGGGCGGGGACGTTGCGGGACTCCTGGAGCTGTTTGCGACACTCCAGGAAAAGGCTCGGGCACGAACCGGCGAGCGCTTCCGGATTATTGTCATCCAGGAGGCTGGACTAGACGGCTTCTGGATCCATCGGGTGCTTCAGGGCGAAGCGATCGAGAGCCACGTGGTCGACGCCGCCTCGATCCTGGTGTCTCGGCGACGCCGGCGGGCGAAGACCGATAAGATCGACGGCGAGACCCTGGTACGGACCTTGCTGGCTTACAAGCGCGGCGAGCCGCGGGTCTGCTCCATGGTCAAGCCGCCGAGCCCCGAGGAAGAGGATCGCCGCCGAATCTGCCGGGAGCGCAAGACGCTGATCGCCGAGCGGGTGGAGCACGTCAACCGGATCAAGGGGCTGCTGTTCGCCCAGGGTGTCGGTGACTATGAGCCGCTGCGTCGCGACCGGCGCGCCAGGCTCGAGGGTCTGCAAACGGGTGATGGTCGCGCCTTACCTTTCCACCTGAAGGCACAGGTTGTGCGTGAGCTCGACCGGCTTGAGCTGATCCTGGAGCAGTTGCAAAAGGTCGAGGCGGCGCGCGACGATCTGCTGTTGGATCGGGCCAAGGCGAACGACCCGGCGCCGGTGGTGAGACTGCTGCAGCTGAAGGGTGTGGGCGCTGAGTTCGCCAACGTACTCTGGTCTGAAGGTCTTTATCGTCACTTCGACAATCGAAGGCAGCTTGCGGCCTACGCCGGGCTTGCGCCAACGCCCTGGCAGAGCGGTTCTGTCGATCACGAGCAGGGCGTCTCAAAAGCGGGCAATCCGCGGCTGAGAGGAACGATGGTGCAGATGGCCTGGCTGTGGCTGCGACACCAACCAAACTCGGCCCTCAGCCAGTGGTTCAAACAGCGGGTCGAGCGCAACGGCGGGCGGCTGCGTAAGCCGCTGATCGTCGCCTTGGCGCGTAAACTGCTGGTCGCACTGTGGCAGTATGCGACCGCCGGTGTGGTGATGGAGGGCGCCATCATAAAGCCGGCCTGATCTGAAGCCAACCAAACCTCTTTCGCCATCTGACGGGGCCTGATCAGCCCCGGCGGACCCAGGTGGACGAACCGGCCTGGCATATGGTCTCAACAACCGCCCCTAAGAATGGTCACGTCCCCCTGAGCCTAGCCGCCGTATGCGGGATAAGGGTGCAGCCGCCGCGAGGCGGCGACCGTATGTGAGTTTCAACCGAGCCAGAAATGCTCGAATTGGAAACAGGCTCAACCTCGGATCCGTAACAACACGAGGAGATAATCCATGAAGCCGTAAGCCCGTACACAATCCGGTTGACCCGAGTTCGCCCATGTGAGTGTCAGGGCCTGGCGCGAGCCGACTGGCTCGCCCAGCGCCAGGCGGAGCTTTTGCCGGTTCCCTACTTCCACGTC
>NZ_JBSKBP010000108.1:0-5323 GCF_053714275.1 Mesorhizobium sp. Arg314 | reverse complement strand
AGCTTGCCGTACATGTCGATGACGGCGTCGATCTTCTTTTCCAACTCAGGATTGCGGCGCCGGTGGAGCGAATAGGCGGCGGTCTCGATCGTCTTGCCCCAGTCGGAATCCCAGAACATCTGCGCAGTCACGGTGCAGGCGGTAAAACCGTCGCTGACATGGAAAGGAATGACGACGCCCGGCGACGGGCGGTCCGGATCGATCTGTTCCAGCATGCGCGCCTCGACGCAGCGGTCGTAGAGGATGCCCGCGGTCTTGGCGGCCACCGCGTCGACACGGTCGCCCCAAAAACCGCGGACATCGACCTGCGGCACGGGCAGCGGCCGGAAAGCGAGTTTCGTGGACGTCTCGGCCTTGGCTACGGCGGCGGATTGCGGTGCGGTCATAACGTCACTCCATTCGAATGCGATTTATTTGACGGCTCCGGCCATGAGGCCGCGGATGTAGAAGCGCTGCAGCGCCAGGAACAGGATCAAGCAGGGCACCATCATCACTCTGACGCCGGCCTGCACCGCGCCCCAGTCGATGGCGCCGAAGCGGCCGGACTGAAGCGCCGTCATCATCACCGGCAGGGTGAATTTGGACTGGTCGGTCATCAGCACGAGCGCCGCCAGGAACTCGTTCCAGGCGCCGAGGAAGGCGAACAGCGCGATGGTGACGACGCCCGGCCAGACCAGCGGCAGCATCACCTTGATGAGCATGGTAACGTTGTTGGCGCCATCCATGCGCGCCGCCTCCTCGATCTCGCGCGGCACGGCGTCGAAGGCGTTGCGCATCATGAAGATCGAGAATGGCAGCTGCAGCGTGACATAGACGCAGACCAGCCCGGTCAGCGTGTTGTGGAGACCCAGCCTCGTCAGCACCAGGAAGATCGGCGTCAGGATCGACTGGAACGGGATCATGATCGTCGACAGGATCAGGACGAAGAAGAAATCCCGGAACGGAAAACGGAAGCGCGAGAAGCCGTAGCCGGCAAGCACGCTGACCAGCACCGAGAGCAGCACCGTCATCACCGAGACGTAGATGCTGTTCTGCGCCGAGACCCACAGCCCGTCGCCGAAGGAGTTCAGCGTCTCGTAATTCTCGATCGAGAAGCCGGTGGTCGGCCATGGCGGCAGCGGCGGCTGGCGCGCTTCCTGCGCCGGCTTGAAGGTCGACAGCACCGTCCAGACGATCGGCGCCAGGAAAAGCACCGAGGCGATGATGCCCGTCGAATGCCTGGCAAAGCTGAAGGCTGCCTTGCGGTTGTGGGACATCGCCCCATATCCTAGAACTCTCTCACGTCAAAGCGGTGGAAGGAATATCCGCCGAAAGTTCGCCAAGGGGAGCTTCTCGATCTCTGCCCGACAGAGGCGATCGGTCCGGCGGAACAAATCATCCCCGAGGTCGGATTGCACGTTCAAGGTCGCGAGCCTGCTTGGTTCCGCGACGGCCCCCACATCGCGCCCCGATGCCACGCACAAGAATTCCAAGGAGAAAAACACTGGCGGAGCATCATCTCAGCGCCTAACTCGCGTGAAGATCCTTCGATCTCGTGACCAGGCCACTCGGGCTTCAAACGCTGGGGCCCGATTGCCGGCGTTTGTTGTTTTTCTTCCTCGAATGGTTCGCTCCGTCCCGTCATGACGTCTCCAGTCCTATTCCGAGGCTCCGGCACCGGCCCTGCGTAGGCTGCTGCCCCATCCCCGGGCGATGGTCTGATCCCGCCAAATATGGACTGTGCCGAGATCTGGGTCCGATGCTTAGGATCGATTCAAACTGTGGAACACGCTAAGAGAGAGTCCGTGCGCCCATTCGACTTTCTTCGTGCGATCTCACTGTCGGTGACGGGTTGCGGATCACACTGCATCAGTCGTGCCAAAGGAGAACCCCTTTAATTACAACGGGGTCCACCGGAACCGCTACGTCGGATGTCCAACATTTCGTTGAACTTCGCACAATCCTGCTCAGTGTGCTTTCATGCTCCTGCTGTACTGTGCCAGTGTATGCGAGCCAAACCTGCCACGACATTTCCCTCGCCCAACTTTTGAAGTCGGTTTGAAATTGCCGGACCGACTAGCGCCTCAATTGAACTCGGGCAGTAAAAGCGACCCCGTCCGGCTGGAACGACAACGGCATGCCGGAGAGGTAGATCTATGCTCTAGACAATCCCCCACGCCCGATAACGTCCTCTCCCCGTGATTTCGCGCATGCCCAGCTCGCCGACGAGATTGAGCGCGCCCCTGGTCGTCACCCTCAGCTCTTTTTCGATCATTGCGCTCGAGACCAGCGGTCGGGTCAGGACGTAGTCGATGAGCCGCGGCGGCTTCGGCAGCCGCGTCGTCCTGGCGCCATGGCGCCGGCATTCGCGGCCAATGACACGCAAGCCGACGTTAAGAGCGAGCAGGTGGGTCATGGTTTTACGACGCTGCCGGAGGCCGGCTGCGACCATGAGGCTGCCAAGCCACGGCTGATGTTGCAGTGGGCCGATGTCCCGTCGGCGGGCGAGGCGACTCCCATGGCATCAACCCAGAAGCAGAGAACGGACCATGTTCTTGCCGATCCCCAGTTCAACCATGCTGCGTTCGTCGTCGGAAAACATCGCCGGGCCGTAGTGATCGCGCGATAGGGCCTTCGGGAGCCAAGCGTATCGGCAGGCAAAGGATTCATGTCCTGAGAAGCGGAAGGCCCCACACCGTGGCGGGAGATTTCAAGCATGCTGCAGTCCCAAGGTCGCTTTCACGGCCGCGATAGCCGAACCGATGTGTGTGCTGCCTCTATCACATCCTCGCGCGAGGTGGCCCGACCTAGACCGATGCGGAGTGCACTTTCCTGAACATTTTGCGGAAGTTTCATGGCCTGGAGCACGTGCGAGGCGCTTTGGGCGCCAGACATGCAGGCCGCTCCGGTCGAGATGGCCACCTGCCCGCGCAATCTTGACACGACGAGGTCGTTAGGGGCGCCAGGAGCCGAGACATGAAGGTTACCGGACAATCTGGGCGTACCGTGGTTCAACGAGAGGTTGGCACGCTCGATCCCGACTCATCCAACATGAGATCCCTCAATTCCCTGATCCTCTGCTCATCCGCCGCACCCTGCTCGACCATGAGCCGGCAGGCGACCCCCACGCCCACGATCGCGGGGACGTTGGGGGTGGGCGGGTGACTGCCGGCGATCCCATGATTGTCGTCCGCCCGATAGATCCGCGAAATAAGCGCGCCTATTCCTTTCGGCGCGTGGATTTTGTGACCGCTCGGGACCAGGTAGTCGAAGGGCGTTTCCGAGAGATCGATTGCGACCCGCCCAGCAGCCTGAGTAGCGTCCACCAACATCGAGATGCAGGCGACCGCGGCTATTTCGTAGGCATCGGCGACCGGGTAAACCGTCCCGACCTCGTTGTTGGCGGCCATCAGACAAAGAAGGTCGACTTCCGGTACCAACCGCTCCACTTAGCCCAGATCGATCGACGCGTCCGACGAAACGTCCAGCCACCGCAGCCTTGCGAGGCCGCGATGTTCCGCGCGTTTCGCAATGTCGATAATCGCAGGGTGTTCTGCACGCGATAAGGCCACCCTTAGGGGGTAATCTCGATGCACTCCCATTGCGTGGCCGAATGCAAGTTCCAGGGCTTGAGTAGAGCGGGACGTGAACACAATATTGTCCGCTTCGGCTGAGAATAGCTCGGCGACGGAATCGGTCGCCGCTTGAATTTGCCGCTGCAACGCGCTCACCGTATACGTGATCGACGCTGTTGGCGTTCCCGAACTCTTCGACCATATAGCGCATCACAGCGTCCGCAGCGCGCCGATCAACCGGCGTCGTCGCGTGGTGATCCAGATAGATTCCACCGGTGGGCGAGGTCGCCCGCGCTTTATTGTCATCATCCATGGTGTTTCGCTTCGAGACATATAGACTTACTTGCCGGTACTCTGGGCCCATTCGCCATGATGCACAATCGTAGAGACCGGCTACGCGGAGTGCCTGTCAATCACCCAATATAGAATTGTGATCACATTGCCATTCTGATATATAATAGTACATCGTTCGATAGGCCTCATAGAATTGCGCCACGAATGCAAATGGCCGCAGAGGGTTGAGGGATACCCAGAAAAGCAAAGGAATTCGAGACCATCGCCAAGGCGTTGCGTTCGGTCGAGCGATCTGCTGCCCGTAAAAGGCGGGCGCGTGAGCAAGCGGTGGAGATCGCTGCACGCGTGCCAGGTGAGGGGTACGAGCCCTGCATCGTTCATCGACGTGTTGGGTTTTTCTCAACCTCCTCGAAACGCGGCACGCCCACGACATCCGTGATGTTTTGTTGCAACTGCGAGAGTTCACCGCACCGGTCGAAGAACTGCCGACTCGCAGAATGAAGGATGCCAGGCTGCTCAGCCGCCTCTTTACCGACTCGGTGTCAGACGCGGTCGTGCGAGTTCGGATGTTCGATACCCAGTACAGCGATGGCGCCATCTTCCACGAATTGCTCGACCTGCTTCATGCGCAGGTTGAGTGCATTCGGCAGGGAGTGAGAGTGATGATCCGCGCCGGTCTCGCCATCGGCAAGGCCCATATCGGACTCGACGATGGGCTGGATCTTCATGGCGATGTGGAACAATCGATGATGTGGGTCGTCGGTTTCGGCATGGCGCGGGGCAGCCGCTTTAGGATTTCAGCACCGTCCACTGTCACATCGCCAAAGCCGCGATATCCGACTTCCCGGAGGGAGTGGAGAAGGCGATCGCGGATTGCACGCTGGTCGGTGCTCCCGGTGACGAGATAGCGGCCACCGGGTTCGCCCTTCCCCACGCCCGCATCTGGCCACGACGAGCTCAAAGTTTCGCGCTGAATTGGGCTCGGCGCTGCGAACATGAGCGGTGTCGATGCTGACGACGAACTCTTTGCGCCGATCACCGGGAAGCTGCATCTCGAGCTGGTGTCGGTCATCCGTTTGAGACCTCGCGCGCCATGTTTCCTGTGCAACCTAGTCGTCAGCCGATTGCCGATCCTGATGGTACGCTTGCGCACGGTCGCGTACCTGTCGGTCGGCTCAATGGGCAGGAGCTCGGCCAGCACCTTCGCCGCCTGCCCGGTAATGGCATCATCCTTCCCAGCCGCGCCGTCAGCTCCATCAACTCCGGCGTGGCGCGATCGGGACAAATATCGTTCAGCGGCGCGAACGCAGCGGTCATGCCCAGATGGCAATCCCGACACAGCATCCAGCGCGAATTGCGAACCTTCACCAAGCCGAAGACGGTTCGGATCCGGCGTGCCGTGTAGTCCTTCACCGGCCGGAACGTGTAGCAGTCCGGGCAGGCCCGGCGAAAGAGAAAATAGGTCTCCGCCTCAT
>NZ_JBSKBP010000107.1:0-5393 GCF_053714275.1 Mesorhizobium sp. Arg314 | reverse complement strand
CCTGCTCATCGCCGCGCTTCAATGCCAGCCGAAACCACGCGCCGCCTGACGCGCTTCATTGTTCACGGGCGACTAAAGAGCACCCTCCTGCCGTCAATCTGCGCGAAAATCATCGAGTGGAATTCGGTTTGACCCGGGGCGTAGTGAATTCGGAAGTCAAACCCCCTCCAGTGAAACGTCTCCCCATCGCGCAGGGCCCTGTCCACTTCGATAGGTTTATGAAAGCAGCATGGCGTGCTGGCCCAGGCAGATGGATTCGCGATGACTTCGGCGACACAGTCGAGAGCCCAGCATTGCGTGTCGAATTTTCGCTGAAGAAACGGAATCCCGCAGATATGGTCGTCGTGAACGTGAGTGGGAACAACCAGTTCGATCTGCTGCACGCCGTAATCGTCCCGGAGTTGGTCAATATGATGTTCGATAAACCGGAGGGCTTGCATGGCGCCGTGATCATTGCCGAAATGCAGGTGTGCTGGTGATGACAATCCGTAATCAATCAACATCGCATGCCCGCTTCCGCTAAGCACGATGTAAAAGTTCGAGCAGGTGTATGGGCCTGCCCAAAGCAGGTGATCCGAAATGCGCTCCAGCTTGCTTTCGCGCAACGTGTTCCAATCCTCGAACCCGTATTCCATCCGGATGTGAAAAGCCGGCCGATATTCGCAAGCTGTTCGAGCTTTCGTTCGAGCCTTTCGATATCCGCTCTGACATCGCTGATTGCCCCTCCATGAGAAGGGTAGGCGATCGAAACATTCTCCTTCTTTAAGGCAAGGATGGATTGCATCGTGAATTCGACGCCGGCCAGATCGCCGTAGGCATACTCCATTGCATGCAGCTGATTGAGATTCCCACCCGGGGTCATCAAATCTCCCGTAAAGGCGACCTTCTGACCATTTACGCGCGTGACCAGGCTGACCATACCGTAAGTGTGGCCTTTGGCTGGAAGGACGAATATTTCATACTCTGTCCAAACGAAATTACTATACTCTTCCAGGGCTGCGTCTGCCGCAATGTTGTCGCCCAATGAGAAGAACGTATTCATGTTGTTGTAGTTGTCGTAGATTACTCTGGCTTGCCAGTAAGCTTCGACGTTATCGAACAGGTGCTTCTCAAATTTCGGAACAGCTAACTTTGCACCTGTATTCTGAACGCCTTTTGTTCCCCAACATTGATCTCTGTGGTGATGTGTGTGTAAAACCCAGTTAACTCGGTCGACCCCAATCTCAGCAAGGTGCCGCATGACAGTATCGGAACCTGTGTCGATTAGCAGGGCGTCCCTATCCCTCTCAAGGACATACACGCTACACGCGTCCCGAAATTCCCAGACTTCTGGAGTGTTTCAAAGTCATGTGATTTCGTTCCGTCAGCAATCCAATGTCCGACGACGGGCATAGGTAGTGAAATGGAACCTCGCCCCGGCTGCCCGGAAGGGTTGAAGAGTCACAGAGCGCGAGCCCATCTTCGACAGCGCACCCGGCGCCGGACTCGAAAATGCTAAAATCTCCGCCTCTAGCCAAACTGCCGGGAAAGTTACTGGACCAAACGCTGGGTGGCCTAGGGATTAGGTCTTGAACCACGTGATCATCGCTACCCTACCTTCCACGGGTAATTGTGCCAGCTGAACTAGGACTTCGAGCGGCTTTGCCCTGCTGGCAAGCCGCTCAATTGTGAAGAGCAATATCAGCCAGTTTGATCGAGCCAAACCTTTGCGAGGTCGACATCAAATGTCGGGTGCATCTCGTAGCCCTTTACCTGCTTGGTCGAATGATGAAACACGGACAGCCAATAGGGCTGGATGAGAACGCCGGAATCCTGCAGAAGCGTTTCGATGTCCTTCATGAGTTGTTTGCGCTTCTCGGGATCCGGGACGGTTAGCGCCTGGTCCAGGAGCTTGTCAAATTCCGGGTTTGACCAGGAGGACTCGTTCCATTCAGCACCACTTCGATAGGCGAGCGCCAAGACCTGAACGCCAAGCGGCCGCATATTCCAGTTCGTGGCTGAAAGGGGGTATTTCATCCAATCGTTATAAAAAGTGCTACTTGGAAGAACTGTCCGCTTCACCTTGAAGCCGGCCTCGCGGAGCTGCTGCGCAATTGCGTCGGCCGAGTCTTTCAGCCAATCGACATCCGGGCCGAAAATTTCGTGCTCGAATTCCATCTGGCCGGCCTCGGTCATGAGTTGCTTTGCAGCCTGGACATCTCGCTTCTTTTCCGGGAGCGGATAATACTCCGGGTGTATTGGCGCTACATGATAGTTGGCGGCAACAGTACCACGGCCATTGTAGCCAATTTGCAGGATAGTGCCATTCTCGACAGCAAGTTGTAGGGCATTGCGAACTCGCTGGTCATCGTATGGCTTAGTTGTAACCTTCGTCCGGCACACGATCGTTGTCGCCGTCTTTGCCTCAGATTTGACGAGACCGAGAGCGTCGCACGCGTCAATGTTATTCGCGAACGTCTGGTAATTTGTGTCGATCTCATTTGACTCGAAGGCGCTCTGAAGAAGAGAAGTGTCGGTGCCGTAATCAATGAACTGAACTTCATTCAAGTACGGTTCACCACCCCACCATGCCCCGTTTGTACGTCGCTTCAGGACGGCCTTTTGGCCCACGTCCCATGAAACCAGTTCAAACGGCCCCGTACCAACTGGATGGGTAACCAAATTTGAGCCGTTCTTTTCAAAATCACGGTGGACCACCAAGGCGGGGTAATCGGCAAAGCCGGCGATGATTGTGACGTCAGGCTTGGACAGCGTCAGTTTAATCGTATGCTCGTCGGTCTTTGTGATGGCGCCTTCTTTCGCCTTGCCTGTCTTTTCATCGATCAACGTCGCCAGGCGCGCGGCCATGGAGTTCCCGGGCACATCCTTTTCGCACCACCGCCGCAAGTTAAACATCACGTCATCTGCGGTAAAAACGTCACCGTTGTTCCATTTGACATCCTTGCGGACGTGTAGAACATATCCTGTCGCATCGTCGTTCGCCTCCCAGCTCTCCAACAACCAGGGTTCGAATGTGTATTTTCTGGTGTACTTGACCAGTGGGTCTAGGAATTGGCGGGAAATGTTGCCGATTTCCGGATAATCACTTACTCGAGGATCTTTGGCACCATCGACGCGCATGGCAATTCGTAATGTTCCGCCCTTCTTTCCCGTTTCTTCGGCACGGGCGGCCGGAACGACGCCAATCATAGAGTACGCCACAGCTGTCGAAGCGCCGAAGATTGAGGCAAGCGCCAGGAATTCGCGCCGGTCCATTCCACCTGACTTTGTCTCTTTGGCTAGCCTGTCGAATATTTGGGGCATAGGCTTGCCCAGCCTGTTAAAAAATCCCATTTGAACCTCCAAGTTTATGGTTGATTCTATGGAGCTAGCCTACCGACCCCAATTCAACCGCCTACGCCACAGCCTCTGATTCGTCGCCGATGGGCTCCATAGGTCAGATGCCTTGTCCCGAGCCGGGGGCAATATTGCCAGCGGTGGCACACGAGGGCATGCTGAGATATCCATCCGCTTGCCAACTACACGACGCCTGTCCGTTGATCGTTGATGCAAACTTACGTGACGATTAGAGATCGCTGAACTATGAAAAAATTGTTCGACGATATAAATGCACCCTATGTCCCCGCACGGTCAGGATTGTGGGGGCCGTTGCGTTCACAGTCCAAGAGCATCGGACATAGAGCAAATGGCGGACGTGGCGCGGCCGGCAATCCTGAGCTACAGCGCCGAGCTCTTATCAGGCCTCAGCTCTTCGCATGCGCGGTGGCCGGCGCCATCCAAATACTCTTCATATCCGCCGCGATTGATGGTGCTAGACCTCAGCGCCGGCCTGTCTGAAGCGGACCGCGGTTACAATGCGGACACCCATTGCAGTTACAGCTTTGGGATAGAGCTTGCTCGGGCTCGCCCGCCTTTTCAGGATATCGATCACGGGTGACGATCGCTCAGCTGCCAGCTCGGCGACAGCCTTGCCAAAAGCGGCTCCCCTCGCGACACCCGTTCCGTTACAGAATGCTGCCCCGTAGACGTTGCGTTCCAGTTCGCCGAAGACCATTCCGCCGTTTTGCGCAAGCGTAAGAAGACCGCCCCAACTGGCCTCGAACCCGAACGATGAAAGCCCTGGCCAGCGTCGGTCGAAGGCGATTTGTTGTTGCACCCTGGCCCTTTCTACATCAAGCTTCGTCGTCTTGAAATCGGTGGCGTAGGAATAGACGTTGCGAAGGAACAGCCGGTTGTCCATCGTTCGCCGGACAGTCGTGCCGAAGCTGTTGGCCGGAATGAGCCCGTAGGCTGGCCTGTCGCCCACCTGGGCAAGCTCGTTTTCGGTGAGCTGCCTCGTCATGCTCGCAAACGTGTAAAGTGGGATCGCCCGGTCCTTGAAGAAGCCGAATTTGGTAAGGTAGCCCGACGCACAGATGATGACCTTCGAAGCCCTGATCGTTCCCGTGGGCGTTTCGAAAACATGCTTAGGCAGGCCGAATTGCACCGCCACGATAGGGGTATCCTCGTTAACGGTGACGTTCGCCGGTAGGCTCCTGGTGGCGTTTTTGAGATATTTCGCGGGCTGGAGGAGAATGGTGCCGGGGTGGTGCAGGGCCTTAAGATAATGGCTGCTGCCGGTGATAGCTCGGATTTCGTCGGTCTCGACCCAGCTATAGCTCTGCGCGAGCGTGTCCAGCGCCTTAGAGAATCGCCTTAAATCTTCGACCCCGTGTGCGGTCGCCGCGCTGTGGTACTTTCCCTGCGGATCCCAGTCGCAATCTACGCCGTGTTCCTCCACGGCGCTCCGGATATAGGAGATCCCGTCCAGATTGACGAAGAGCTCTTCCTTGTTACCCTTGATGTCCTCCACGAAATCCTGCTTTCGTGGGTTGTGGGCAAGGTCGATGACGAAACCCATGCAGCGTCCGGATGCGTTGTTTCCGATACGGCCCGCATCCACTAGGACCACTGACGAATCTGGATTGAGTTCGGCGTATCGACGAGCCGCGTGCAACCCCATCCAGCCGCCGCCGATGACCAGGCAGTCACAGTCAACGTCGCCTTTTTGCAGTAACAGAGGCAACTCCGGGCCAGATGCGGTGTACCAGCCACAGACAGTCGGTTCGGGATGAGGTGGCTCAACGACGATCCGCTTTTGGGGGACAGCTCCGTTGAATGAATTCACTGAAAACTCGCTGGATGTGTGTACAATGTGGCGTCGCCCTTGGAGCTAGATTCGTTAGACTACCAATCCTGGGGCTCGTAGACGGAAAAGATTGCATTTGATATAGACCTGCTTCATGTCCAAGCTTCGCAGTTTTGTGCGCCCTCGAACCATTCCCTGTTTGTTTTCGAAGCGGCTGCCCGTACCTTGAGTTTCAAGAGGGCGGCGAGCGAGCTCAATGTCACGC
>NZ_JBSKBP010000106.1:0-5586 GCF_053714275.1 Mesorhizobium sp. Arg314 | reverse complement strand
CGAAATAGAGCGGTGGATAGGGCGTCTGTACCGGCGGGAACAGGAGGCGGCCATCCTCGATGCGGAAATGCTTGCCCCAATGCTCGACTGCCTCGCCGCCCAGCAGGCGCTTGTAGACCTGCAGGAACTCCTGCGTCACCTCATAGCGCTCGGCATGCGACAGGAAGATGCCGTCGCCCTTGTTCTCCAGCGGATCGCCGCCGGTGACGACGTTGATCAGCAGCCGCCCATTGGAAATGCGGTCGAGCGTCGCCGTCATGCGCGCCGCTAATGTGGGGGACTGTAGGCCGGGCCGCACCGCGACGAGGAACCGGAGCCGTTTCGTAAGCGGCGCCAGCGCCGAGGCGACGACCCAGGAATCCTCGCACGATCTTCCGGTCGGCAAGAGCACGCCATAATAGCCAAGCGTATCCGCCGCCTGCGCCACCTGGGTCAGATAGTCGACATCGACCGCCCTGCCCCCTTCCGATGTGCCGAGATAGCGGCTGTCGCCATGGGTCGGCAGGAACCACAGCACCTTGATGCGATCGGGAATTTCGGCAGTCATGGCTGTTCTTCTCAAGAGACTAAACCCAGTTTGTGACAGCAGGCGCTGAGGCGCTAGCCCACGACTTCATCAAGCATAAGTCTAGTTATCCTGTAGAGATTGTATCTTCTATTTCGGGGCTGGACCCTGGAATTTCTTTATCGAACACACCTGGTTTTCATGCGGAATGGCAGCGCTCCCAACCCACCGAGTTGAGCGTCATCGCATTACGGTCTGCTTCCGGGCGACGTAACGCCGGCCTGTAGGTCTATCATGAGGCACTTTGCTGCGCCCTGCATCGTCGGATCTCGAAAGTACGGGCCCAGGACGACGCTCTCATCTAGCCGAGAAGCGTGTCCAGGATTTCGCCTTCCAGGCTGGCCAGTTCGGCCGAGCCGCGTCGGCGTGGACGGGCCACGGGCACATTTATGTCCAGCGCAATCCGCCCGTCGCTGATCACCACCACCCGGTCCGCAAGCGCGACGGCCTCCGCCACATCATGCGTCACTAGCACCGCGGTGAATTTCTGGTCGAGCCAGATGCGCTCCAGCAGTTGCTGCATCTCGATGCGGGTGAGCGCGTCGAGCGCGCCGAGCGGCTCGTCCAGCGCGAGGATCTGCGGATGGCCGACCAATGCACGGGCTAGCGCCACGCGCTGCTTCTGGCCGCCGGAAAGCACCGAGGGCCATTCGTCGGCCCGGTCGGCGAGCCCGACCGCGCCAAGCATGGCAAGCGCGCGCCGCCGCGCCTCCTCGCCGGCGGCGATGCCGGTAAGCCCGACCTCAATATTCCTCACCACGCTTGCCCAAGGCAAGAGCCTGGGCTCCTGGAACATGAAGCGCGTACGGCTGTGGCCTTCCTCCGCGGCGCCGAGCGTCAGCGAACCGCTGGTTGGCCGATCGAGCCCGGCGAGCAGCCGAAGCAGCGTGCTCTTGCCGCAACCGCTCTTGCCGATGACCGCCAGAAACTGTCCGGCTGGCACGTCAAGGTCGATGCCGTCGAGCACGGTCTTGTCGCCGAAGCGTTTCCCCGCCCCCTTGAAGGCGAAGGCCCGCCGGCCCTCGACGGTGCCGATCGGCCGGGACGGCGCCGGGGCGAAGGAGCGGGCAGCGGTGAGGCTTGCGGCCGTCATCGAAGACCTCATCGGCTCTGGAAAGCGGGATGCCAGCCGAGCGACAGCCGCTCGAGCAGGCGGGCAAGGCTGTCGGCGAGCTTGCCGAGCAGCGCGTAGATCAGGATCGACAGCACGACGACGTCGATCAAAAGGAATTCGCGCGCCTGCATGGCCATGTAGCCGAGACCCGAGCTGGCTGCGATCGTCTCGGCGACGATCAGCGTCAGCCACATAATGCCCAGCGCATAACGCAGGCCGACGAAGATTGAAGGCAGCGCGCCGGGCAGGATTACCCGGAAGAACAGCGCGCGGCTGTCCATGCCGTAGACCCGGCCCATCTCAATGAGCTGCGGATCGACGGTCTGAATGCCGAGCAGCGTGTTGACGTAGATCGGGAAGAAGACGCCGAGCGCCACCAGGAAGAGCTTCGCCTCCTCGTCGATGCCGAACCACAGGATGACCAGCGGGATCAGCGCCAGATGCGGTATATTGCGGATCATCTGCAGCGTCGTGTCGGTCAAGCCGCGGCTGAGCGTCGAGAGCCCATTGGCGAGGCCGAGCGCGAAGCCGATCGCGCCGCCGATGGCGAAGCCCGAAAGCGCACGCAGGGTCGAAACGCCGATGTTGCGGATCAATTCACCGGACAGCGTCAGCCGCCAGAAGGCTTCCGCCACCGCGCTCGGCGCCGGCAGCACATCGGCCGGGATCAAGCCCGCGCGGCTGGCGATCTCCCAACCCGCGATGATTGCCGCGGGCAGCAGCCAGCCGGCGGTGCCGTTGCGGGCAAGGCGAGCGGCCAGGCTCATGACGCCGCCTGCAGGCGGCCGGCGCCGTGGAAGCCGACCGAGAATTCGTTAGCGATATCCTTGTGTGCCCGCTGCCGCTGCGTGCCGAGGCCGAGCCGCGGGAACAAGAGCTCGGCGACGCGGTAGGCCTCCTCGAGATGCGGGTAGCCGGAGCCGATGATGGTGTCGATGCCGATCGCCTGGTATTCGCCGATGCGCTCGACGATCTGCTCGGGCGTGCCGACCAGCGCCGTGCCGGCGCCGCCGCGCACCAGGCCGACGCCGGCCCAGAGGTTTGGCGAGACGACGAGCCGGTCGCGCCGGCCGCCATGCAGTTCGGCCATGCGCCGCTGCCCGACCGAGTCCATCTCCTTGAGGAAACGCGCCTGGGCGTTCTCGATCTGCGCGTCGGTGACATGGCTGATCAGCCGCTCGGCGGCGCGCCAGGCCTCGTCCTCGGTCTCGCGCACGATGAAATGCAGCCTGATGCCGAAGCGCAGTCTGCGGCCGCGCCGCGCCGCCTTCTCGCGCGCCGAGGTGATCTTGCCCGCAACCTGCGCCGGCGGCTCGCCCCAGGTGAGATACATGTCGACGAGGTCGGCCGCGAGCTCCTGTCCGGCGTCGGAGGAGCCGCCGAAATAGAGCGGCGGCCTCTCCTGCAGCGGCAACAGATCGAGGCGGCCGTCCTCGATACGGTAATATTTGCCTTCGAAATTCACCCGCTCGCCGGACACCAGTCCCCGCCAGATGGTGAGGAATTCATGTGCCTGGGCATAGCGCTCGTCATGCGGCAGAAACACACCGTCGCCGGCAAGCTCGGTCGGATTGCCGCCGACCACGACATTGAGCAGCAGGCGGCCGTTGCTCAGCCGGTCGAGTGCCGCGGTCTGGCGCGCCGCGAAGGTCGGCAGCGTCACGCCGGGTCTCAGCGCGACAAGGAATTTCAGCCTTTCGGTCAGCGTTGCGAGGCCCGTGGCGGTGATCCAGGAATCCTCGCAGTTCTGCCCGGTGGGCAAAAGCACGCCGGGGAAACCCAGCCGGTCGACCGCCTGCGCGATCTCCTTGAAGTAGCCGAATTCGGGCGGACGCTGCTGCTTCTCGGTACCGAGGTAGGAACCGTCGCCATGCGTCGGGATGAACCAGAAGAAATCGAGCGGGCTTGGTGATGCGGTCATGGCTGACACCCGGGCAAAGACGGTCGAGGGCGGCGCCGGGCGTTCGCCGCCCGGCGCCGTGGAAGGAAATCAGTTGCCCGGCGCGGTCCAGACGGCGTCGGATATGCGCACCGCTTTCGGGATCAGCCCAAGCTTGAAGAAGCGGTCGGCCGTCGCCTGCTGGCCGGCGACGATCTCGTCGGTGATCGGGTAGATGCCGAACTTGGATCGGTTGGCGGCGATCGTCTGCGCGTCGAGCGGCACGCCGGTCACTTCATGCAGCGCCTCGGCCACCTTGTCGCGGTTCTGGTCCGCCCATTTCGCGGCGTCGCCGAGCGATGCGATCGTCGTCGAGACGAAATCGGGATGTGCCTTGGCGAAGTCCTTGTTGGCGAGGAAATAGGTGTTGACCTTGAGCACGTCGCTGGAGCGGGCAAGCACGCGCGGCTGGTAACGCGTCTCGGCGATGGCGAAGAACGGATCCCACACCGCCCAGGCATCGATCTGGTCGCTGGCGAAGGCGGCCGCCGCGTCGGGCGGGCCGAGATAGACCGGCGTGATCTGGTCGAACGGAATGCCTGCCTTTTCGAGGGCGGCGACCAGCAGATTGTGGGCGCTGGTGCCCTTGCCGACGCCGATGCGTTTGCCCTTGAGGTCGGCAAGCGACTGGATCGGCGAAGCCGGCTTGACGAAGATCGCCTCGCCGTCGCCATTGGACGGCAGCGCCGCGGCATAGACGATATTGGCGCCGGCGGACTGGCCGAAGATCGGCGGCGCGTCGCCCGTCCAGCCGACATCGATGGCGCCGGCGTTCAGGGCTTCGACCAACGGCGGGCCGGCGGTGAACTCCACCCATTTGACTGTGACACCCTTATCGGCCAGCGCCTTCTCGATGATCTGCTGCTGCCTGGCGATAACCGGCAGCCCGGTTTTCTGGTAGCCGATGTTGAATTGCTTCAGCTCTTGCGCCTGAGCGCCGAGGGATGCGGTTGCGGCAAGCGCAAAAAGGCCGATGCCAAAGACACGTCTTGTCAGGCTGAACATGGTCGCTCCCATTCGATTGTTGCCGGAAACGGCGCTTACGCAGGTTGAATGGGTTGAGGCTAGGTAAATCTATAAAACTAGTAGAGGAAAGAAGTTGCGAGTTCGCCTGAAAATACGGATTCGTTTTTCGCCAGGCAGGGTCGAATTACCCTTGTTGTCGCGCGGTGTCGCTCCTTTGGTCAGAACGCACCCCCTCGGAACCGGCGCTGTCAGCCTATGGAAAATTTTCGGTTCCCGGCGAAGACGATCGCGTTCGGGCCACAACGACATGGCTTCGCCGCCGCCAGCCTTGAAAGATGGCTGTCACGGTCATGATGAGACCCGCACGATCTGCTTGCCGAAATTGCGTCCTTGCAGGAGGCCGAGGAATGCGTCCGGGGCATACTCTCAGTATTTTCCGGGGGGATCCATCAATGGAGGCGATGGGAGTTATTTCAGGCGCGGCTCTGTTCCTGGCTGGCTGTTCAACAAGCACGAATATCTCAGACGCCCAATTGGCAACATTGGACACCAACGCGCTTTGTCATGCGCTCGCCAGCGGCTCCGACGAGCAATATCGAAATCGAGTTGCGGCGCTTTTAGTTCGACGCGGCGCAACGGCCGACAAATGCACCAGGCTGATACAGGCAGACAACGCCGTCGCGACTGGCATTGCCGTTGCGGGTGTTGCAGCAGCCGCCGGCGGCAGCAAAGAACGGCGGCGGCTACTATGTTCCGCGACCGCAAGTCTAAGGTAGTTAGACGCTCCGGCGCGGTCACATCAAGCAATTTAGAGCGCTTCCAACACGAACCCCAGCCGTCCGCGATCGGCGTGGCCGCAGGCGGTGCGAGGGAAGAGGCCATCGACCGGGCGATAGTCAGCGTAAATGGTTCGCGTCTGCAGGCCGGAGGAAAGGTTCAGTCGAAGAAGCCCGCATCCTCTTCCCTGAGATACTTCATGGCCGCTTGGGCGTCGATATCGAG
>NZ_JBSKBP010000105.1:0-5707 GCF_053714275.1 Mesorhizobium sp. Arg314 | reverse complement strand
CAATCAGGAAGGCAGAACGACATTCTTCTTTACCGACAATGGTAAGGAAACAATGACTGAGCGGAGCGCGCCGGCGCACTGGATAACTGTCCTCGGTGGTGTGCGGGAACCTTCGATCCGAAGCTGATCGCCAGGTACCAGCGCCGCTTTCCCGACTTCGACGCCAAGATCGTCTCGATGTATGCGCGCGGCATGAGCGTGCGCGAGATCCGCGGCCATCTGGAAGAGCTCTACGGCATCGACGTGTCGCCGGATCTGATCTCGGCCGTCACCGACGCGGTCCTGGAGGAAGTGGCCGAGTGGCAGAACCGGCCGCTGGAGATCTGCTATCGGCTCGTCTTCTTCGATGTGATCCGGGTCAAGATCAGAGACGAAGGGTTCGTTCGCAACAAGGCGACCTACATCGCCCTCGGCATCCTGCCCGATGGCGCCAAGGAGATCCTCGGCATCTGGATCGAGCAGACCGAAGGCGCCAAGTTCTGGCTGCCCGTTATGAACGAGTTGAAGAACCGTGGCGTAGCCGACATCCTGATCGCTGTCGTCGACAGCCTCAAGGGCTACCCCGAGGCGATCGGCGCCGCCTTTCCGCCGACGACCGTCCAGGCCTGTATCGTACACGCATGCAGCCCAGCACGCATCAGCACGCCCTGGTGGTTGAGCCAGATCCGGCGATTGCCGAGGGCGAAATGCAGCACCTCGGTCAAGTCCTCGAAAGTGAGAGCGGCGCCTGTGCCAAGCTCGCTACTGGCGCACGACTGAGAATGCCTTTCCTCTGGCTCGATTTTTGCTCCTCTCACTGCCGAGGACGCGCCCCGGTGGTAACGGGAAGCCGCTCATTTGGCGCACAGTCTTGGATTTGAAAGGAGAGGCTTCTTTGGCAACTAGGTGGAACTTTCGGTTTGCCGCACTCGGCTCTTGTCTGCTCACCTCCATGGCGATGGGTCAGGACAATCTGCTCGACACAGCAAAATCGCTGTTCAGCCCCGTTCCCAAGGACCCGCCTGCCCTTGAGGGCAATCCGGCGACTGCAGAGAAGGTCGAACTGGGCAGGATGCTGTATTTCGAGCCGCGACTTTCGGAGGCGCACAACATCAGCTGCAACACCTGCCATCAAATTGGGCGGGGCGGCGCCGATGGCCGCCCCACCTCAATTGGCTTTAATTGGCAGCGCGGCGCCGCAACGCGCCAACTGTGCTCAATTCAGTGTTCAATGCCTCTCAGTTTTGGGACGGTAGGGCAGTAGACCTGACGGAGCAGGCCGGTGGGCCCATCGCAAACCCGATCGAGATGGGAAGCACCCCTGAGCACGCCGTCGACCAGCTCAAGGGCATTCCGGGCTATGTGGAGGCATTCCGCAAAGCCTTCCCAGATGAAATCGATCCTCTCGACTACCACAACATCGGGAAGGCGATTGCCGCGTTCGAGGCGACGCTGACCACACCCAATGCGCCGTTCGATCGATATCTCGAGGGTGACGAAAGCGCGCTCACCGTTGAAGAGAAGAAAGGCCTCAGGCTTTTCATCGATAGGGGGTGCTCCTCTTGCCATAGCGGCATCAATGTCGGCGGCGGCATGTACGCTGCTTTTGGCGTGGTCGAGAAGCCCGGCCGGGACTTCATGCCGCCCGACGATAAAGGTCGCTTCCAGGTGACACGTAAGGTGGATGACGAGTATGTCTTCAAGGTCCCGACGTTGAGAAACGTCGCACTCACCGCCCCATATTTCCATAGCGGCCGTGCGTGGGACCTAGAGCAGGCCGTGGCGGTGATGGGCAAAACCCAGCTTGGCATCCAACTGGGCCCTGAGGAAGTCTTCAATATCATCGCATTCTTGCGGACACTGACCGGAGATCAGCCGCAGGTGACTTACCCGACACTGCCGCCGAGCGTTGCCACGACACCCCGGCCAGCGCCGTGATCGCATGAGTTTGGTGATAGGTTGATTGCCAGCCGCCGGTTGCCTCCGCGACCGGCTCTCTACAACGCCTTTACCGCGAGTTCAAAAAGCCGGCAGCCCGAGCCGGTCGCCAAGTCACAGGCGACGAACGAGCTTTCCCCAGCAAACCGATTCGCTGGGGATACCGTCCTTGTCTCGGTCCAACTTGCCTCCTCAGCGCCAGTTCCGGAAATGTCGATACAGCCCAAGACAGCGAGCGTGTGCGCACGGCCATCGCCAACAGGGGGCTGTCGCCCTCATCCCGAACAATCCCTCCCGGACCCGTACGCATCTCACTTCTGTCAAAATGAACATCCCATCCCGATAGACGGAGAAGATCAATGACTCGCACCCTTGCAGCAGCAGCTTTCCCTTTCACGACTTTGGCCTCGGCGCACGGCTATCCAAATGTTGGTTCGTCGTCGAGCACACGGAGTAATCAACATGGATCAAAGATAAAAAGCAGGAGTGGTTCTCCAGAAGACGTCTTTGATCAATACGTTGGCAATGAGAACTCACGATTGGCCATAGGGAGGGTTAATTGCGGCGTTCGCCGTCTGCTGTGCCCCTGACGCCCACATCATTTCTAGACCTGTATGAGTGCCCGCCGCTTTCGCGGCGAGCACTCGTTTTTTAAGCCGACGCGCCAAAGCGGCCACGGTCCCTGATGTGGTTGCGTTGGTGCTGATAGCTGCACGCGTCCTTGCCTGCGACAGTGCGCGACGTGATCGTAGCGCCAAGACGCAGAGGGTCATGCGACGGCGCCTTTGCAGCTTCCGAAGGCTATCCCAGCCTCCCGAACTGGGTCGGCGCTGCCACTAAAGACGTCGATGGCTTCATCCCCATCCCGTTGCGTAGCGGAAGGCTTTGGCGCCGCCCAGCACAAGATCGGCGGCCGAGAGAGCTCGCGGCAGATAATCGACGCTGCCCTGGATCGCCCTTAGCGCTCAAGAGCCCGGCTTTGTTGAGCGCCCCCCTCTAAAAAATCGTCCTCCAGTGTCAGTTCCCCGATCTTCGCGTGCAGCGTCTTCACGTCTCCAAGCGTTCGCTCGCCGCGGGCCCAGCAAGCGCAACTTTCGCGTTGAACTCTGGGCTGTTCGCCATGGTCTCCCCTGTTCCCGGCTTCTATGCCGTGTTCAGGCAACCAATGTCATTTCCCGATCCAACTCTATGCTGCTGTAGCTGATTTCGCGACCGTATATTTCGCCGAATTTCGGCTGACCGCCAGGCAGGCTTTCGTCACGAGCATGTTTGTAGCCAGGTCGTGAGAAGTTCCGGAATCTCTGCCCATGAGTGCCTTCTGCTGGAGGTGGATTATGACACGCATTGATCGATGTGGGAGCTTGCACATTCCAGCATTGGGAGCCGATAGCGCTGAGGACGGCACTCAGGGGAGCGGAGGCTCACAATTCGACGCGCTTCTCCCCCGCGACAATTGTATTCGGCCAGAAAGAAAGCGTCACGTGCCGGTGGCGATCGTTGGCGGGGCGATCAGGCGATCGGAGGCTCGCGATCGGACCTGCTTCCGCCGCATAGGCGATCCGCGAGCGAGCTAGATTCTGGGGGGAGTGGCGCATTGACCATGCAGCCGGGCGCCGTCGTGCGGGTGGCGCCGGATCTGTTTGAGCCCGAGCTGCCCGGCAAACTTCGCGATGTCCTCGTCGCCGCCAGGGCCCTCTGCCCCGAGCTGCGCTTCGGCTGCAAATCGCCCACCCACGGAGGTATCAGGAGTTTGTCCGCGTCCTTGCCGAGGACCAAACCGAATACCTCGCGTGGCGGGTCCCGGCGGCAATCATGCTGCGCAAGCTCGGCCGCTCGCAAGAGGCAAGCGAGCCAAGCCTGGGACGGCGCTCGGCAACGTGGTGCTTGTCAATTGAGGGAGCCGACGCGCGATGACGATCCATAGCGACCTGACGAAGGCAATACCGCGGGCAGAGCTCGCTGGGCCGCTGGTCACGGCCGAAGACGCCGTCGCTCGCCTCGACGAGCGACTTGCCCGCTCACCGGTGCGCGACGGTTTTGTCGAGCGGTTTCACTTCCACGATGCGGCCGCCACGCTGTGGCTGGACGGTCAGCTTGTCCACGTCGAGGACCTCGTCCTGCATGACGCGCACATGGACATCCGCGCACCCACGCACGAACTCACCGTGCGCACGCGGTCCTGCGCACTCGCCGGCAGATTTTTGGCAACGCGCCCGACTGGGCGCTCGGCCGGGAGGGATTGCGGCAGCTGACTGGCCGCGGCGGCGGAACCGCGGCGGCGGCACCGCGGCGGCGGCAAATGTTTGGGATGGGGAGGCGGCTGCGCCCTCGCGGCAGGACCGCGAGCCAAGCGAGGCGGACGAGCCGGATCCGCTGGCCGAGGAGTTCGCGGCCATCGATGCGGTGCTGGCGCGCTCGAGCGCGGTTCTCAAGGGCGTGGCGGTCGAGCAGCCGTCTCGGCTGAATCCGACGCTGGAACGAGATCCGTTGGTCTACGATCCGGATTGGGATGAGACCGCCCGTCTCGACGATTGGCGTAGCCTGTCTGATCGCACCGCGAACCTTCCGCCCGTTCTTGCTGCTGCGATGCTCTGGGACGCCTGGGAAGACATCGGCCCGCTGCAACATCAGCCGTGGCTTGGCAGCCTCCTGGTCGCAGCCGGCCTGCGGCAGCGTCGTAAAACCATGACCCACCTGCTGGCGCTTAATGTCGGCCTGCGTGTCATTGGCCGCGAACGCCGGCGCCATGGCGCCAGGACGTCCCCCTTGGTGAGGGTAAAGCATTTGCGACATGTCATCCCTTTTTAGGTTTGTCTTCCGCCGCCTGCGCTTTGACATTCGGGAAATCCTTTTGTGGAACCGCACAGAGATCGCCGAAACAAACCTTCTCACCCTTGTAGTTGGCCAGGGTCTGCAGCAACTGCGAGCTGAACTCTGAATCGCCCAACGACTTCATTGCAACCTCGACCAACTCGATCGCGCGATCCTTGTTGCCGCTCTCGTAAAAATACTGAGCGACGACCCGATAACGGATGAATGTGAGGACATCGTCGTCTAGTGGGAGGGGCAGCGCCAAGATGTGTTCGGACAGCTCCTTGCCCATCGCGAAGCGCTCGGCAGACGGAATATGCGAATTGTCCGTCCCCGGTTGGAAGAGTTGGTCTAGCACCTGAACCAGCCACTCATCGGAGTTTTTGGCGACCGCGTCGCGAACCAAAAGCTGCATGACCGGCAAGCCAGCCCGCATGTCGCGCATCTCGTGAAGCAGCAGATTGGCATGAATCACGCGCAAACTGACGTTGTCCGGCAACAAGGCGACGCCCTCTTCGATGGCCGAGAGCGCCGTCTTCCAATCCTGCGTCTTCCGCGCCGCCCGAAATTTCTCGAGGATCGGCTTCTTCAAGGCTTGTTCGCGCGCTATGGGTTCGTTTTCGGCAATCCACTTCGCATCGCCGGCCTTCGCTTCATCGCTGGTACGCCAGCTGCCGTTGATCACTTTCGGTAAAACGTCATCGAGTTGCATCGGATAACCGATAAAGGCGATGTGACCGTCACGATCGACCACGAACGAGGTCGGAATCCCGATAGAGAAGCTGGGTTCCAGCCAAAGCTTCTTCATTTCGCCTGAGAAGTCGAACGCGATCCGATAATTCAGATTCGAGAACTTTTCGCTCAACCACGCGTCCAACTTGGTTCGCGCCTCGTCCGCGGTTGGAGCGTCTTCGCAAGCTGCGACTCCGATGACCTCAAGTCCGCTATCTTTGTATTTCTCCTGCAACTGCATCAGATG